>JAKVKZ010000008.1 GCA_022484565.1 Muribaculaceae bacterium
CAATCGGTGCGGGAGAATGTCATTCCGCCCTTGTTCATGTTTTCCCAAAGTACGTTGTCCTTGTCAATCATGGTGAATTTCTTTATTACTTTTTTGTTGCAAGTTAGGGGATGACGGGAGGGGGAAATCAAGAAAATCGGAAAAATGAGGGAGAATTATTTTGGAGGGGGAAGAGATTTGGGGAATTCATATTTGATTTTTAGGGATAATAGGGCAAATATGATGTGGGGCTGATGAGGCTGATGGGGCGAATGAGGCTGATGTGAGGAAAATACACAATTTGGGCGGAGAAAATACCTCGTTCGGCAACTCCCCCGGCACTTCGTGCCACTCCCTCTTTAGGCAAGACGAGCAAAGAGGGGGACCTATTTAGCTCATTTTCAATGAACTAAATAGAGGAAAATGCTTCGCATTTTATTGATAAAGCTGCCATGACGTGGGAGGGCGGATACATGGATCCGCCCCTACTTTGGGGAGTTATTGGGAATTGACACTATTCGCTAAATTGCAAATTGCTTCGCAATTTTGGGGATAAAGGATTGATTGTGGGGAAATTTTAATCAGTAAATTCGGTGGGGGTTGGAAGCCATGCCCAGAAGATGGATCCTTTGCCTAACTTTGACTGAACACCAATTTTTCCATGCTGCTCATCGGCAATGGCTTTGCAGATTGCCATGCCTAAACCTGAGCCTTGGGCGAAGTCGTTGAGTTTATAGAAACGCTCGAAGACTTTATTGATGTTCTCACTGGCGATACCTATGCCGGTGTCCTCACAGAAAACACGGATGCCTTCGTCGATTATTTCATAGCCCATGGTGATGTGACCACGCTGGGTGAACTTGATGGAATTGTTGACGAAATTGGTGATGATTTGAGTTACTCGATTCTCATCGAGGAAAACATAACACTGCTTGTGCGGAATAACGCATTTGAACTCGACTTTGTTGGTCTTAATGTTCTGCTTCAGTGAAGAGTAGGACTGAACGAACATTGCTGAAAGGTCGAACCGCTTAGGGACAAGTTCAATCATGCCGGACTCAATTTTTGAGAGGTCGAGGATGTCACCGATAAGGCGGAGAAGCAGATTATTATTTGTATTGATGATGTCCCAATATTGATTGCGTTCGTCGTTATCATCGGAATCCTTCAGTAGTTCGGAGAAACCTACAATGGCATTGAGCGGAGTACGGATTTCGTGGCTCATGTTGGCAAGGAAAGCCGATTTAAGTTTGTCGGAGCGAATAGCCTCCTCCTTGGCCTTGATAAGTTCCTTCTGCTGCCGGCTAAGAATAGCTTTCTGCTCGTTGAGCGTCTTGTTGGCGCGACGGTTGCGGATGTAGAAAACGCCGACGAGGATAAGAAGGGCGAGGACGACAGTAATTACGATGAATGCAACAAAAACATATTGCTTGTATTGCCGAACAAGGACATCATTGTCGGTGACAATGTTGCTGCCCTGCGGGAGCTGGAACGTCTTAACTCCGTACTGTTCCATTATATTATTGTTGAACTGGTAGGAATTGTGAGTGAAAAAATAGGTGTTTTTAGTGACAATTCCGTTATCGTAATTATGAATATCGTTGAGAATCGGCTCAATGTTGATTTTATAATCGGGATAAAAACCGCCGATGGCAACGCTGCTTTCACCGACACCAGTGAGAGTGAACACAGGAAGAGAAGACTTTTCAGGAATCATATTCTTAAGAGTGCCTTGAACTATGAAAGAGCCATTGCAGTCAACGCGCCAAGTGCCGACAAGAATGGCGGTGCTGGGAGGGAGAGTGCGCAATTTGCGGGATATTTCGGCAACGGAATTGATGCGACCGTCAAGTAGGAAAAGCTTCATTTCGGGGAACTGCTTGGCCATAATGCTTTTAACAAAGGACTGAAGTGAAAGACCACCATAAGTGTTATCAGTAAGCAAGGCAACATTTTTGACAGAAGGATAAAGCAGGTGAATAAGCTTGATGTTGGTAGGCACATCATAGCGGTTGAATATTCCTCCGGCATGGCCTTTGCTGCGTGCCAAATCAATAAGGTTGACAGATTCAGGATTCCATGCAGCGAAATTCTGCTGGGCATTTTTAGGAATAAGAATGCCGTTTTCGCTGACATAGCAGCCGTAAAACGGCAGATTTGGAATGACATCGCCACTAACGTAAGTGCACCAGGCTTCCTGACCGACAAAAATCAGAGCCTTGAGCCTCGGCGAACGGTGCTTGGCGATAAGGGCATTGAGCTGTGAATGCCATTGTGGATAAGTGGATAGCTGCCCGCAAGAAAGGCTTTCGATAAGAAGATTATAGGTGTATTTGTTCCGACTGTCGGCAGAATTTATGCTATTGACGAAATCGACGATACGCTTGGAATCGGTGGAATAAGAGGTAACAATGAGGACATCTCCAGCATCAACCGCCAAAACTTTTGGGGCGATAGATAAGAAAATGCAAATCAGTAAGATAATTTTTGTTCTTAGAAAGTTCATTGATAAAGCAGTGAAAACAAGTCCCACATTGCAAAGGTAAATAATTTTTTTAATTATAGTTCTTAAAAACAAAAAAAAATTAAGGAAAGGGCGATGAATAGGAGAAAATGGAGAATAAACGGGAGAAAAAGTTTAATAAATGAGAGCAGCAGAAGAGCCAATTATAGCAAGGCAATAGCATAAAGGATAGGAAGAAATTTTAAAATAATACTAAATGGCGAATTTGTTGATTAAATTAACTTAAATGTTGGGAGAAAATCGTACAACGTTTAGAAATTTGACTTACTTTTGGGGCACGAATTAATAGTTAAAAATTAACTTCAAAAAATATAAATAATAGAACGAATTAACATTAAGGCTTTATGAAAAGTAGTAGAAAAGTTGCACTTGCAATGGCAAGCGCGTTGATAATCGGAACATCGATGAGCTATGGAGCCACTGATGGACAAAGAGTTGACGAGAATTTTGTGAGAACAAGTGTGCGGACAGGAGCAACCCCCGGGCCGGATTTCACAAAAGCGGCAGAGAACAGCGTGAATGCTGTGGTGAGCATAAAATCGTTTGCAACTCCAAAGCAGCAGCAATTTCAAAGCAATGACGGATTTTTCGACCCGTTTGAGTTCTTTTTCGGACCAAATTACAATGGAGGGAATGGACAAAAGCAGCAGAAACCGAAGCAAGAACAGCAGCAACAGCAAAAACCACAACAGCTTGGACTTGGTTCAGGCGTGATAATCTCGCCTGACGGATACATCGTAACAAACAACCACGTGATTGACGGAGCCGAGAAACTGGAAGTGACACTTAACGACAATGAGACATATAATGCAAAGATAATAGGGTCGGACCCAAATTCGGACATCGCTCTGCTGAAGATTGAGGCAAAAAAGACGTTGCCGACAATAACATTCGGAAATTCGGATGATTTGAAAGTAGGAGAATGGGTACTTGCAGTGGGCAATCCATTCGGATTGACTTCGACGGTTACGGCCGGAATTGTAAGCGCAAAGGCAAGAAGCATCAGTTCAGCCACTCACTCACGGAGCAATATGGGACTTGACTCATTTATACAGACAGATGCGGCAGTGAACCCCGGCAACAGCGGCGGCGCACTGATAAACAGTGAAGGAGAGCTTGTGGGAATAAACACAGCGATTTATTCACAGACAGGAAACTATGCTGGATATTCATTCGCCATTCCTTCATCGATTGTGAAGAAAGTGGTGACTGACCTGAAACAATACGGAACAGTGCAACGCGCAGTGCTTGGTGTGAAATTCCAGGAACTTGACGCAGATTTCGCAAAAGACAAAGGCATTACAGCAACAAATGAAGGAGTATATGTAGCCGAGGTTGTTGACCGCAGTGCAGCGATGGAAGGCGGACTGAAGGTTGGCGATGTGATTGTGAAAGTGAACGGAGCCGACGTGAAGAACAGCGCCCAGATGATGGAGCAGATGAATAAGCTTCGCCCAGGCGACAAGGCAACCATCACTTACTACCGCGACAACAAACTGCGCTCGACAGTGGTGACACTGAAGAACAATGAAGGCGGAACGAAGATGACCAAGTCAGCCGACATGATGAGCCTTGGCTGCGCATTCAAGGCATTGACCGATAAACAGAAACAAGATCTTCAGGTGAACAGCGGTGTAGAAGTAGTTGGACTGAAAGAAGGCAAATTCAAGAAAGCCGGAATCAAGGAAGGCTTCGTGATAACTGACATAAACAATGCTGTGGTGTCGTCGCAAGAGGATGTGGAGAACATCTACAACCAGATAATGAAGGACAGCAGCAGTGATAAGGTAATGTTCATCACAGGTCTGTATCCAACAGGCAAGAAAGTTTATTACGCTGTGGATTTGACCGACGGCGAATAAAAGATAACGAATTTAATTTGCGAACAATATTCAAGGTTGAGGCCGCGCCAAATAAAAGGCGCGGCCTTTTTTAGAAAAAATATTTGGCATAATTATTGCACGTGATAAAGGAAATGACTAATTTTGCAGCCCTTTTCCAAAATTAAACAGAATAAAATCACTGAAAAAGTGGTAAAATTATGGATAAAGCATTGAAAAATAGTATTTTGGATGCAAAAATGAAGAATCTTGATTTTTACAATATTTAAGAATAAAAATTTATGGAATTTGATAGGAAAAGACTACTTTTGTGGTCAAATTCCATAAAAAGCAAATGAGGCAATTAAAGATAACAAAATCGATCACTAATCGTGAGAGTGCGTCGCTCGACAAATATCTGCAGGAAATAGGAAGAGAGGAATTGATAACGGTAGAGGAAGAAGTAGAGCTAGCACAGAAAATCAGGAAAGGTGATAGGAAAGCATTGGATAAATTGACTCGTGCTAATCTCAGGTTTGTAGTATCAGTGGCAAAGCAATATCAGAATCAAGGGCTAAGTCTGCCGGATTTGATAAACGAAGGCAATCTTGGACTGATAAAAGCTGCGCAAAAGTTCGACGAAACCAGAGGGTTCAAGTTCATATCGTATGCAGTGTGGTGGATACGTCAATCAATATTGCAGGCATTGGCAGAGCAATCGAGGATAGTGAGGCTTCCTCTTAATCAGGTAGGCTCATTAAACAAGATAGGCAAAGCGCTGTCGAAGTTCGAGCAAGAGAATGAGCGGCGACCATCGGCAGAGGAATTGGCCGAAAAGCTGGATATACCTGTGGACAAAATATCAGACACATTGAAAGTGTCGGGGCGGCATGTATCGGTTGACGCACCGTTCGTTGACGGCGAAGAGAACAGTCTGCTTGACGTATTGCCAAATGAAGACACGCCGTTGACAGATGATTCACTCAACGACGAGTCGCTATCGAAAGAAATAGACCGCGCGCTTAACCAGCTTCATGAGCGTGAGCGCGACATATTGAAGATGTTTTTCGGAATCGGCTATCCTGAGGAAATGACCCTTGAGGAGATAGGCGCAAAGTTTGACTTGACAAGAGAGCGCGTAAGGCAAATCAAGGAGAAAGCCATCAGAAGGCTGAAAGGGCAGAAGAGCAAGCTATTGAAATCGTTTTTGTGCAAATAGCTAACGAGAATTAAAGCGCACCAAGCCGAAAGGCACTGCGCACAGACGGAATAAGTAAGAAGATAAGCGTTTTTAAATTCAATAATAGAATAAAAATGAGGCAATTAAAGATTAGAACTTCAATCACCAACCGCGGAAGCGCATCACTCGGAATTTATCTGCAAAAGATAAGCCGTGAGGAGCTGATTTCGCCTGAAGAAGAAGTGGAACTTGCCCAGGCAATCAAGAAGGGCGACCAAATGGCGCTCGACAAGTTGACCAGAGCAAATCTGCGTTTCGTCGTATCGGTGGCAAAACAGTACCAGAATCAGGGACTCAGTCTGGAGGACCTAATAGATGAAGGTAATTTAGGCCTAATAAAGGCAGCCAAGAAATTTGACGAGACGCGAGGGTTCAAGTTCATTTCGTACGCAGTGTGGTGGATTAGGCAATCAATCCTACAAGCCTTAGCGGAGCAGTCGAGAATTGTTCGCTTACCGCTCAACCAAGTGGGTTCCTTGAATAAAATCAAGAAGACCTTGCAGAAGTTTGAGCAGGAAAACGAGCGTAAGCCATCGTCGGATGAGATAGCGGAAATGCTGGGAACGTCAGAAGACAAAATCGCCGACACGCTGAAAGTGTCAGGCCGTCACCAGTCGATAGACGCACCATTCGTGGAAGGCGAGGACAACACATTAATAGATGTGATACCGAACGACGACTCTCCAATGGCCGACCAATCACTCAACATGGAATCGCTTGAGAAAGAGGTTGACCGCGCACTTAACCAACTGCCAGACCGCGAGAGGGACATTCTGAGAATGTTCTTCGGACTGGGATGCCAGGAGATGACGCTTGAGGAAATCGGAATTAAACTCGGATTGACCAGAGAGCGTGTGCGTCAGATTAAGGAAAAGGCCATCAGAAGGCTGAAAGGACAGAAGAGCCATTTGCTTAGATCGTATTTAGGAGCATAAACTCCGAGGCGGGTAAAGAAATTCCGCCGAAATGATATTTGCGGTTGCCGAGGTGAGAAAAGCTGAGGCGACCGCATTTTTTTGTGCAAAAACCGAGGGAATTTTGCAGAAATATTGGAAATTATAATAAAATAAGGTGCAAATGTGACAAATCGAAGCAAAACGAGTAAAAAATATTATTATTTATTTTGCAGAATGAGAAAAAAAGAATAACTTTGCAGCATCAAAACAGAAAAAGCATGATGCGCAAAAGAACAAACATTATCAGCCTATCATTGTCGATTCTACTACTTGACATTCTAATCAAGTGATGGAGAGGAGAGGCTGTGTGATTTGATGCTGACGCGCATAAACAACAATAACGAAATAGAATCAACCTTTCTTCAGAGATAAGAGAGGTTGATTTTTTATTATACAGATAATTCAAAACAAAACGGAATATGGACAATAAATTATTTATTTTCGACACCACACTGCGAGATGGTGAACAAGTGCCCGGCTGCCAGCTGAACACAGTTGAAAAGATTGAAGTTGCGAAAAAACTGGAGCAACTTGGAGTGGATGTGATAGAGGCAGGATTTCCGATATCAAGTCCCGGAGATTTCAACTCGGTGGTGGAAATCTCCAAAGCCGTGACATGGCCAACGATATGCGCCTTGACCCGCGCGGTGGAAAAAGACATTATTGTGGCAGCAGATTCATTGAAATATGCCAAGCGGAAAAGAATCCACACAGGCATAGGAACGAGCGATTACCACATAAAGTACAAGTTTAATTCTACTCGCGAAGAAATTATAGAACAGGCAGTTGCAGCCGTGAAATTCGCAAAGAAATATGTGGATGATGTGGAATTCTACGCCGAGGATGCCGGACGAACAGACAATGAATATCTGGCACGCGTGGTAGAAGCAGTGGTGAAGGCCGGAGCCACCGTGGTGAACATTCCAGACACGACAGGATACTGTCTGCCGGAAGAATACGGAGCTAAAATCAAGTATCTTTGCGACCATGTGGCAGGGATTGAAAATGCAGTAATATCCACACATTGCCATAATGACCTCGGAATGGCCACTGCAAACACGATGGCCGGAGTAATCAACGGAGCGCGTCAGGCCGAAGTGACATTGAACGGAATCGGGGAACGCGCCGGAAACACATCGCTTGAAGAAGTGGTGATGATACTGAAGAGCCACAAGGAACTGAACATTGACACAAACATCAACACGAGAACAATATACCCTGCAAGCCGAATGGTGTCGGGACTGATGAACATGCCAGTACAGCCGAACAAGGCAATAGTGGGACGCAACGCATTCGCGCACTCATCGGGAATTCATCAGGACGGAGTTCTGAAAAATGTGCAGACCTACGAAATAATCGACCCGAAAGACGTAGGAATCGATGAAAACTCAATAATTCTGACCGCAAGAAGCGGGCGTGCAGCGTTGAAACACAGACTGTCGGTATTGGGAATGGAACTTTCACAAGAAAAACTTGATAAAGTTTACCAAGAATTTCTTAAATTAGCCGACCGAAAGAAAGAGATTCATGATGACGACATAATGGTGCTTGCCGGAGCCGACCGCAGCTTGAACCACAGAGTGAAAGTTGACTATCTGCAAGTGACGAGCGGAGTGGGAGTGAGATCGGTTGCAGCGCTTGGAATATCCGTAACGGGAGAGAAATTCGAGGCAGCCGCTGAAGGCAACGGACCAGTTGACGCAGCGATAAAGGCACTGAAGAAAATCATCAACAGGCAGATGACACTGAAAGAATTCACCATCCAAGCCATCAGTAAAGGCAGCGATGACGTGGGAAAAGTGCATATGCAGGTTGAATACAACGGCAACTGTTATTATGGTTTCGGAGCAAACACGGACATTATAGCGGCATCAGTAGAAGCATACGTAGATTGTATAAATAAATTCAGAGATGAGAACATTATTTGATAAAATCTGGGACAGACACGTCGTTCAGAAAGTAAATGACGGTCCGACACAACTTTATATCGACAGACTTTACTGCCACGAAGTGACAAGTCCTCAAGCATTTGCCGGACTTCGCGAAAGGGGGTTGCAATGCTTCCGCCCGAAGCAAATATACTGCATGCCCGACCACAATACGCCGACACATGACCAAGACAAACCAATAGAGGAGCCGATTTCGCGCAAACAGGTGGCAACACTTGAACAGAACGCGAAAGATTTCGGACTTTCATACTACGGAATGATGAATCCGAAAAACGGAATCATACATGTAGTAGGTCCAGAACTCGGATTGACCTTGCCGGGCTACACCATAGTGTGCGGCGACAGCCATACATCCACTCACGGCGCATTCGGAGCTGTGGCTTTCGGAATCGGTACAAGCGAAGTGGAGATGGTGCTTGCATCGCAATGCGTGCTGCAACCCAAGCCCAAAACCATGCGCATAACCATCAATGGCAAGTTGAAGCCAATGGTGACCGCAAAAGACGTGGCACTCTACATCATCAGCAAGATGACAACTGGCGGTGCGACAGGCTATTTCGTGGAATATGCAGGCGAAGCCATCAGAGGACTCAGCATGGAAGGCAGAATGACGGTGTGCAACCTGAGCATAGAAATGGGCGCAAGAGGCGGCATGATAGCACCTGACGAAACCACATTCGAATATGTGAAAGGCAGGGAATTCGCCCCGAAAGGCGAGGCCTGGGACAAGGCACTTGCATACTGGAAGACATTGAAGAGCGACGATGATGCGATTTTCGACAAAGAAATCAAGTTTGAGGCAAAAGACATTGACCCACGAATAACTTACGGAACAAATCCCGGGATGGGCATGGGAATTGAGGATGCCATTCCTACAATTGACCAAATAAGTGAATCGGGGAAAATATCCTTCCAAAAATCGCTTGAATACATGGACTTCAAGCCCGGAGAGAAACTTATAGGACATAAGATAGACTATGTGTTCCTCGGCAGTTGCACAAACGGAAGAATAGAAGACTTCCGCGCGTTCGCAAAATTTGTGGAAGGCAAAAAGAAATGTCCTGAAGTGACGGCTTGGATAGTGCCAGGGTCATGGAAAGTTGACAGGCAAATACGTGAGGAAGGATTGGACAAAGTGCTTGAAGCCGCAGGTTTCGAGATACGCCAACCCGGATGCTCGGCATGCCTTGCCATGAACGACGACAAGATACCTGCAGGAAAATATGCAGTGTCGACATCGAACAGGAATTTCCAAGGCCGTCAAGGACCTGGCTCAAGGACAATACTGGCAGGGCCATTAGTGGCAGCAGCAGCTGCAATAACAGGAAAAATAACAAATCCAGCGGATATAAAATAGAAAGGGAAAGAACATGAAAGAAAAGTTTAAGACATTGACATCGCAGTGCATTCCCCTTCCAATGGAGAATGTTGACACCGACCAGATAATTCCTGCACGTTTCCTGAAGGCGACTTCACGGCAGGGATTCGGCGACAACCTATTCCGTGATTGGCGTTTTGACAAGAACGGAAAACCAATTGAATCGTTTGTACTCAACAAACCTGAATATTCAGGCTCAATACTTGTGGCTGGAAAGAATTTTGGTTCGGGTTCGAGCCGTGAACATGCAGCATGGGCAGTGGCAGGATATGGCTTCAAAGTGGTTGTATCCAGTTTCTTCGCCGACATATTCAAGAACAACGCCCTCAACAATTGCGTGCTGCCAGTAGTGGTGAGCGACGGATTCCTCGCAAATCTATTCAAATCGATAAAGGAGAATCCGAAAGCACTTGTGACGGTGAATCTTGAACAGCAAACGATAAAGAACGAGACGACCGGTGAGACAGAAAAGTTTGAGATAAACGGATACAAAAAGAACTGCCTGCTCAACGGATTCGACGATATTGACTTCCTGCTTGAAAACAAGGACAAAATAGTTGCCTGGGAGGAGGCACACAAATGAAGCCCGACAGCAATGCGCCGAAAATAGAAATCGTTGACACAACTCTGCGAGAAGGTGACCAGACATCAGGAGTGTCGTTTTCATCGAGTGAGAAACTCGGTATAACGAGGCTGCTGCTGAATGAGCTTCACGTGCCCCGCATAGAGATAGCGTCGGCGCGAGTGTCGGCGGGTGAGTTTGAATCGGTGAAGGACGTTTGCACATGGGCAACCAAGCATGACTGCATAGAGAAAATCGAGATATTGGGATTCATCGACAATGGCCAATCCATTAAATGGGTGAAAGGAGTAGGAGGGCAGGTGATAAATCTGCTTGCCAAAGGCTCAGAAAAGCATTGCCGCCAGCAACTGAACAAAACACCTGAAGAACATGCGGAAGACGTGAGGAAAGAGGTGATGCTTGCCAAAGAAGCCGGTCTGAGAGTGAATCTGTACCTTGAGGACTGGTCGAACGGCATGATACATTCGCAGAAATACGTCTATTTCATGATGGATCATCTCCGCGACCTGCCAATAGAACATTTCATGCTGCCCGACACGCTTGGAATAATGAATCCAAACCAAGTGTACGAATACTGCAAGCGCATGGTGACAAATTACCCTGAATTGAAATTCGACTTTCATGCCCATAACGATTATGACCTTGCAACATCAAATTCATTCGCTGCAGGGCTTGTGGGAGTGAAAGGACTCCACTGCACAATAAACGGCCTTGGAGAGCGAGCCGGCAACGCACCGCTATCGAGCGTGGTGGCAGTGACGCACGACATGCTCAGGATGCGCACCGACATAGATGAGACGAAAATCAACAAAGTTAGTCACATAGTGGAGGCGATGTCGGGTGTGATAGTGCCCGCAAACAAGCCGATAATCGGCGACAGCGTATTCACCCAATGTGCCGGAGTGCATGCCGACGGTGACAATAAAGACAACCTTTACTACAATGATCTGCTGCCGGAACGCTTCGGGCGTGACAGACAGTATGCACTGGGCAAGACATCGGGAAAGGCGAACATAGCGAGAAATCTTGAATCACTCGGCATAGAACTTTCGGAAAAGAACATCCGCAAGGTTACAGAGAGGGTGATAGAGCTTGGCGATAAAAAGGAACTGGTGACTCCAGACGATTTGCCATATATAGTTTCAGATGTGCTGAAACATGACATTCAGCACAATAAGGTGAAGATAGTGAACTATGCACTTAGCCTCTCGCATGGCTTGCGCCCTACAGCCACCATAAAACTTGAAGTGGATGGGAGCGAATATGAGCAAAGTGCGGCTGGTGATGGCCAGTACGACGCATTCGTGAAAGCCGTGAAGAAGATTTATAAAGAGAATCTGAAGCGTAAATTCCCGAATTTGACCAATTACCTTGTAAGCATTCCGCCTGGCGGCCAAACCGACGCCTTGGTGCAGACGACAATCTCGTGGGAATATAACGGCCACACGATGAAAACAAGAGGACTCGACGCTGACCAGATTGAGGCAGCCATACAAGCCACCTTGAAGATGCTCAATATGATAGAAAATTTATAAACTAATATAATAAACACAGTTATGAAAATGAAAATAGCTGTCCTGCCCGGCGACGGAATAGGACCTGAAATAGTGGGAGTGGCACTTGACGTGACCAAGGCCATTTGTGAAAAATTCGGTCATGAACTGACCTATAAGAAAGCCCTTGTCGGTGCATGTGCAATAGATGATTGCGGCGACCCTTATCCAGAGTCAACCCACCAACTTTGCATGGAATCGGATGCAGTGCTGTTCGGCGCACTCGGTTCACCGAAATATGACAATGACCCAACAGCAAAAGTGCGTCCAGAACAAGGACTACTCGCAATGCGCAAAAAATTAGGACTGTACGCAAATATACGTCCTGTGACCACATTCAAAAGTCTGATTTACAAATCACCGCTTCGTACTGACTTGATAGAAGGAGCAGATTTCGTGACAATACGCGAACTGACCGGTGGCCTGTACTTTGGCCGTCCACAAGGACGCAGTGAAAACGGAGATACTGCATACGACACCTGCATTTACAGCCGATATGAAATAGAGCGCATAGTGCGTCTGGCATTCGGTTATGCACAGCAACGCCGCAAGAAACTTACCATTGTGGACAAGGCAAATGTGCTTGCAACATCGCGTCTGTGGCGTGAAGTGGCAAAGGAAATCGCTAAAGATTATCCTGACGTGACTACTGAATTCCTGTTTGTGGACAATGCCGCAATGCGCATGATCCAATGGCCGAAAGATTTTGATGTGATTGTGACCGAAAATATGTTCGGTGATATCCTCACGGATGAAAGTTCAGTGATAACCGGCTCACTCGGAATGCTGCCATCAGCTTCAGTGGGTGTGCATACATCGCTGTTTGAACCTATTCACGGGTCGTGGCCACAAGCCGCAGGCAAGGATATAGCAAACCCGATAGCAACAATCCTTTCAGCAGCAATGATGATGGAATACGCATTCAAACTCAATAAGGAGGCTGCATTAATCCGCGAAGCCGTTGACGCATCGCTTGAACAAGGCTATGTGACGGCAGATATAGCAGCAAAAGATGCCCCAAGCTATAAGACGAGCGAAGTGGGCAAATGGATTGTAGATTACATTAAGAAAGCATAACAAATTACGAACAAAATTAAATCAGCGTTGAGGATTCAGACTTCAGCGCTGATTTTCATTATTATATGGTTAATTTATGCCGAGCTAATCAATTATTAATACAGAAATGCACAAGAAAACTGAAAAATGCAGTACATTTGCGCCGATTTTTAAATATCGTGACAATATAAGAAAGCAAATATGGGAAAATCAAATGCCAAGCATGTGAGTTTCGGGGTGGCCGGTGTGCTGACTGCCATCGGAATAGTGTACGGCGACATAGGAACATCACCATTATACGTGATGAAATCAATAGTCGGCGGATTGCCGTTAGGGCAATGTGCCAATGTTGACTACATACTTGGAGCAGTGTCGTGCATAATTTGGACACTGACCATACAGACAACAGTAAAATATGTGCTTGTGACATTGCGTGCCGACAACAACGGTGAGGGTGGAATACTCTCGCTGTTTGCATTGATAAGGAAGAAATATAAGTGGGCATATATAATCGCTATAATCGGGGCATCCACGCTGCTTGCCGACGGAGTGATAACACCGTCAATCACCGTGGTTTCAGCAATAGAAGGACTAAAGGCACATGTGCCCGACATACCAGTAGAGATGATTTCGCTGCTGATAATCGTGGGAATATTCCTTGTGCAACCTCTCGGAACGGCAAAACTGGGACGGCAATTCGGAAAAATCATGTTTGTGTGGTTCTTGATGCTTGGAGCACTTGGAGCAATATCATTCGTGAATTATCCAATGATGATATTGGCATTCAATCCAATGTATGCTGTGAAACTCTTGGCAAACGCACCGAGCGCATACATGATAATAGGAGCAGTGTTCCTCTGCACCACAGGAGCTGAAGCCCTGTATTCCGACCTTGGGCATTGCGGACTGAAAAACATACGCATATCGTGGATATTCGTGAAAGCGATGCTCATAATCAATTATCTCGGACAGGGCGCATGGATAATAACACATCCAGCCAATGTGACGCATGGAGTGAATCCATTTTTCTGCATAATGCCAGGTTGGTTCTCGATAGTTGGCATAGCAATGGGTACGATGGCCGCAATTATTGCCAGTCAGGCACTTATCAGCGGTTCGTTCACAATAATCAGCGAGGCAATATCGCTCAATCTGTGGCCGAATGTGAGGATAAAATATCCGGCAGCCGTGAAAGGGCAGATGTTCATTCCTCAAATCAACTATGCGCTGATGACGCTGTGCGTGATAATAGTGCTCGGCTTCCGCACTTCATCGGCTATGGAATCGGCTTACGGACTGGCGATAACGATAACAATGCTGATGACCACGGCACTGCTTGCTATATATTTTCATTTCAAGAAATATCCCCTTTGGGTGGCAATACCGCTGACGACATTTTTCGTGGTGATTGAGTGCTTCTTCCTTATGGCCAATATGATGAAATTCATCAGTGGCGGTTGGGTGACGATATTGATTGCAGGAATAATAGGCACAATCATGTATGTGTGGCGCAATGGCGGCGGCTTGAAGAATCATTTTTCGAAATATGAGCCAATTGAGCCAGTGATAAATTGCCTGAAGGACATCAGCCAAGACACTGAAATACCGAAATACGCCACTCATCTGGTGTACGTGACGCGGGCAAAATATGTGACAGACATAGAAAGCAAAATAGTTTACTCATTAATCAACCGGCAGCCCAAAAGGGCCGACACATATTGGTTTGTGTATCTTTACCGCAGTGACGACCCATATTGCTTCCGCTATAGGGTGACAACTTTCGTCGAGAAAAGCATATTCAGGATAGACATATATTCAGGCTTCAAGCAAGGCGCGAATGTTGACCGATATGTGAAACAGATATGCGCGGAACTTGCCGCTGACGGAAAAGTTGACATGCTCAGCCGTTATCCGTCGCTCAGAGCGCGTGGCGTGGAGGGCGATTACCGCTTCGTGGTGGTAGAGCGAAGTTCAAGGAATCTTGAAGTGACATCAATGCAAAAGACGATATTACAAATATATGACCTGATACGCCGTTGGCTGACCTCGGACATACAGATACTTGACCTTGATCCATCGGTGGTGACAGTGGAATATGTGCCGCTGAAAGCTGAAAATCGTGAGAATAGCGCTCAATAGGGTAATACATGACAATAAAATGGGTAAAAATTAGCGAAAGAAGTAAAACTTTAATATATTTGCAGACGGGACAGCGCAGCGGTCTGTCGCTCGCATCGCAAGGTGCGGGAGGAAAGTCCGGGCAACACAGAGTATCATATTTCCTAACGGGAAGCCGGTCGCAAGGCTGGAGTAATGTGACAGAAAACAACCGCCGCATCAGCGGTAAGGGTGAAAAGGTGGGGTAAGAGCCTACCGGATGCCTTGGTGACAGGGCATACCGCACATCTTATGAGTTGCAAGGCCAAGTATATCGGCATCTAAGGGCTACTCGTCCATTGCCGAGGGGTAGGCTGCTCAGAACCACATGGCAACATGCGGTCAAGATAAATGACAGACGGTGAGTCAGCGCGAAAGTGAAGATTCGCCACATAACCCGGCTTATAGCTGCGCTGCCTTTTTTTATAATGCCACGAAATTGAAGCAATGAGATGAGAGGCTTTGACAGTAAACAGTATGCAGAGAGGATAAAACGTCGTGCAGTGCTACTTTACAAGTATTGTACAGTGGGGGTGTGGAATGAGACGAAAAGCAACTGGAAGATAAATTTCATAAAGACGATAAATCTTTCGGCACGCTCATTCCTTGACAAGAACCTGCAAGAAATGACGTGTGCGCTCACTTACCGCACGATGCTTGCCATAGTGCCGGTGCTGGCCATGCTGTTCGCGATAGGCAGAGGTTTCGGATTCCAAAATCTCATAAAATCGGAACTGTTCAGGTTCATGCCCGCCCAAAATGAGGCATTGACTAAAGGAATGTCGTTTGTTGACGCGTATCTTTCGCACACATCTGAGGGCTTGTTCGTCGGGATAGGCATAATATTCCTGCTTTGGACGTTAATAATGCTAATCAGCAATGTGGAAGATTCGTTCAATAAGATTTGGGGCATAAGGGTAGGGCGCAACTTTTATAGGAAAATCACCGACTACACTTCGATTTTCCTTTTGTTGCCGATATTGATGATATGCTCAAGCGGACTTTCGATATTCATGTCAACATCGGTTCAGTCGAGAGTGCCATTTTTCCTGTCGCCGATAACCTCGTGGCTGCTTAGCTTTGCGCCGTGGGTGCTGACATGGTTCTTCTTTACTGGAGCATTCATGCTGATACCGAATACAAAGGTGAAATTTAAGTATGCCTTTTTGTCGGGAGTGCTTTGCGGAACAGTGTTCCAGCTCATCCAAATGCTGTTCGTGACAGGTCAGATATACGTGTCGCAATACAACGCAATTTATGGAAGTTTCGCATTTCTGCCGTTGCTGCTGATATGGGTTCAGTTGTCGTGGCTGATATGCTTGTCGGGAGTGGTGCTGACCTATTCATCACAGAATATTTTCAGATTCAATTTCAGCGACAACATAGATGAAATATCAAGAAATTATCTTGATGAGATAACCGTGGTGATACTGGCGATAATAGTGAAGAGATTCGAGGAGCAGAAATCGCCTTACACAAAGTCGATGATATCACGCAACTACAGCATTCCAATCAGGCTTGTCGGTCAAGTGGTGGATAAACTTGTTGATGCTGAATTGGTTTCGACAGTGGTTGGAACTGAGGACAGGATATTATCGTATCAGCCCGCATTCGACATTCAGCAGATGAGCGTAGGAATGGTGTACGAACGTATGCAGACAATGGGCAAATCGAATTTTATCCCTGAATTCCATGCAAGGTTCGGAGATGCGCTGAATGCGATAAAAATGAAAATTGACAGCAGTGTCGAGGCAACAAACGACATGCTGGTGAAAGATATAATTAAATTGTAGGAGATAACCGATAATGAAAGAAGAAGTACAGACAAAGAATGCACCGCAGGCAATTGGACCTTACAGTCATGCAATTGCGGTGGGAGATTTAGTGTTTGTGTCGGGACAACTGCCGTCGAATCCTATGACTGGCCGTATGCCTGACGGAATTACAGCCCAGACGACACAGACAATTGAAAATATCAAGTCGATACTCGCCGATGCAGGGTGCACGCTTAACGATGTGGTGAAAACTACCGTCTATCTTGCAGAGATGTCGCTTTTCGGAGAGATGAACGATGTGTATGCCAAAGAATTCACCGCACCATTTCCTGCACGTTCGGCAGTGGCGGTGAAGGAGTTGCCTAAACAGGCATTGGTGGAAATAGACGTTACTGCTGTCCGCAATCGGTAGAAGCGAGAAAATCAGCGACAATGAAAGTGCTGCCTCCGACGTAAATCATATCGGAAGGGGAGCAATCATTGTGAGCTTTAATAAAGGCCGATTTCACATCGGCAAAGCAATCGCCGTGAAGATTCTTTGAATTTGCCAATTCTTTGAGTTTGCGGCTGTCCAAAGCACGTGCCACAGAGGCCTGAGCGAAGTAGTAAGTTGCATCTGTCGGCAGCAAATCAAGGATGTGATTGATGTCCTTATCGTTGACAAAACCTATGACAATGCGCAGATGCGTATATTTTTGGCGGGCAAGCTGTCTGGCGATATAGCTTATTCCGCCAACATTGTGACCAGTGTCGCAAACGACGCGCGGACTAGCGCCAACCACCATCCAACGACCGCGAAGTCCTGAAATTTCGCAGACACGGCGAAAAGCGTCGATAATGGATTGATCGGAAACCTTAAAGCCTGCTTCACGGATTAAAGGAATGGCATTCAGCACAGTGTTGCTGTTCTTCAGTTGGCAATCGCCTGAAAGTTCATCAATGATTTGGCCGAAATCCTTAGTGTCCAAATAAAGTAAATCATCGTGGATTGAGGAATTGGCGATTTGCGGGGAATCCTCCGCAAACTTAATTGGAGAGCCGACTTCGGCAGCCTTGTTCTCGAATACTTTGCGGACATCACCTTGTGCCTCACCGATAAGCGATGGAATACCATGTTTGATTATGCCGGCTTTTTCAGAAGCAATTTGCGGGAGAGTGTTGCCAAGAAACTGAGTGTGGTCGAGCGAAATGTTGGTGACAATGCTCAGCACAGGAGAGATGATATTGGTGCTGTCGAGCCTACCGCCAAGACCAACTTCAATTACTGCCACATCAACTTTGCAGAACCGGAAATAATCGAAGGCCATCATCATGGTCAATTCAAAGAATGATGGTTTACCTGAAAATCCGCGGGAAAGAAATCCGTTTACAAAACTCGTAACATAATCTTCGGTAATCATCTTGCCGTCGACACGGATGCGCTCACGGAAATCTACCAAGTGCGGTGATGTGTAAAGTCCGACTTTGTAACCATTCAACTGGAGAATGGAAGCGATAAGATGCGACACAGAACCTTTTCCGTTGGTGCCCGCCACATGAATGCAGGGGAAAGCACGGTGAGGATGCCCATAAATACCGTCGAGAAGTTCGCTCGTTTCAAGTCCAGCCTTGTAAGCAGCACCGCCGATACGCTGGAACATCGGCAATTGACCATATAAATAATTAAGTGATTCTTTGTAATTCATTATCAATAAATAAAAAATCCCACAACACCTGCCAAAATGATGACAAGGATAGGATGAATTTTGGTGAAATAAACGGCGCAGAATGCAGCGGCGCAGATGGCGATGCTGTAAGTGTTGTCGCTGAAATTCTCCCTGTTCATAAGCAGCAGTGCGGCGGAAGCTATAAGTCCTACCACAACAGGGCGCAATCCTGTGAAAATACCCTTAATGGTTGTGCTTTCCTTATGCTTCTCCACGAAGTGATACACATATAGCGCAAGAAAATATGGAGGAATTACGACAGCTAAAGTGGCAAGGATAGAACCAAGTACAGAACCTCCAGGAACGGTATAACCGATGTAAGTTGCACTGTTGATTCCGATTGGACCAGGCGTCATCTGCGAAATTGCGACAATATCAGTGAAAGTGTTAGTGGAAATCCAGCCAGAATCAACCACCTCACGTTGAATGAGTGAGAGCATGGCGTAACCGCCACCAAATCCGAAAATACCGATTTTGAGATAAGCCCAAATAAGTTTAAGATATACGGTCATTTTGAATCCTCCTTTTTACCATTAAGTTTGCTGCGCTGATGATTGACATAGTAGATGTAACCGCCGACAGCACCGAGAGTGACGTAAACTATAGGATTCGATATGAACGGCAATTTAGAGAATATGAGCAAAGCCACGCCGACAGGAATAATCACATTTTTCCAAGTGATGTGCGCGGCCTTTGCCGTGGTGAGTACGGGAGCAATAATCAACGCTACAACCGCCGGGCGAATACCCTTGAAAATGCGGTTGATTACCTCATTATTCTTTATTGTGTCAGGCGTAAGAAAAATGGCGATGGCAAGAATGATCATGAACGACGGAAGAATGGTTCCCAATGCAGCGCAAATGCTGCCCTTAGTCCCTTTCAGACGGTCGCCAATGGCTACGGAGACATTGACGGCGAGAATGCCGGGAAGCGATTGGGCCACAGCAATCAAATCGAGAAATTCACTTCGGTCAATCCAGTGATGCTTATCCACAATTTCCTTTTCAATGATGGCAAGCATAGCCCACCCGCCACCAAAGGTGAAAGCACCTATTTTGAAAAATGTAGTGAATAGATTGAGATAGATGTTATTCATTATTTATGTTTGAGGTAGCAAAATTACAATTTTTACTTCAAAAAGTTGTAATATTCGCGAAAAATGGCGTAACTTTGAAGTTGATTATGAATGTATCAACGGTAAATATTTTTAGAAAGCCACTTATACCTAATGAGATACAGATGGATGAACGCATACAGTCTGTTGAAAATGCCGAAATATTTGAATGTATTCGGCAAGTAATAGTATCTTAATCAGTAAATATGAAGCAAATAAGGGAAATATTCGCTTGGCGTAACAATCAGAAAATACTGTTTGTTGTGTTCATCATCATGATAACGATACCAAATTACTGCTTGTTCGTTACGGAATTTACCCCTATATTATCCAAGATATGCAACATCATTTTTCCAGTGTCAGCATTCTGGTTTCTCATGACATTGACGAAAAAACCGGGGAAGATGCTGCTGATACTGACAATATTTGTGCTGCTTGATGCAGTTCAGATGGTGCTTTTATATCTGTTCGGGGAAGCTGTGATAGCAGTGGACATGTATCTTAATCTTGTGACGACAAATGTTGGCGAAGCACATGAGTTGCTCGGCAATTTGATTCCGGCCCTCGTTTCGGCTGCAATAACTTATGGATTGGTGTTTGCCCTTGCTGTGCATTCCGTGAGAAACAAGAAAGAATTGTCGATAGAATTCAGAAAAAGACAGAGAAAATATTCGCTTATCGGTGTCGGTGTCGGTGTGGTTCTGATGGGTGTGTGCTACATTACCAATGCTGATTTTTCAGTCAGGGACGATATATATCCAGTGAACGTTTGCTACAACCTTGGTGTGGCAATCGACCGCAGCGGAAAGACGATAAGATATTGGGAGAAATCGAACAATTTCAAGTTCAATACCGTGGCGACACGGGATAAGAATGAAAAAGAACTCTATGTGCTTGTGATAGGAGAGACAGCACGGGCTGACAATTTCGGGATTTATGGATATTCACGAAATACTACCCCCGAATTGCAGAAAATCAGCGACTTATTTGCATTTACGGATGTGGTTTCGCAATCGAACACCACTCATAAAAGCGTTCCGATGATTATGTCGGCAGTGTCGGCTGAGAATTACGACAGCATTTATCATCAGAAAGGAATTATCTCGGCATATAATGAGGTTGGCTATTCCACTGCATTTTTCTCGAATCAGCAGCCAAACCATTCATTCATTGACTTTTTCGGTGAAGAAGCTGACCAACATGTATTTGTCAGGGAAAAGATGGATGCCGAGCAAAATTCATCGGACGATGTGCTGCTTAAACTGGTAAAGGAAGACTTGGACACAAACAAAAGCAACAAAATATTCATAGTGCTTCATACTTACGGTTCACACTATAATTATCAAGACCGTTATCCGCATAAAAACGCTAAATTTGAGCCTGATGAAGTGACTTCGATAAGATATAAATATAAGAAGGAACTTGTGAATGCTTACGACAATTCCATAAGATATACTGATGATTTCCTGTCACGGTTGATTGCAATGGTTGACGGGAAACAGCACACTTCGGCAGCAGTGCTTTATGTGTCGGACCATGGCGAAGATCTTTATGACGATGATAGAAGGATGATACTTCATGCGTCGCCAGTGCCTTCGTATTACCAATTGCATGTGCCATTTTTGATTTGGACATCGAAAGAATATGAGCAGAAATATGCGGACAAACTTGCCGCACTAAAAATGAATCTGCATAAGCCTGTGGCGAGCAATTTAGTTGTGTTCCACACGTTACTTGATATGAGCGGACTTCAGACACCATATTTCAAGGCTATTCACTCATTGGCATCGATGAAATACGTGCCTACTACGAGATATTACCTTAACGACCATAATATGGCAAAGAATTTGAACAAAATCGGCTTGAAAGAAGAAGACGAAAAATTGTTTGCCAAACATAGGATGAGGTACCCGTAGAGCGTGTATTGACGGGCTGTCTATAAAATATTGTTAATTATTTTGTATTTTTGTGCGTGGATTAGATATAATTGTTACATTTACTAAATTTTTCGGCGTGTTGTGCAAAAGCAGGTGCCAAGAAGACATAAAAAGAATAATATTGACCTAAAAATGGAAAATAAAAAGAAAATATTAGTTGTTGATGATAAGTCAGTTATAGCAAAAGTCGTGTCAATGTACTTGAAAGAATATGACTGCATATATCATTCAAGTGCATTACAAAGCATAAAATGGCTTGCAAATAACGACCTTCCAGGCTTAATTGTTACAGACTTGCGTATGCCGGAGATGTCGGGCCGTGAATTTCTGAAATATTTAAAGAGTAATGAATTCTATAAGAATATTCCAGTGATTATCCTGTCATCGGAGGATAGCACTTCCGACCGTATCAAGTTGCTTGAAGAAGGAGCAGTTGACTACATTGTAAAGCCATTCAATCCCGTCGAATTGAAGATGAGAATAAAGAATGTGTTAATGCGGGAATAAAAATATGATATATATAGGGACATCTGATAATTCATACGCTCACTTTTCGGACTACCTTGGAGGGAATCTTCAAAGGGCGAAAAGTGCAGAAGAGGCGATAAAGCTTTATTCAGAGTCGGCGGATGCCACAAAAGTAACCATTATTTTCATAGAAAGCGTTGTGATTTATGCCTCTCCGAAGTGCATGTCAACGCTTAAAGAGCATTTTGCAAAGCCGTTTTTTGTCCTGATTTCCGATGACACTTCGTCGGGAATAATGGATAAATTCGTGCATTTAGGTTTGAACGACATGATGTCGCCGAATATCGACGAAAAATCGTTCAGGTCGAAGCTGCAGGTTATAAACTTTGTAGCTCAGAAAGTGTACGAACAGAGCAACAAGGAAGAGAGCATGAAGATGTTCAAGTTGCCGCTCGGAATAAGAATTTTTGATATTGTGTTTGCAGGATTGGCACTTTTGTTCTTGTCACCGCTGCTGATTTGTGTTGCTTTGGCCATCAGGATTGAAAGCAGAGGAAATATCATTTACAAATCTAAGCGTGTCGGGAGCAATTACAAGGTTTTCGATTTTCTGAAGTTCCGTTCGATGTATGCTGATGCCGACAAGAGGCTTAAAGAATTCAACACTCAGAACCAATATGCGTCGGGGGCGGCGTCAAAAGAAGAAAGCAAAGAGAATATATCGGACAATATCGACGAATCGCTGCTTGAAAATAAACTTATCGGCGATGATTTCATCGTTGATGAGGATTCCTATTTGAAAGGCATCAATGAGGAGCAGAAGAATGCGTTCGTGAAACTTGAGAAGGACCCGCGAATTACAAGAGTAGGGCACTTTATCAGAAAATACAGCATTGATGAATTACCGCAACTTTTCAACGTGCTTAAAGGCGATATGTCGATTGTCGGCAACCGCCCGTTGCCTGTGTATGAGGCTGAATTGCTGACCAATGATAATGATGCACAGCGATTTTTCGCTCCGGCAGGTTTGACTGGACTTTGGCAAATTGAAAAGCGAGGTCAGGCAGGAAAGTTGTCGGCTGAAGAACGTAAACAACTTGATGTGAAATATGCTGAAACTTATTCGTTTTGGCTCAATATCAAGATAATTTTCAAAACTTTCGCCGCATTTGTCCAGAAGGATGACGTGTAAGAATGAATTGATTATGATTAAAAAGATTATAATATCGGTTTCGTTGATGAGCATGGCACTCTTTGCTTATTCACAGAATATAGGCAGCACCCGTGACCGGCATGTGGTTTCGGTACAGTCGGCTGCTCCTGATTCCATAAAGGCTATGCTCGATGAATATGAAAAGATTTCATTGCCGCCGTTGTCGGTGTTCCTTGCTTCAGCTGAGGAGCATCCGTCGCTACAAATATATAAGGCAAGAGTTGCCGAGGCTGAGGCGGACAAGAAGATTTCCGATAGGGGTTGGCTCGATTATTTAAGATTCAATGGTATGTATTCCTATGGATACAACAATATAATGTCGAACATGTATTCGGGAAGCGACGTAGTGGTGTATGATAAAAACAATACCGCCCAACATCATTTTTCGGTTGGTGCCACATTGTCAATTCCGCTTGGTGACTTGCTTAACCAAAAATATAAAAGGCGGAAGATGCAGGCCAAGTTGGATCAATTGAAATATGAGTATCAAGCTTCACTTGAAGACCGCAAACTTACCATTCTGTCGGCATACAATACTGTGCTTGAACAACTTGCCACCATTAAGGTGAAAGCCGAGGCTGCTGCCCTGTACAATGCACAGATGCAAATTTCAGAAGATGATTATGTGAACGGAAAGATAGATATTATTTCGTTGTCGCTTGAGAGAGGAAGGCGGTCAACGGCTATTTCACAATATCAGCAGGGACGTGTGGCTCTGCACAATGCCATCACTTTGCTTGAAATGTTGACTAGCGTAACTATAATGAAGAAATAATGAATTGATGTAAATGGATATAGCTTTATTTATATCAAGATTTTTATACCGGAATAGATATCAACTTTTATTCGGAAGTTTGATAGTCACTATTCTGGTGGCTTATTTCACACAGTTCATGCCCAAAAGCTACACTGTGAAAACTTCTATTTACACAGGTATTGTATCTGGTTCCTCAATCAGTACTTCAGATGACCAGCAGAGCACCTCGATACAGACAGTCAATAACACATTCGATAACCTTATCAACTTGATAACAACTCAGACAACACTTGAAAATGTTGCTTTAAAATTGTTTGCGATGGATATGATTTACGGTAATAAAAAAGCCGATAATCAGTACATCACAGCCAAGCATTTTCAGAAGTTGAATGAGACTGTTCCTCCTGAAGTGAGAAGAATGATTGACTATTCATCAATCGATAAGACAGCTATCAATCTGAAACGTCTTGAACGAAATTCGAGCAGCAATTACATTTATAAGCTTCTGAACGACGGACATCCAAATTATAGCTATAATGCACTCTCGAAAGTGCAGGTTAAGCGTATACAGAACAGTGATATGGTGGAAATATCCTTTACAGGCGATGACCCTGGCATTACGACCTGCACGGTGAAACTTTTCAATGAGGAACTTGTGAAAAGTTACGATGATTTGCGCTATAAGTCAACAAATGACGTAATAAAATATTTTGAGGCGCAAGTCAACAAGTATAAAGGCATTCTTAACCAACAGGAAAATGTGCTGACCGATTACAATGTGAAGAACGGTGTAATTAACTATACCGACCAGACTAAGGAGTTGGCTATATCATATAACGATTATTTGAACCGTTGTGAGGAAGCGCAAAGAAGAGTTGAGGGGTCGAAACGGCTTCTTGATGAGATGTCGAAACAGATGGATACCCGCACAAAGCTGTTCTATACCAACAAAGACTTTATCAAGACGCTTAATGACATTACAACCCTCAATACGAGGATAACCGATTCGGAGATGTTTTCATCGGAAGAGGCACAAAACCGTGATGAGAATCTGAAGAAATACAGGCAGCAATTGAGGGACAAAGAATCGGATATATCAAGGTTGTCGAAAAATATGGATATGTATAAGTACACCAAGGAGGGTCTTGCCATTCAGCAACTTGCTGATAATTGGATTGCAGCATTGGTTGAAAACGCCAAAGCTGAGGCCGAACTTCGTGTGCTTAATCAAAGAAAGCCGTATTTTGAGACTGAATATAGAAAATTCTCACCTGTTGGCACTGAAATCAAACGCCGTGAGCGCGACATCAGCGTCACGGAGAATTCTTACCTTGAAATGATACATGCACTCAACTTGGCATATCTCCGCAAAAAGAACATCCAGCTCACCACTTCAGGCCTCAACACTGTGAGCGAGGCCCTTTTTCCGCTTGAACCAAACAAGAGCAAGCGTTGGGTGTTTATTCTTGCCGCTTTCTTTGGCAGCATGGTATTCATCATTCTTTATAAACTGATTATTGAAATGCTTGACCGCACCCTGCGCGACGGCGACCGTGCAAAGCGTCTTACAGGCGTTAAGCCTATTGGTGCCATGGTCGGCAAGGGAGAATTACGATATAGGGGATATTCGAAGACATGGAACAGAATTGCCATTGCCAATATAGGCAGCAAACTTAATGGATACCTTCATCCTGATGTGCCTAACTATGTGAATGTCTTGAGTTTTGAACCTGGCGAAGGCAAGAGCTATTTTGCGAAATTCCTTGGTGAAGAGTGCGACCGCATCGGATTGCAGACTTTGAATATTGATGTTGATGAGGACATGACGGAAACGTCGGGATATGCATTGGCAAAAGATTATTCCAGCCTGATATCGAACTTGGAAGCGAGCAATTACAATGTGATAATATTGGAATATCCTGCATTGGCTTTGAGCAGCGTGCCAAAAGCCTTACTTCGCAGCGCAGCTGTGAACTTGGTTATTGTGAATGCAAAACGGGTTTGGCGAAAGAGCGATGCAGAGATATTGGAGCATTTACAAGAACTTGTTGGTGACACACCATGTGAAATGATATTGAATAATGCGGACAGATACGATGTGGAGGATTACACAGGTGACCTTCCGCCGGCGCGTATTCACAAATATATGTCGATGCGCTTCATGCACATGGGATTGACTTCGAAGAAGACGGCAGTAGAATAGACTTTGCCACACATGAAAATGCTTGAAAGAAGTATTGATATTACAAGCAACAGAGCCGAGAAATGGCTATATCGCCTACTTGCGCTTGCAGGTATGGTAGGTATTGTAGTGTCGTTGGCAATGGGCAATTTCATTCTTTTTGCAATTATTTTCGCTTTGCCGTTGTCGATAATTACAATAATGCAGATTCTAAGGAAACCATCGTTGCTGCTTTATATAATATTTATTGTCAATTACTTCATCCTCGCGATAACGCGCTATCTTCCAAATGCATCCGGTATAAGTGTCATTATGGATTCATTGCTTGCCGGAGAGATGATTGTACTTTTTATCAATTCATCGCTCACCGATGAGTATTCGTGGAAAGCCACAGTCAATTCGTTGACAGTAGGTTCCCTTGTTTGGATGCTTTATTGCCTGGTGGAAATTGTTAATCCTACAGGAATGATAAGTGCTTGGGCACTTTCACGCAGCCTTGTTTTTAATGGCTTTTTTGTGGCTTTAATCACCACCATGGTAGTGCGCAACTTCCGTCAAATCACGATTATTCTTGATATTTATGCCATTTTGACCATAATTGCTGTGGCAAAGGCTTTTATGCAGAAATTTATGGGATTCGACAGCGCCGAACAGAAGTGGCTTGACGAAGGCGGTGCATTGACGCACATAATAGGTAGCGGAATCAGATATTTTTCCATTTTCACCGATGCTGGTAATTTCGGTTCAAATATGGGTTGCGCGGCAATTGTGTTTATGGTGGCTGTGTCTTCGTGTAAAAACACAATGAAAAAGATATCTTATGTGATTATAGCTGGTCTTGCCATTTATGCTATGTTCATGTCGGGTACTCGCGGTGCTATGATTGTGCCTTTAGGCGGTATGGTGATGATGATTATCATTGCCAAGAATTATAAGGTAATAGCCATCGGCGGAACAGCTCTCGCCGCGCTATATGTGTTCTTCGCTTTCACCTATATCGGAAACGGAAATGCCATGATAGCACGAATGCGTACGGCATTCCACCCGGAAGAAGATGCATCGTACAATGTGCGTAAGCAAAATCAGGAGAAACTTGCCGCGTACTTGAAGAACAAGCCAATGGGCGAGGGCTTAGGCTTATCGGGCGTGGAGAACCAAAAAACATCCATGCGATTTACCACCCAGATTCCTACTGACTCATGGTATGTGAAACTATGGGTTGAGACGGGTGCCGTGGGCTTGACGATTTATTTGGCAATGTTTTTGATTGCTATAATAAATGCAGCTTATATCCTGATGTTCAAAGTGAACAATAAACGGGTGAAAAGCGCATTGTCGGCCATGCTCTGTGGCGTGTTCGGAATGCTTCTTAGCGCTTACGGCAATGGGTTCTTCGGGCAGTTTCCAACGATGATAATCGTCTATACATTCTTGGCATCAGCGATGAATGGTCAAAAGATAGACGAATCATTTGAACCTGATGAAAGTGCCGACGAATTAAAAACGAAATAAATTGTTTCTTAAATCATGATGGAATATATAAGAGAATTCTTTTTTTCAGGTGGTAACAATGAACTTGTGTTTTCGGTGATTGATGCTGTGTGCTTCTTATTCTTCGCCGTAGGTGTGCTGTATCTTTTTGTGTTTGCCATAAAATCAACTGGTAAGCCACGCAACATATACCCCAAAGCAAAAAAGAAATATAGGTATGCAGTGGTGTTTCCTGCCTATAAAGAAGACCGCGTAATATTAGGATCTGTTGGAAATTTTCTGGAGCAGACATTTCCAAGGGAAAACTATGATGTGATAGTCGTGTCGGACGGCATGGCAGATGAGACGAATGCGGAACTTGAGCGGATGTCGGCTATTGTGATTAGGCCCGAATTTACTTTAAGCACTAAAACGAATTCTTTGCAGCAGGCAATTACATATATAGATAACCATGACCTGCACTATGACAACATTGTAATTCTTGATGCCGACAACAGCGTAGATGATGACTTCCTTGACAATCTCAACGATGCTTTCTATTCAGGATGTTCTGCCATACAGACTCACCGAGTTGCCAAGCAGTGCAATACCAATGTGGCTGTGCTCGATGCAGTGAGCGAGGAAATAAACAATTCCATATTCCGTAAAGGGCATACCAGAATGGGATTCTCGTCAAGTCTTATAGGCTCAGGAATGGCATTTGACTACAAATTGTTCAAGAAATGCATTATGAAATCCAGCCATGTGGGCGTGGATAAGCAACTTGAACGCTATTTATTGCGCAATAATTATTACATAGAATATTTACCTGAAGTTTACACTTATGATGAAAAAGTAAGCAAGGGCAAGCAATTCTATAAACAGCGCAAACGGTGGGTTTCTACCCAGTTTAGCCATTTCTTCCGTGGAATTTGGGGATGCCCGAAGGCTGCATTGGAAGGTAATTGGGATTATTGCAACAAACTGCTTCAATGGGCAATGCCTCCGCGTGTGATTTTGATAGGCTTTATTGGAATAATATCTGTGGTGCTGACAGTCGTCGGATTACCATTTTTGCTTTGGTCTATAAAATGGTGGTGCCTTCTGCTGTTGATGATAATCACTTTGGCGTTGGCTATACCTGACTATCTTTTCAATGCCAAATTGCTGAAGGCCATGTTCAGTATTCCATGGCTGTTCTTATTGATGCTGCTGAACACGTTTGCTATTTTCAACCGTAGCAATGAATTCATTCATACAGAGCATTATGAGGTTGACAGTGAAGAACCCAAACATAATTAAAACATGATGTTATGAGAATCGGCATTGAAGCTCAAAGAATATTCAGGAAGAACAAGCATGGAATGGACTTTGTTGCCTTGGAAGCAATAAAGCAGTTGCAACTTCTTGACAAAGAGAATGAATATTACATATTCGTTGCTGGCGGTGAGGATAAATGTCTTGGCGAAACAAATAATTTTCACATTATTGAGTTGGATTGTCCGACTTATCCTTTGTGGGAACAATGGGCTTTGCCGCGTGCTGTCGGACGTTTGAAACTTGATGTGCTTCACTGCACGAGCAATACGGCTCCAATATATGTGAAAGTGCCGTTAGCGCTGACTCTGCACGACATTATTTTTCTTGAACCCCGTCAAGGTGGAAATAAATCGCTATATCAGAATTTAGGACGTGTGTACAGGAGATTTGTCGTGCCTAAGATTCTGTCAAAATGCAGTAAGATAATCACTGTGTCGAAATTTGAAAAGAAAAGGATAGGGGATTTCCTGAAATTGCCCGATGACAAACTCGTTGCGGTTTACAATGGTTACAACTCATATTTCCAGCCGGTAAAGAATCCTGAAACCGTAACAGGAAAATATATTGACAGTGCTGATTACATATTTTTCTTAGGCAACACTGACCCGAAGAAGAATGTGCCCGGCACATTGAAGGCTTATAGCCTGTATCTAAAGCAATCAAAATTGAAATTGCCATTGCTTCTTGCTGACATTAAAGAGGATTATCTGAATTCAATTTTGCGGGACGAGGGAATAAGTGAAATACGTGAGCATATAGTTTGTCCTGGATATATTGAAAATAAAGATTTGCCAAGCATCTATAGCGGAGCTAAAGTGTTTCTTTACACATCATTCCGTGAAAGTTTCGGCATTCCTTTGCTTGAAGCTATGGCGTGCGGAACGCCTGTCGTTACAGGTAATTCATCGGCTTTGCCCGAGATAGCCGGTGACGGGGCAGCGATGGTTGACGTGACAAAACCGCAGCTGATTGCCGACAAACTGATTGAACTTGAGAAAGACGAAAGCTACTACAAGTCGCAAGTGGCATACGGGCTGGAAAGAGTGAAATTATTCTCATGGAAATCCACTGCGGAGCATCTGCTTGAAATTTATACTTCTATAAAGTGATGGGTAAAGAGAAAAATCTATATATTGAAACGCTGAGAGGACTTGCCATTCTGCTTGTGGTGATAGGGCACGTGATTGGTTCTACGCCTGATGGTGGAATGAAAATAGCATATCCATCGCCTTTCCGATACCTATATCTATTCATTGATTTTATCCAAATGCCGCTGTTTACCGCCATTGCAGGATTCGTATATGCATATAGGCCAGTAGGATCGGATTATCTGAAGAAATTCACCGTCAAGAAAGTATATCGTCTGTTGATACCGATGATAACAGTAGGTACACTATATTTTCTGATGCAATATTTCACTCCAGGGACAAACAAAAAAGGAGTGCTTAGCGATATATGGCAGATATATGTTCTGCCTTACACAATTTACTGGTATTTGCCGTCATTGTTTTTGATTTTCATGGTTATTGCGCTGATTGACGTGAACAACTTCGCGAAAACCGTGAAAGGTGCATTGATTTGCTTGCTTGTATCGATAGTGCTGATGTATGTGGAGGAGACAAAGCTCATTCCTGATGGAGTGCCGAATGTACTAAGTTTCAAGGGAGCATTGCTGCAACTGCCATATTTCATCATAGGAGTGATGGCGTGCCGATTCCGTAGCGATGGGATACCTAAGTCAATCAACGCTGTAGCTTGGATACTTGCAGTGGTGGCGATTGTTGCCATTCAAGTGGAGTGGTTTAAGCCTGAAACCCACGATGCAATCCGCAATCTTATTTGCCCTTTACTTGTGATGCCGGTGCTACTTTTATTGCTGCAAAGCAAGTGGCAGAACAAATTCTTTGTGTATATCGGTTCATTTGCCTATTCCATTTATTTATTCCACGTATTTTTCACTGGAGGCGTGCGGATATTGCTTGCGAGGGTTGGCATTACCGCTCAGCTGCCTGTGTTCTGCGGAGCATTGATAATAGCTACAATATTGCCTATTTTGGCTGAAATATTGATAAGCAAGAGTAAGATATTGAGTGTGCTGTTACTTGGTAAAACCCCTAAAGTGACACAGAAATGATACAAGGTAGAGATTTCATAATAACAGGATTGCAGTCGTGGGACATGAAGATAGGTTCCAACGCTAAGGATATTGCCAAAGAAATATCCAAATCGAACAGGGTACTCTATGTAAATCCACATTGGGAAACAGCTGTTGAACATGGGCTTAGGCAAATCAGCGAAAGCTTGTGGGTGCTCGACATACCCACAAAATATTATCATATCAATTTCCTGCCCGATGGTAAGTTATATGACTTTCTTAATCGGATGAATGAAAAGAAACGCTGCAAACATATATTCAAAGTGATTGAGGAACTGAATTTTTCTGATTATTTCCTTTTCATTGACAATGATATTATTAACAGCTATTTCATCAAGGAACTAATAAAACCATATTTCTCGATATACTACCGAAGAGATTTCATGGATAGCCCTTATTGGAACCGCCATGCTGGACGGCTTGAAAAAGGAATAGCAGCTAAATGCGACTGTGTGATGTCGAATTCAAGCGAACTCGGCAACCAGATGAAAGATAGCAACCCAAATGTGTTCTATGTTGGTCAAGGTGTGGATTTGAGCGGATACAAGAAGGAGAAATTCGCCACACTCGACAATGTTGAAAAGATTAAAAGGCCAATTGTGGGATATGTGGGAAATCTCGTGTCGCATCGCTTAGATATAGGATTGATAGCTGATTTGGCACGGGCAAACAAGAATGTATCATTTGTATTGGTAGGTCCTGAGGATGACCAATTCAAGGATAGTGAACTGCATAAATTGGAAAATGTTTATTTCCTTGGGAGCGTGGATATGAATGAAGTGCCTGATTACATAAACTCATTCGACATCTGCTACAATCCACAATTGCTCAATAAGACGACTATTGGTAATTATCCGAGGAAAGTGGATGAGTATCTTTCACTTGGAAAACCAGTGCTGGCTACTGCCACAGCGACGATGCGCAACATATTTGCGGACTGTGCATATCTTGCCGACGGAATTGTGGAATATAAGGAGAAACTTTGGCAAGCCTTGCATGAACTGAGGTTCAGAGATCCCAAGTTGGAAGAACGACGGAAAGAACTTGCATTCTCGCATACATGGACCGACAGTGTCGGCAAAATATATGAAGGAATTGAAACTGTAATATCAAAACGGGAGGCAGCGAAATGAGTATAAAGGACACTGTGAAAGGCAACAAAGGATTGAAGAAGTTTGTGCATTCCATGATGTTCACAAAGCGCGGCGCATGCCCGCGAGCATGGGTTAAATTGATAGTCAATCCGATATATTTTTGCAAATACCGTGGACGGCACAGCCACATAAGGCACAGTGCTGTAATGAACATTTCGCCTGTGAACAGGTTCTCACTTGGCATGGGAAGCTACATAGAGCATTATGCGACAGTTGACAATGGTGTGGGCGATGTGACAATCGGCGACAATACCCGAATTGGCGTTTCCACAACTTTGATAGGACCAGTGCAAATAGGCAACAATGTGCGCTTAGCGCAGAATGTGACCCTTTCAGGGCTTAATCACAACTTCAAGGACGTGACGATGCCGATAGTGAAACAAGGCGTGACAGTCAACAAAATAACGGTCAGTGATGATGTGTGGTTAGGCGCAAACAGCGTCGTTACAGCTGGCGTTTCTATAGGTGCGCATAGCGTGGTGGCTGCAGGAAGCGTGGTCACAAAAGATGTGCCAGCACGGTGCATCGTGGCAGGAGCGCCGGCGCATGTCATCAAGAGATTTGATGAGGCAGCAGGCGAATGGGTGTCAATTAAATGAGTTGCGCAGATTGAGCAATAGCGACAATTCCTTGCGCATGAAAGTCTTTGAGACTATTGCATAAATTGCGAGACTTTCAATAACTCCAATTACCAAAGCCATGATTTGAGAAGTCATGAAATAGGATGTGACGAAAGTTACCCCGAAAATTAGCGCCGATGTGAGAAGAATCGGTAAAATCTCCTTTACTTGAGTTAATAACGGGATGTTTATTACCTTTTGGTTGAAGATATTAATGATGATGATGTCGCTTATGGAATATAGGATAAGGCCATAGCACATCACAGTGATACCGAAAGGAATGGTAACAATCAGTATGACGAAAGCGATGATTTTTTTCACTATCTCAGCATGGAAGAAAATGTCGGAACGGCCTTTAACTTGAAGCAAAGTGCTATCGAGTTTCATCACTGGGTCCCACATATAGGCTATGCAGAGAATCTGCAATAGCGGCACAATGCGAATCCAATGAGCACCGAGAAATACGAGAACAAACGGTTTTGCCAATCCTGCAAAAGCCGTCATTATCGGGAAAATCACGTAACAAGAGACGCGCAGATATTTGAGGAAAAACATTCTAAGTTTTTCATTCTCATCCTGCATCCTGCATTGGATAGGATAAATTGCACGGACAATGATGGCCGCCAAATTGGTCGAAGGGAAAGTGGACAGTTTGAATGACTGGTTGTAAAGTCCGCAAGTATCGGCGGAGAAAACTTTACCAATAATTAGTGTATATATGTTCACGTAAAGAGTGTGAAGCAGTGACGAGAAGAGCAATTTAGAGCCGAAAGCGAAAAGAATATGGAAAGAATGCTTGGAGAATGCCATCATTGGCATCCAATGGGCAAAAATCCAAAGGAAGACGACACGCAAAAACGCATTGATGACCGACTGCCACACAATTGCCCAAACACCGAATCCGTTGTAAGCCATCCACACACCGATAATGCCGCTTATTATCACTGCCAGTAGCGAAGCATGAGCCTGTCGCTTGAAATTCAGTTCGATGGTCAGTTTAGCCTGCTGAACGATGCCGAAACTGTTGATGATAATCACAAGGCTGAAAATCTTGTTGATTTTATCGAGAGGAGGCTCATTATAGAAAGCAGCAATGTAAGGCGAAGCCAAATACATTATTGCATAGATTCCCACTGAAATTGCAATATTGAAATAGAAAACGGTGCTATAGTCAATATTAGTGGTGTCCTTTTTCTGTATCAAAGCGTTTGAGAATCCGCTGTCGATAAAAGTTTGAGCGAGGGCCATGAAAATATTCAGCATGGCAATCAGACCATAATCAGATGGCATGAGGACACGAGCAATTACGATGGTGAGAATCATCTGGATGCCCTGGACAGAAAATCGCTCAATTGCACTCCAAACCACAGTGCGTGAAGCTTGATGATTAGTTGGAACCATTACTCAATCAATCTTTTTGCACAAACCATTAAAAAATCCTTTCCATAAAGCCTTGACCATGGAAAAATCACCATGAACGAGGAACAATAAAGTCTGCTTTGGAATTGCAAGAAGCAGTTGATAAGAGCAAGCCATAAACTTGCAGAAACCGTGACAATTGCGCCGGGCATACATGATGCGAGCCCTGGTGAGATAGAAAAGGCGTAAAGGTGTGCCGCGTTTTATGGTCATGCTCTCCTTGTGATATACAGTGGAAGCAGGCTCGTACCAGACTTCATAACCAGCTTCACGGAACCTCTCGCTCCAGTCGTGTTCCTCATAGAACAAGAAATAAATTTCAGTCATTTTGCCGGTGCGGTCGAGACATTCACGGCGAGTCATCATGCAGGCACCGTGAGCTGAATCGGTAGGCATTGCATTGCTGAACTGCGGAGCATCATGCTGATTTAGCCCTATGAGATTATTGCGGAGCATAATAGACGACATAGACGAATAGCCGGCGTACTGAATCATATCGGGAGCATAAGTGTATTTTATCTTAGGCGACACCAAGCCAATATTTTCGGAAGAAAGTAGGCGATCAACCAGCGGCTTAAGGAACGGGCCCTTGATGAGCATATCGTTGTTCATGAAAAGGAAGAAATCGCCCGAAGCTTCTTTCAGTCCAAGGTTGTTGCCACCGGCAAAGCCCAGATTAGATTTGCTGCACACTACTTTCACATCAGGATATTTTTCAGCCAGTTGAGGGCCATCATTACCTGCCGAAGCATTGTCAACGACAATGATTTCAAAAGGCATAGTCTCAAACTTTTTCAACGAGTCGATTAATTCACATGTGTCGTTGAAGCCGTTATAGTTTATTGTTATTATGGATACTTTCATTGATTAATGACGCTAAAGAGTCAAATCCTTATTACCTTTCATGAATATTTCCCACCAAACGGAAAGAGAAAGGAGATTGAAATATTGAATGGCTTTGTTTTGACGATACCAGAACCAGTTGCCCGTTTCATGGCATTTGTCACAATAATTTTTGAGGAAGATCTCCACATTCTTTCGGTTGAAGAGAGTTTGTGATGCATCACAGCCCATGATAAACTCATTGAGGCGTGCACGGCGGTCATCATCTTCAAAGAAAAGAGGCATTGGAGCAAAACCACCCTGTTTCTTCTTTGAAGTGATTTCCTTAGGCAACATAGGCTTGTAATGGTATTTGAGCAGATATTTTGAGGTGCAATTACCTTTGGCAATGGCCTTAACGCTGTCGCCATGACATTTCCATTTCACTGGGAGTGCTTGAAGAAACTCAAACAGACGGTTGTCCATGAAAGGGAACGCAATGTTGACCGAGAACAAGTCGGCCATGCGGGAAGCCTTGAATAGAATGACCTGATTGATGACTTTTTCCAAGTCGGAGCGCATAGCGTGCTGGCTGTAGAGCGCTTCCCATGAGGATAAATCTTCTTTCTCAGTTGTGACAAACGGACGAAGAGAGGAATCCTGCAAAATTTGAGGAATCATGAAATCGGGGAATCCGAACTTGTCGCCATCGAGAATGTTGACAATGGAATTCAAGTGAAATCGGGCACGATAAAAGCGGTTGTTCTTTTCATATTGATTATGGCTCAACGCCTTCAATGCCATTTTCATTTCAGGCATCAGCAGTGACTTGCATGCAAGATAATTGAGGGCAGTCTCACGTCCGGCTGTGCCAAAATACTGGTCGCTGCCGTCACCACCGAGAATAACATCTGGCTTGTCGTTGCCAATCATCTTCATGGCGCAATAGTTGACCATAAGTCCGCCCTCGACGAATGGGTCGCCGAGTGAATGTACGATTTCAGGCAAGTTAAGAACTTCACTGCCATCTATTTCGTAAGTATGGTGGTCGGTAGAGAAATATTTGCTCATGCAGTCGGCAAGAGGTAATTCCGACCAGTTATCGCCCTTGAAACCAATGGAGAAAGAAGATACTTTGCCCGAATAAATTTCACGTAAAGCAGCCAGATTGCTGCCAGAATCGTAACCTCCGCTTAAGAGTAAACCCACATTTTCACTGTTGCCAATTCTGCGTTTAATAGAGTCAACGTGCAGATTGCCATATTCCTCCGACAGCTCTTCAATTGACCTTTCATCATGAGGAACTGAATAATCAGTAGGAAATATTTTCACTACATCCATTTTCTCGCCGGAAACTTTGAGTGCGCAGCCTGCCGGAAGTTTGCTAACCCCCTTTATTGCACAATGCGGAGTGGGGATGTAGCCGATTGAAAGGAATGTTGCTAATGACTTGTAGTCAGGCTCATAAAGGTTGGCGGAAGTGCGGTCAAGTCCGTCGGGATGTGAGGCAAAGTTATATGATGAGTAATAAATCTGTGCGTAAGTGCCGTGATGGTCACGTGCAATTAGCATGGTGTCGCCATCAATAATAATGGAAACAGAAGAACTGTCGATTTTCTTCAGCCCTTCAATTCCATACTTGACGAAGATGGCATGAACAATGGATGCGCAGTCGGTGTCGTCGGAAAAACCGAGACTTGACTTGTTGTGTATCTTACCAAAAAACATGACTTTGACGCCATCTTTTTGGAAATCAGCATCAGGTTTATCTGATGAGCCTGATAAAGTGAAATGTTTAATGTCGGAGAAATGACCTGTTATCATGGGTTATTGTTTTTTGTCGTTAACACCGTGTGCAGTATGAATAAAAGATTTATTGGCACCCTTGAGTTTGAACAAAGTCAAGAAGAAGAGACCAAAATAGTAAGGTAGTTTCACAATAGCCTTAATCATGCGGACATTGTAGAAACTTTTTGGAATCGACAGTAGTAAAGCTATGCAAAGAATCAGGAATAGTCCCCACCATTTCAACGACGCGGCAGGGGCAAATATGGTCAATAGAATTGCAATAATGATGATTCCTCCCAAAAGAAGCAGACGTGGAATACTTGCCTGCTGGAACAACTTGTCGCAAAAATCAGCATTGTCGTGCAGTAATGATGAAAAGAAATATTTCATGTAACGGTTCAGATAATGATATTGTGCTGAAAGCCAACGGCTGCGTTGACGAGAAAAGTCCTTAGCCTGTTGCACTTTTTCATCAAGTACCAATGTGTCGTGCAGATAATATGTGCGAATGCCCTCGTGTGTCAATTTAAGTTCAAGAGCCTTGTCGAATCCACCTACGGCATCAATTGATTTCATGGTTTCCTTGAAAAGGGAATAGTTGAAAGCCATGCCGGAGCCAATTAGAGCAGCTGAAAGTCCCACACTTGAGTGCGCTTTGCGGAAGATGGAATTGTTGATTTCCTCGCTTGCAGCGTCAAGAAATGCCATGTCGGTGTTTATGTTTTTAGCCACGCGGTGGGCCTGCACAATTTCCACAGAGTCGGATTTATCAAATTCTCTGTTGATGTCGGAAAGAAAAGAAGGATTGACAATGTTATCGGCATCCATAATCACTGCAATGTCGTAGTCAGAAATTTCATTCATGGCGAAATTTAGGGCTTTAGATTTGGTGCTGTTTTTGAAATTTACACGAACCACCTTAACCGGAATTTCAAGCAGATGGCTGATTGTCTCTTCCTGCATTTGGTCGGAGATAACTACCACATCAAATGATTCATGAGGGTAATCCTGCAATGCACATGACTTAGCACTCTCTATAATCACGGAATCTTCCTTATAGGCAGGAATTAGAATTACCATTTTGCGGATTTTCTGAGGTGCGCAAGTATTGGTCTTAGAATGCTTTAATGAGATAATGCTGAAAACAAATAAGTATAGCACATTCAAGGCAAATACTACGAAAATTATGATATCAATTATGGATAGAGTAGTGGACAACATCTTAATTTGGTTTATTTTGTACAAAGATAGAAATAATCGACGTTTTGTAAAAGAATATGCAAAAAAAATAGTAATAAATGAGGAAATACATTTTATATGTCGTAGTGAGAGAGTTTAACCAGGAATGTCTTATAGATTATAAACAATCTTTTCTTTGAAAATGTTGATGATGATTGAAAAATTATTGCTAAGTTTGTAAATAAATAAATCATGATATGTTTACTTTGAAAATATTATTCTACGTTTGCCTTGTCGTAGTTGTCTATACCTATGTTGGCTATGGATTGATTCTTTGGATATTGGTCAAACTCAAGTCGAAAAAAACTGTTGAAAAAACTGATGGCGATTCCAATTCCTTGCCTGAGGTGACTTTGTGCATTGCAGCTTACAATGAAGAGGCGATTATCGAGGAAAAGATGCGGAACGTGCATGCACTTGATTATCCTAAGGATAAATTGCGGGTGGTGTGGATTACCGATGGCAGTACCGACAAGACCAACGAAAAATTGAAAGAATATGACGATGTGATAGTGCTGTTCTCCCCTGAACGGCGTGGAAAAACGGCAGCCATCAATCGTGGAATGAAATACATAAACACTCCGATTGTGGTATTTACCGATGCCAACACTATGCTTAACAATGAGGCAATCAGCAAGATTGTGAAATGCTTTGCTGACCCGCATGTTGGCTGTGTGGCTGGAGAGAAACGGATTGAAGTTCGCAGCGAAGATGGTGCTGCGGCTGGCGGTGAAGGTATGTACTGGAAATATGAGTCAACGCTGAAAAGACTTGATTCAGAACTCTGTACGGCAGTTGGTGCGGCTGGTGAACTTTATGGAATACGTCGAGAACTGTTTGAACCGATTGAGGAAGACACATTGCTCGATGATTTCATATTGTCGATGAGAATAGCTAAACGTGGCTATAAAATAGAATATTGCGCTGAGGCTTATGCGATAGAGTCAGGGTCGGCTGACATGAATGAAGAGCGTAAGCGGAAAGTGCGCATTTCTGCCGGTGGCTTGCAGTCGATATGGCGATTGCGTCCGCTTCTCAACCATTTTAAATATGGAATGATGAGTTTCCAATATGTTTCGCATCGAGTTCTGCGGTGGTCGATAACCCCATTGATGCTTTTCCTGCTGTTGCCGCTCAACATCGCAATTGTTGCGGTTAATACCACATCTGCCTTTTATTGGATATTTTTAGGATTGCAGGTACTTTTCTATCTGCTTGGCGCTTGGGGGTACTATCTGTCAACAAAACAGATTAAGAATAAGATATTATATATACCTTATTATTTCTTGTTTATGAACGTAAATGTCATAAAAGGTTTCTTCTATCTGCGTCGTAAAAAAGGAAGTGGAGTTTGGGAAAAGGCCAAACGTTCAAATGCTTGATTTACTATGGGTAAGAAAGCTGTAAAAAGTCTGTTCCATGCCATAATGGTGTTTCTGTCGTTTGTGCTGGCATTGTTGCTGTGCATTGCTGCATTGGCACGTTATATAAGTCCTGCACATTCTTCCATGGTGACTATTTTGGGCTTATTCATGCCTCTCTTGCTCATCGTCAACGCAATCATAGCATTAATTTGGCTTTTTAAGTGGAAGATATGGGTATTTGTCCCGATAGTGGCGATATGCTGTTGCTTTGGATACATATCGTCAGTTTATCATATTAATTTCAAGAAAAGCACGAACCCTAAGGGAATAAAAGTTGCAACATATAATGTCCGCAGTTTCAATAATGACTATACCGGTTATTCAGCTGGAGAGATCAGTAAATTTTTTAAGCAAAATAATGTCGATATAGTCTGTATGCAGGAATATATTTCAAAAGGTCATTTCGACACTGATAGTGTGGATTCCGTCTTCAGTTTGCATTGGAAATACAAGTTTGTTCCAAAGCAAGTTGACGGCAGCACACGTGTCGCTATATTCAGCACGCATCCTATAGTTAGGACTTGTTTCCTTGATTTTGTAAAGTCGCAGAATTGTGGCGAATGGGTTGATATGCTGATAGGCAATGACACTTTGCGGGTCTTTAATCTGCATTTACAGACTTCAAGTTTTAATCAAAAAATAAACAGTGCCAAAAAAAATGATGCCGATGAAGCAGTAACCACTGTCAGCTATGGACTTATGGAGAACAGCCGTATGCGTGTCAAGCAGGCCGAGCATGTGCAACGGCTTGTTAAACAATACGCTGGCGCAGCCGTGCTATGCGGCGACTTCAACGACACTCCGTCATCCTACACTTATCAGCTTTTCAATGAGGTCATGGACGATGGCTTCAAATCGTGTGGGCATGGCTATGGCGCCACATATAGATACCTTGGCCGGTTGCTCAAAATAGATTACATTTTCACTAATTCACATGTGAAAGGTCTGGACTATACAATATTCGATGAGCCGTGGAGCGACCATAGAATATCTGTCATGACTATGCAATTGCAGCGATAATCCGTTGCAATGGCTGAATTCAAAATTAATTTTTTAGTGGATTATTTTATTTGCTTACCCAAACGCCAGGGTATCTGTCAGTAACTTTGTGTTGCAGATTCGTCATATCCTTGAATGAACCTGTTGCAGCTATTACGCGGAATTTCTTGCCGTGTTTGGAGATGCGCAGATTGTCGTTGCCATCCAATTTGATGAATTTATTGGCTTTTTTCTCGGTGTAGAATGTCGCTACTATAACTTGGAAATCTCCGTTATCGAATTTGCAATTTTTTGTGGCTTCTTCACTGTCATTGTTGCCATCGTTCACTTTATTCTTTGTCTTATTGCTTGAAATGTCGGCTTTTCCCTCTTTTACGTTCTTTTCTTTATCGATGGCTGGCTTATTCTGCTTTGCTGCTGCCTCTTTAGGCACCATTATCGCCAATTCGTGGCTTTCATTGCTGCTGTTTCCTGGGTTGCTGATAACGTCAACCACATTGATTCCCGCAAAATTTTGTTTGCCAAGCCTTGATATAGGTGTTGTCAAAGTGATTGCCAGCACGAGCAGCACTATTATTGAAGCCGCTATTTTTAGATAAGTGCGATTTATCGGAATATATAGGAAATGGTGGTCGCGCTTTTTAGCTTCCGGCTCTTTCACTTCCTCTACTTCAGCGTCAAGTGTCGAAAGTGTCTTGATTCTTAAAGGCAATAGGCCATAATAGTCATTTGCCTTGCTCTCATTTTCATACGGATTGAATATTGGTGAATTTCCCTCATCATTTTTGCGGAAACATCCTATCCTGCCGATTCCAACCTCACCAGTGATTTCCAATTGCCTTTTCATGGCTACTACCTCTTGGTTGATTAATGCCATTGCGGCATTATACGTCAAGCCATTGCGCCTCATCAGCGAATTTGCGAGAAGTCCGTCGTTATGATTAATTGAAGCGTTGAATGATAGTGCCTTATGAGGTTTGTCGATGATGAATTCCTTGTCGAAAATCCTTGCAGGTGTGTACTGTGAAATAAGCGCACCCCAGCCTGGAATGACGACGCAATCGTTGTTTACGACAAGATATTCTATGTGCTCGACTATTGAAATCATTGAGCAAATGTAGTCAACATTCGTGAGATTCCAAAATCTGAGACTTGAAAAGTTTAGTTATTTTAGCAGCTTTTCAATCTCCTTTTTGTCAAAGCCATATTTTTCAGCAAGTTCCATGTCACGTTTCATTTCTTCGTTGTCGAACCTTGCTTTTGCCAATTGGGCTTTCAGATAATATACGTAGCTGTCGGTGGAATCAAGTGATAATGCGGCCTTGATGTCATCTTCAGCATTGTTGAGCTGTTTCAGCCTCAAATAGCATTCCGCCCGACCAGAAAGGTACACGCGCGTTTGCTGGGTTTTTGCCTTGATTAGCAGGCTGTATAATTGAATTGCCTGCGCATAGTGTCCGTTGACTTTATTCCATAATGCAAGTCCGCTGTTTCCCGATTCTGAATTGGGACTTAGGCGCAGAATATAGTCAAAGTCACTCTTGCTTTTATCCATATCCTTGTTCTGGAGTGCAATCATTCCGTGATAGTAGCGTGAGGTCAAGTCGGAATCGTCAAGTTTGATGATTTTGGCAAAGTCTTCGTATGCGGCATTCAAGCTGTCAACCTGCATATAGAGCAAAGCGCGGTTTCGCAAAATCGTTACTGCGTTGGGCGTCATGAACAGGGCGATTGAATAATTCTTGATTGCATCGTCGTATTTTCCCTGATAGCGTTGAATCGTTCCCAAATTCGACAGAAGCAGCGAATTATTATTGTTGGTCGGGTCTTTTTTCAATGCGTCTTTTATAAAAACTTCTGCCTTTGACCAATCTTTGGCTTTTATGTATTTTTCAGCCGAGTCAGCAAATTCAAAATATGTCTGAGCCGAAGCAGTAAATGTTATGATGGCTATTGAAAATAATAATATCGCTTTTCTCATTTGAATAATGTTTGAAATTTATTTAAACAATTTTTTGATTTTGTTTTGATTTTTGACAAATAAGCAATAACTTTGCATTATAAAAGGTAGCCGAATATCTGTTATAAGTTTGTATTCTCTGTGCCTTTTGAAAGTTATTGAAAATATTGCGCAAAATTAATCGTTATTGATTTAATATTGATTGATGTTGTTGATATTTAATTGTTTTTGTAAAAAATTATCTTGCTGTGCGCTTTATTAGAACCATATTGATGCTGATTGTTACCACTTTGCTCATCACCTCTTGTTCAAGTGATAAAGAGGTCGTTGGCAAATCGCGTCGCACGGTTTTAGTATATATGGTTGCCACAAATAGCTTAGGCGCAAGCAAATACGACCAGCAGGACTTGAACGAAATGGATAATGCCATAGCAAATGGCAATGCCAATAATTGCCGGTTGCTTGTTTTCTATGTTTCATATAATTCCAATCCTTATTTATTCGAGATTGTAAAAAAGAATGGTGCTGCTGCGCATGTTACCCTCAAAGAATATTCGGAGGATGCCAAATCCACCACCAAGAAAAGGATGACCGAAGTCATTAATGATGTGTTTACTGATGCTCCTGCCGATGATTATGGCTTGGTGCTTTGGTCGCACAGCGATGGCTGGGCACGTACGCTTTCCACGCTAAAGGTTAAGGGTAAAAACAATTACAAAATTTGTGATTTTGGCGAGGATAGGGGGGCAAAGATGGAGATAGATTCTCTTGCCAGTGCTATTCCTGAATCGATGTTCAGTTTCATTTATGCTGATGCCTGTTATCTTGGTTCGGTTGAAGTAGCTTATCAATTGCGGAAATGCACCACATATTTTATAAGCAGTGCTGCCGAATTGCCAGTTGATGGTATGCCTTACGACAAGAATATCCCATGTTTCTTTGAAAATTCTCCTGCTCTTATTCAGGCCTGCCGTAACACTTACGATTATTATAATAATTTGAAGGAAGCCAAGCGGACGCTTACGCTTTCCATGGTGAACTGCAAAAAGTTGGATGCTGTTGCTGAATTCTGTTCCAAGATTCAGAAGAACGGAAAGACTCTTGATGACATATCGGCCTTACAGCATTACAACACGTATTCACCATTTATTTATTATGATTTCAAGCAGTATTACGATGGCCTTTGCAGCAGTTCGGCTCAGACAACTGAGTTTGCGTCGCTTGTGAACGATGCGGTCCTGTATAAGGCAAGTACTCCATATATATTTAATGTGTTGAAAATTGACCCGAATCATTTTTGTGGTCTTTCCACATATATTCTTGGCACTGGCAGCAGCACTAATGAGAACTATTACACTACTCTTGATTGGTATAAAAAGGTGTATGGCGGTGCTGAATGAATAAAAGTCTATATCTATAAATCGTTACGTTATGCTATTGACATCAATTCTTCTTCAATTGACTAAAATTGTGCCTGATTCGGCCACTGTAGTTACGCCGCAGGCTGTTGAATCAAAATTAAAGTCTTTTTCATTTGATGAATTTTTCTCAAGCTCGATTCACACGGTCATCAATTTCGGCTTCCGCATATTGCTGGCCATTGCCGTGTTCTATATCGGGAAATTCATAATCAATAAACTTTACAAAATCACGCGGACATTGATGATTCGTCGTTCTTTCGACCGTTCATTGGCAACATTCATCCTGAGTCTGCTGAAGATAACACTGCTTTTCATTCTTGTGGTTTCGGTGATTGGAATTCTTGGCATCGAAACGAGCAGTTTTATAGCGATTTTTGCCTCTGCTGGTGTAGCAATCGGTATGGCTTTGAGCGGTACGCTTCAAAATTTTGCCGGTGGCGTGTTGATTTTGTTCATCAAGCCTTATAAAATTGGTGATTTTATTGAATATGGCTCCTATTCTGGTTTTGTCAAGGAAATTCAGATATTCAATACTATAATCAATACTCTCGACAATAAATCAATCATCATTCCTAATGGCGGATTGTCAACAGGAACGATAAATAACTATTCCCGTGAGGAATATAGGGGATTGGAATGGAAAATCGGAATCAGTTACGGCGACGACATTGATGTGGCGCGTTCCACTGCACTTGATATTATTCATGCCGACACTAGGATAGTTAAACGTTATCGTGAAGACGACAAACGTCATCACAAAGCTGTAGTTGATGCTGCGAAAACTGATGCTGAAAAAAATGCTGGAATTGCAAAAACTGAAGAAGAGCCTGAAGAGGAAAAACATTCATGGCTGTATTCGATTATTCATCGCCGTAGGGAATTAAAAAAGAAGGCAGAAATTTGGCAGGAACAGCGCAATGAGGAACTTCTTGCCAAAATTCCTAAGAAAGATTGCACTCCAACGGTTTCGGTCGCTGAACTTGGCGACAGCGCTATAGTCCTCGTGATTCGTGCGTGGACTCGCAGTGAAAATTATTGGTCGGTCTATTATTCTATTAATGAGCAAATCTATAAGGAATTTCCTAAACATGGACTTAGTTTCCCGTTTCCTCAAATGGATGTCCATGTTGATCATCAGTCTTAATTGAAATATACTTGGAATAATTTCGGAAAAGTATTCTTGACTGTTTTCTAATTGGATAAAAGTCAATATATTTGCACACACTAATCTTAATGTATGCGTGTAATCTTGCTAATCCTATCTGTGAATTTGCTGCTTCTGATGAGCTGCGGCAATTCGCAGTCAGAAAATAAATCTGCGTCAAATGCCGGACCTGTCGTTAAGGGTATGCCTAATTGGGTCGTGGGCTCGTGGAGTGGTGGCTATTCCGATGCTGAAAATTCAATTTCTATAAGTTATGATGTCAGCATATCGGCTTCTGGAAGACTTAGGCAAATATCTTCAATCCACGGTGGCGGCAGCGACACTATTTATGGGCAATGCCAATCCGTGCAGCATGGGTGCATTCCAGTGATTTTGGATGGTGACAGCTCTCGAATTATTTATTACTTGAATGAACGTCAGCATCAGCTTGGAATTAGTGAAAACACATGGCTAATAAAGTTGAAGGAATGAATATGAGAAGGATTTGTATATTATCGTTTCTATTGTTTACGACAATTATTATAGGTGTGTCGCAAACTCATCTTGTGCTTGCGCTAACTGGCGATGTGATGATTGGTAAGGCTTATCCCGACACAAAGGGCATCATGCTTCCCGCTTCGGCTGGCATTTTCCTTTCGGATGTGGCACCCGTATTAAGGGATGCCGACCTCACAATTGGTAATCTTGAGGGCGCATTGCTTGATGAAGGCGGTAAATCTAAGAAAAAAGGACGGAAGGGCACTTATTCATTCAAGATGCCCACAAGATATGTAAATGACCTAAAGGCTGCTGGCTACGACGTGTTTAACGTAGCGAATAATCACAGTAATGATTTCGGAATGTTCGGAAGAATGTCAACTGAATTGACCTTATCGAATGCTGGACTATCATTTTGCGGATTTGCTCCTGATTATGAATATACAACTGTTCTGCGTAATGGGCTTAAAATAGCTGTTTGTTCATTTAGTCATAGCTCCATATCACCATCGATTAACGACATTCAGTATGCCATTTCTACTATTTCACAATTGAAGTCGCAGCATGATATTGTTATTGTTACATTCCATGGCGGAGCTGAAGGTGCGAAATATTCTCATGTTCCGTTTGAAATGGAAATGTTCATGAACGAAAAGAGGGGAGATGTTCACCAGTTTGCCCATGCCTGTATTGATGCTGGTGCTGACATCGTTTTTGGACATGGACCTCATTTGCCGCGTGCTATGGAATTATATAATGGACATCTTGTCGCTTATAGTTTAGGCAATTTTTGCACACCTCATTGCGTCAGTGTGGCTGGTGTGCTTGGCTATGCGCCGTTGCTGAAAGTCGATTTGGGGAATGATGGCAAGTTTGTTGGTGGACGTATTTATTCATTCAGGCAGTCTTATGGAATTGGCCCTCGCATTGACGAAAACAATAGGGCGGCAAGGGAGATTGCACGTCTCACCCGAGCGGATTTTCCCGCAACTTCATTGATAATCAGCGATGATGGCACGCTGTCGCAGCGTGGAGCGAATGCTTTGATGTCAACTTCGTCGCTTTCGCGGCTTATTCAGAATGTGAAATCAAATTTGGGTAAGAGTATTGATGTCACTTCTGGTCGTTCAGCTGATGCTGAATTTACCCGCTCAATGTTCAGCTCAATTGGATATGCGCTTAATCCATCGGTGAATGTGCAGATTGTACAGGGAAGACCCGTGGAATTGAATAATATAATGTCGGGCGATATGGTGTTCTGGCGTGAGCTTGGAACTTCATTGAATGTTGGTATTGTATCGGAAATTACTGGGAATGGCGTTTTCACTGTAGTTCATGCTGGCGCTGACGGTAAAGTGATGGCTGAATCAAGTTCGTCATTTCATATTGTCTCTGCCCGTCGGTTTTTACCTTGAAAATTGCTTGTTGTAACTGCTTGCTGACGCTTATACGAACGATTTTTATGCAATTATGCCTTATAGTTTGAAGAAACTGCGTATATTTGTATGTTTTTAAATCGTTTGTTATGTTAATCATAGGAATCGCTGGTGGCACTGGCTCGGGCAAAACCACTGTTGTGAACAAGATTATGGAACGTCTTCCTGAAGGGGAAGTCGGTGTGATATCGCAGGATTCATATTATAAGGATTCCAGTCATGTTCCTGTTGAGGATAGGCAGAAAATAAATTTTGATGAACCTGCCGCTTTTGAATGGGATTTACTAATTTCCCATCTCAGGAGTTTAAAGGAAGGTCGAGCTATTGAGATGCCTACTTATTCCTATCTTACTTGTACTCGCCAGAAGGAAACGGTGCATCTCGACCCCAGTGAAGTGGTGCTTGTTGAGGGCATTTTGGTTTTCTCCGATAAGCGTATGCGTAACATGATGGACATAAAGGTGTTTGTTGATGCCGATGCCGACGATAGGCTTATTCGCGTTATCAATCGTGATTGCATTGAACGCGGACGTACTCCTCAAATGGTGATTGACCGTTATGAGCGTGTTCTGAAGCCTATGCACATTCAGCACATTGAGCCGGCCAAACGATATGCCGATTTAATTGTCCCTCAAGGTGGGCAGAATGAAGTGGCGATTAATCTTCTTACGGATTATATTAAAAGTCGCCTGTAAATCTTTAAAAGAAAAGGACGAAAATGAATTTCACTTGGATTGACGCGATAAAAAGCAAATTAGATAAGAATCAGCATAAGCCAAAGGCTCCGGAGGAATATAACACCAATGGAGAGGAATACGACGAGAATCGCATGGTTCTCCGTACTGATAATCTCGTCAAGAAATATCATCAGCGCACCGTCGTTAATCATGTGTCCATAAACGTGAAGCAAGGTGAAATTGTTGGACTGCTCGGACCTAATGGTGCTGGCAAGACCACAACTTTCTATATGACTACCGGGCTGATAACTCCGAATGAGGGCCGAATATTTCTGAACAATTTCAACATTACAAAATATCCTGTGTATAAGCGTGCTAAATTGGGCATTGGCTATCTTGCACAGGAACCTTCAGTTTTCAGGACTTTGACGGTTGAGAAGAATCTTCGCACTGTGCTTGAAATGACGGACACCACTATGGAATATCAGAAAGAAAGGCTTGAAGAACTGATTGCTGAATTCCATCTTGAAAAGGTCAGGAAGAATCTTGGCAACAGGCTATCGGGCGGTGAACGCCGAAGGACTGAGATTGCCCGCTGTCTGGCGATTAACCCGAAATTCATAATGCTTGATGAGCCGTTTGCAGGTGTTGACCCTATTGCGGTGGAAGATATTCAAAGCATTGTCTATCACTTGAAAGAAAAGAATATCGGGATTTTGATTACTGACCATAATGCTCCTGAGACGTTAAGTATCACTGACCGTGCTTATTTGCTATTCGAGGGGAAAATCCTTTTCCAGGGTACTCCACAGGAATTGGCTGAAAATCCTGAAGTGAGGGAGAAATATTTGGGCCGTAACTTTGTGCTTCGTCATAAGAAATTTGATTGAAGGCTTTGCCTGAGTATTTCAAAGTTGAATTTGCAATGTGGTTTGGGCTTTGTGCATTCTGAAATTATTATTAGTCCATTTTTCCCATCTTTTGTGAAAGATTCCCTCTCTTGAATGCTTTAAGCCAAGTTTTTTACTACTTTTGCATATAAATTTCTGAAAATAATATGATTTTAAAATCATCGTTACAATCGTTTGGACAATACTGCATTTTCATGTGGAAAGTGTTCTCGCTTCCTGATAAATGGAAGGAGTTCTTCAAACGGTATATTAATGAAATATCCAAGTTGGGCATTGATTCCATTCCCTTGGTTATTATCATTTCCCTCTTTATCGGTGCTGTGTGCTGTATCCAGATGAAACTGAATGTGCAGTCACCGCTTATTCCGCGTTATTCTATCGGTCTTGCCACCCGAGAAGTGATTCTTCTTGAATTCACTTCCTCTATTCTGTGCTTGATTCTGGCTGGTAAGGTTGGTTCAAACATAGCTTCTGAAATCGGTACGATGAGGGTTACTGAGCAGATTGATGCCCTCGACATTATGGGTATTAATTCAGCCAATTTCCTAGTGTTGCCTAAAGTGGTGGCTATGGTTACTTTCATTCCGTTCCTTGTAATCATCAGTATGTGCACCAGTCTTTATGGCGGTTATCTCGTAACTGTTTTCACTAATATCGTGTCGTCTTCCACCTATATTTATGGTATTCAGACCAAGTTCGTCGAATGGTACGTTTGGTATGGATTGATAAAGAGCCTGTTTTTCGCATTTGTGATAAGCAGTGTGGCATCGTATTTCGGCTATTACGTGAAAGGCGGTGCGTTGCAGGTGGGCAAGGCAAGTACAAATTCTGTCGTAATGAGCAGTATCCTGATATTGATGCTCGACGTTATATTGACAAAAGTAATGTTGCAATAAGATGATTGAGGTAAAGAATTTAGTAAAGTCGTTCGACGGGAAGACCGTTCTTCATGGAATAAATGCTACATTCTATGATGGAAAGACCAATCTGATTATTGGACAAAGCGGTTCGGGAAAAACTGTTCTGATGAAAAGCATTGTTGGCCTTTTGCATCCTGAAGAAGGTGAAATCCTTTTTGACGGGCGTGACATAATGAAGATGAACGGGTCGAAGATGAAGCAGATACGTAAGGAACTTGGAATGTTGTTTCAGGGTTCTGCGCTTTTTGATTCCGAAACAGTGCTTGGCAATGTGATGTTCCCGCTGAAAATGTTCTCCAGCATGACGTTTGCAGAAATGAAGGATAGGGCGGAGTTCTGTATTGAGCGTGTAAACTTGAAAGGCGCTGACGATAAATATCCTGCTGAGCTTAGTGGCGGTATGCAGAAACGTGTGGCAATTGCCAGAGCCATAGCATTGAATCCAAAGTATCTTTTCTGTGATGAGCCTAATTCCGGTCTTGACCCGAAGACTTCAATCCTGATTGATGAACTTCTGAGCGATATTACTAAGGAATACGATATTACCACCATAATTAACACCCACGACATGAATTCCGTGCTTGGTATTGGCGAAAACATAGTTTTTGTGAACAAAGGCTATAATGAATGGGTTGGAAATAAGGATGAGATTTTTGATAGTGATAACGAAAATCTTAATAACTTCATTTTTGCAACCAATCTTTTCCAGCACGTTAAGGATTATATGAGAGAAAAGCATAAGCCGAATGCCTGATGGCAAATTCGTCTTATGCCTTTTGGACTTATTCCGTTAATTTTTTTGCTTACTTGTCGGTAAACGCGTTCCAACCTTGTGCGCGTAATTCCATTTCCTGGCCGCTGCGCGTTATCATGAAGCATCCTAATTCAGGCTTTGTGATGCGCCCAATCATCTTTACATCCTTGAGCAATTCAATTTTTTCGTGGTCAGCGAGTGGCACGGTGAAAAGCAATTCATAGTCTTCACCGCCATTGAGTGCGCAGGTCACGAGGTTCATGTTGAATTCTTCTGCCATGCTTGCAGTCTGATAGTCGATAGGAATACGTTCCTCATAAATTCGGCAGCCCGTATTGCTTTCCTTGCTGATGTGCAGAAGTTCAGACGATAATCCGTCGCTTATATCCATCATTGAAGTTGGCATGATGCCATTTTCGGCAAGTTCTTCTATTATGTCGCGCCGAGCTTCTGGCTTCAATTGGCGCTCAAGAATATATTCCTTACCTTCAAATGCCGGATGAAATTCGTCGTCCTTGCTGTCGTTTGCAATGTTGCGCTCGCGTTCAAGCAGCTGCAGGCCCATGTAGGCAGCACCGAGATTTCCGCTTACGCAAATCAAATCAGTGTCCTTTGCGCCTGAGCGATACACGATTTTGCCTTTTTCTCCTTCACCAATGCAGGTAATGCTGATTATCAGCCCTGTCACTGAAGCAGAAGTGTCGCCGCCAACAAGGTCAACACCGTAGATTTCACATGCCAGTTTGATGCCTGAATAGAGTTGCTCAATGTGTTCGATGGTGAATCTTTGAGATATGCCGAGTGATACGGTTATTTGTTTTGGCCGTCCGTTCATTGCATAAATGTCGGAAAAATTCACCACTGCGGCTTTATAGCCAAGATGCTTAAGAGGGCAATAGGTCAAATCAAAATGTATGCCTTCAAGTAATAAGTCAGTAGTGACAAGTACTTCCTTGTCACCATAATGCAGTTGCGCTGCATCATCGCCAACTGCTTTAACTGTAGAATCGTTTTTTATCTCAACATCCTTGGTGAGTCGGTCGATAAGGCCGAACTCACCAAGCGATGAAATTTCTGTTTCTTTATCCTGCATTAATTGTTCGGATTATTCCTTAAATTTATTAATCAATTCTTTCATGATGAAAGTCATCTTTGGCTCAGCTGCTGCTGCTGCCTTTTGAACTTCCTCATGTGATACTTTCAACGTCATTTCGCATTCGTCGCCACCGACGTCAGTTATTACTGAAATGCCGAATACTTCCATACCGCCATGACGTGCAACAATCACTTCAGGAACTGTGCTCATGCCCACTGCATCGCCGCCGATTATGCGGAAATAACGGTATTCCGATGGAGTTTCGTATGTAGGGCCTTGTGTGCCTACATACACACCTTTGACAATGTGAATGTTATTCTCTTTTGCCACATTTTCGGCGTCTTCTATCAGGCGTTTTGAATAAGGTTCACTCATTTCAGGGAAGCGCGGGCCGAGTTCGTTATAATTCTTTCCGTGAAGTGGATGCTCCGGGAAAAGATTGATATGGTCAGTAATAATCATTAAGTCGCCAATAACGAATTTCGGATTCATGCCTCCGGCTGCGTTTGAAACGAAAAGTGTCTTGATCCCGATAGCTTTCATCACGCGTACTGGGAATGTAACTTGTTGCATTGAATATCCTTCATAATAGTGGAAACGTCCCTGCATGGCAAGGATGCGCTTGTTTCCGAGCTTTCCGAAAATCAGGCGGCCTTTATGCCCTTCAACGGTAGATACAGGAAAGTTAGGGATTTCCGTATAAGGAATCGACGTGGTTATTTCGATGTGGTCAACTAATTCGCCAAGACCTGTGCCAAGTATTATTGCAGTCTTGGGAAGTTCATTCTCCGATATTTTCGAGAGAATGTAATCAGCGGTTTGTTTGATTTCTTCTAACATAATTGTTTGATTTTAATTGTTTGTAAGTTTTTTCTATAAGATGAAGCATTTATTTTCGGTTAATTTCTTCTTTCAGGCTCTCCACAAAGTTGTTGCCCTCATTGTATTGGGAGAAGTCAACAGTGATGGGGATGAAGAATGAGAATGCTTTCAGCTGATGTGGAAAATATGGGTTGCTGATAAGTCTTACAGCATCCTTTTCAGTGGTGAAAATCATCTTTCTGTTTCCTTTCAATTCATCGAATCGCTCGCAAATCAGGTCGAAATCATTGCGGGTGAAATCGTGATGATCGCCGAAATGAAGGATTTTCATATTCGACTTGAAATTGCGGAGATATTTCACGAAAGGCTTAGGATTGGCAATACCGGTTACGATAAGTATCCCGTCATCATCCGTGAGATATTCAAGATAAGGATGCAGATTGTTCTCATCGGGGAATAAAGCCGATGGTGCTGCGTATTTGACAGACGAGAAGAACAGCTTTTGAGCTGCAATCAGGTCAAGATTGTTTTTTACAGTGCGAAGATCGAATGGCTTCAAATCCTCAGGGCATTTTGTCACAACAACCATATCGGCGCGGTAGATGCTGTCCATCGGTTCACGAAGTCGTCCCAGCGGAAGCATTTTATCTTGGTAGCAAGGGTGGTTGTAGTCCATAAGCACGATTGCTACTTTAGGCTTTACATAGCGATGCTGGAAAGCATCGTCGAGCACAAAAAGATTGATTGACGGGTCAATCTTCATCATTTCTCTGATTCCTTTCCGGCGGTCCTCACACACTGCAAGCGTAATGCGGTCGCCAAATTTCGCATACATCTGGAATGGCTCATCGCCTATGTCGTGTGGCGACAATCGGCGCGTGGCAAGGATGAAACCTTTTGTGCGGCGTTTGTATCCACGGCTCAGCACTCCTATGTGCCATTGGGTGCTTAGGGCATTGATGATGAATTCAGTGAGTGGCGTTTTGCCGGTTCCGCCTACTGACAGATTACCGACCACTACAATTGGCACTTTGAATTTGGTCTGCTTTATGAAGCCGACATTGAAGAGAAAATTGCGTACGCCAATCACACACTTATATATGTAGGATATAGGTGTCAATATAGCTTCTGCCAACATTTTCTGTTGCTTCGACCTCATTTTGTGCAGTGCCTCCTTCTAAGTTACTTTATTATTATTGGGTCCATGTAGCATTGGATGCGGTCGCGCTTCAAAATGCGTTGAATCACATCGTGATATTGATAAAGTATGCCGGTCTGATTTTCCAGTGCTCTGTCGGTGTAAGATGTCAATAGCTTTGAGAAATATGCTGCAAAGTCATCTTTTTCGTTTTCCTCGTAAGAGACTTGATAATCCGATAATTTGGCTTTCTTGGCAGTCCAAACCACAGCATCTTCAAGGTTGCCGAATTGGTCAACAAGCCCAATCTTTTGAGCTGTCAGCCCGTCCCAAACGCGTCCTTGTGCTATTGCTTTAATGGAATCAATGTTTATTTTGCGGCCTGCGGCGCATCTTGATGTGAATAATTCATATCCGCGGTTAACATAGTTCTGAAGTGCTTGACCCTGCACAGGCGAAATGTCGGTAGTTACCGAGCGCAGGAAATCGCTGTTGGCGTTGGTCTCAACTGTGTATTGTGAAATTCCTATTTTTTGCTCAACAAGATTCCTGAACGATGGAATCATTCCGAAAATTCCTATTGAGCCAGTAATGGTGACTGGTTCTGCAAATATTCGGTCAGCACCGCAGGAAATGTAATATCCGCCTGATGCGGCCATATCGCCCATGGAGACTGCCAGCGGTTTTCCTTTAGCCTTGAAATCCTGAAGGGCTTTCCAAATCTGTTCCGAGCCGAAAGCGCTGCCACCAGGGGAGTTGACGCGCAGAACCATGCCAGCCACGTCATCGTCAGATGCCAAATCGTTGATTTTCTCTATGAGGTCATCGGAGTTGATTCCGTCTTCTGAACTTCCGTCAATTTCTCCTACAGCGTAAACAACTGCAATCTTTTTGCCTGAACCTGATTCCTCTGAAGCGAGGTCTTCAGGTTCTGCGAAATTTATGTCGTCGCCTTTGTCCACATTGGTCAACTTGCGAAGTTTGTTTTCAAAATCCGTCTTGTAGCAGGTTGCATCGACAATTTTGTTTTTCAGCAGATATTCAGCTGGCTGCATAACGAGAATGCTGTCGGCAAGCATATTGATTTTTTCTGCTGTGATGTGCCGTGAAACGGCCATGCTGTCGGCGATGCAGTTCCAAACTGAACCCATCAGATGTTGAAGTTGCTCACGGTTTGCTTTACTCATCGTATCGGTGATGTAAGGCTCTACATAACTCTTATAAGCTCCGACGCGGAATACCTGCATCTGTACTCCAATCTTGTCGAGCACCTTCTTGTAGTACATTGTGGTGCCGACTAATCCGTGAATGTCAACTGACCCGATAGGGTTTATGAAAATGCTGTCGGCAACTGATGCCACGTAATAATCACCTTGCAGTATTCCCTGGTCGCCATAGGCGTAGATGAATTTCTTCGATGCCTTGAAATCCTTGAGAGCTTTGCGAATTTCAGTAAGGGTGGTTATGCCCGCCTGCGCTCCGCTACATTCAATGTAGATTCCTTTTACTTTATTATTGTATTTCGCGTTCTTTATTGCGCTGAGTGTGGTCTGCAGACTGCTGCCTTTCACTTCCTTATTCCAGAGTGTGGCGTAAAAGTCCGATTCAGAATCGCGCTCTTCAAATGTGCCGGCTAATTTAAGGTGAAGGATAGATTCATCCGATACAGGTGACTTTTTTGAGAATGAACTGCTTTTGGCAAGCATTGCGAACATTGCAAAACTCATCAGGACTGAAAAAACTGTAGATAGCATCAACGCTATCCAAACGCCGACAAAAGAGCCGAGTACAGTGGTGAAGAACTGCTTCATATTGATTAAATTTGTACTTAATGATTTATTACTACAAAGATAAATCATTATTTTAAGTTTCAAACAACAAAATGGCTGAAATTTGAATAATTAATCAAGTTTTTTGGCGACCGATAAGGTGATTCTTGCTTTTTACAGAATTATGCCCACACTTGCTCTTTGAGCGAAGTGCGGGCAAATCATTTGCATATATTCTGATGATATATCGTGAATAATGCTCTAATCATGCTTTTCTATTTTCTTCCCTCGGGCATCTGCATATATGATTGATTATTTACCCTAAATCTATCAATTGAATTTAAAAAAATCGCATAAAATTTTAAATCATGCCAAACAAGTTGAATTTGCGGAAATTTATCAGTTGAAAATTAGGGCTAATAGTTGAGTAAATATTATCTTTGCACAACGAAATACAATCTATAACATCACGTTTCGATGGAAGTATTAAAGCATGAGTGCGGAATAGCAATGATAAGGCTTCGCAAACCTCTTAGCTATTACAAGGATAAGTACGGAACTTGCTTCTACGGTTTGAACAAGCTGTATCTTATGATGGAGAAGCAGCACAACCGCGGTCAAGAAGGTGCCGGACTTGGTTGTGTGAAAATGAATGCTGAACCGGGCAACGAATATATTTTCCGTGAAAGGGCGCTGGGTTCGGGTGCTATTCAGGAGATATTCGCGAATGTCAAGAAGCAGATTAGCGCATCGGTGAGCAACGGCACCACCAACGATGAGGACCTTCCTTTCGCCGGCGAAGTGTACATGGGCCATCTGCGTTACAGTACCACCGGCCGAAGCGGAATGACTTACGTCCATCCTTTCCTGAGAAGGAACAACTGGAAGTCGCGCAATCTGATGATTTGCGGCAACTTCAACATGACAAACGTGGATGAGATATTTCAGCAGATAGTAAATAACGGACAGCATCCGCGCGTGTATTCCGACACTGTGCTGCTGCTTGAATCGCTTGGCCATTCACTCGACAATGAAAATCAGCATCTGTTCGACAAGTACAGCGCTGAAGGCCACAAGGGAATAGATTTGACACGAAAGATTGAGGATTCGCTCGACATTACCAATATTTTGAAAGAGCCTTCCACTATATGGGACGGCGGTTATGTGATATGCGGCGTTGTGGGCAGCGGTGACTTCTTCGTGCTTCGTGACCCGAACGGAATACGTCCGGCATTCTTCTATTACGATGATGAAATTGCGGTTGTCGCATCAGAGCGACCTGTGATTCAGACAGCCATGAACGTCACGACCGACCAAGTGACTGAATTGCGTCCCGGCTCCGCAATCACAGTTAGCAAGAGCGGTGAAATCAAGGTTACTGACATTCTGGGCGAAGGCAAGAATGAGCGATGCTCGTTTGAGCGGATTTACTTCTCCCGAGGTTGCGACCGTGACATTTACATTGAGCGGAAAAAACTTGGAATGGAACTTGCACCGACAATTTTGAAGTCGGTGGATTATGATATCAAGAACACCGTTTTCTCCTTTATCCCGAATACTGCCGAAACAGCCTATATAGGATTGATGGAAGGCATTGAAAAGTACATCAAGGGTGAGCAGAAAAATGCTATCGAGAAACTTGACAAAAATGCTGACGATTACGATGCCCAACTCACTGAAATTCTGAATTGGCGAGTTAGGGCAGAAAAGGTGGTGCTGAAGGACATAAAGTTGCGTACTTTCATTGCCGAAGGCGAGAAACGCAACGACCTTGCGGGCCATGTGTACGATGTGACATACGGCATCGTCAGGCCGAATATCGACAATCTTGTAGTAATCGACGACAGCATTGTGCGCGGCACAACCTTGAAGCAATCCATCATCCGCATTTTGGACCGCCTGTCGCCAAAGAAGATAGTTGTGGTTTCGTCTTCACCACAAATCCGTTATCCTGATTATTATGGCATCGACATGTCCAGAATGACTGAATTTGCCGCATTCCGCGCTGCTGTGGAACTGCTGAAGGACAGGGGAATGACATCGGTGATTGATGAGGTCTACAAGAAATGCAAGGAGCAGGAGAATCTGCCTAAAGAACAGGTTGTAAACTATGTTACAAAGATTTACGAGCCATTCACTGATGTGGAAGTTTCAGCCAAGATTGGCGAAATGCTCACGCCCGCAGATTCGCATTGTGAGGTTGAAATCGTATATCAGACCATTGAAGGTCTTCATAAGTCGATTCCCGACAATAAGGGCGATTGGTATTTCTCAGGAAACTATCCAACTCCGGGCGGAAACAGAATGGTAAACCGCGCATTCATAAATTATTACGAAGGAAATCCGCTGAAACGCTGCTAAAAAAGCAGAAAGCGGAAATGAAATAGGGGCAATTGTCGGCTAATTAGCTGGCGATTGCTCTTTTTTCGTGTGCTTTTTCCTGTATTCTTCCGTAATGTAAGTGTCGTCGTCGAGATGGAGGATGTAGCCTTCATCGGTCAGAAAAGTCACCATTTCAATAATCTTTTCCTTTGGAAATGAGAGTGTGCTGATGAAATCCGCCAAATGACGAGGCTTCAAAGTCGCCATATACACTATGCCCGATTGAATGTCGGCTGGAACGGCAGGCTCTTTGCTTTTTCGCTGCTCAATGCACACGTCGCAGCGTCCGCACGGCTCACTCTTCGATTCGCTGAAATAGTTCAGAAGTATGTTCTCGCGGCAAGCCGTCTTATTATTGGAATAGTCAATTACGCTTTGAACCCTTGATTCCAGCCGTGCTTTCCGCTGCTCGTACACTGTGAGCGGAATCTTCACATATTTAGGCTCTTCGCGCGATGTGGTGTAAAGAATATATGGTGTGCGCTTCCGCGGAACATAGTGGAGAATGTGCATTTTGGTCAGCGTGAGGAGTGATTCGTAGATTTCCTGCTCGGAAATGCCGTAGCGGAAACTCAGCGAGGCTTCACTGATAAACACATAATCAACGAACAGGCCTGTGTAGGTGCGCAGCAGAGCCTGAAGCACGCGGTCAACATTGGGATTGTCGGCACGGACGTTGTAAAGGTCTTCCTTGCTCGCAAGAATCAGCACTCGCGACTGCGTTTCAATCTCTTCCACATAGTCGATATAACCAGCCATGGACAAAATCTTCAATGCGCTGTTAGTGGCGAGAACCGGCAGGCGATATGTGGTGCAGAACAGGTTGAAATTGAAATCATAAACTTGATTATAGCCTGAACCGACCGGCACGTTCAGAAAATTGCCAGCGAGTTCATAAACCCGGCGTATGAAATCCTTCGGCGGAAAAGAATCATTGATGCGGCGGTGCATTACCGCCTTATCCGTTGTGGAAGTGAGCAATACCGCATAAGCCGGCTTACCGTCGCGGCCTGCACGCCCTGCTTCCTGATAATATTCTTCAAGCGAATTTGGGAAGTCGATATGGACCACGCATCGCACGTCGGGCTTGTCGATGCCCATTCCGAAAGCGTTTGTGGCGACCATTATGCGGCGTTCACCGCTTTTCCACTTGTTCTGCTTGTCGTCCTTTTCCTCTATTGATATTCCAGCATGATAGTAATCCGACGAAATTCCACTCATGTTCAGCTCATCGGAAACCTGCTTCGCCTTTTTCCGGCTGCGGACATACACGATGCTGCTGCCTGCCACATGCTTCAGGATATGCACAAGCTCTGGCTGCTTGTCGGTGGTGTGGCGCACCACATACGACAGATTTTTGCGGGCAAAACTCATGGAAAGCACATTTGGCTTGCGGAACTCCAAGCATTGCATTATATCGTTCACCACATAGGCTGTGGCCGTAGCGGTCAGTGCCAGTACCGGCACATTGGGGAACAGTTTGCGGATGCTTACGATATTCAGGAACGACGGGCGGAAATCATAGCCCCATTGCGAAATGCAGTGTGCCTCGTCAACGACAATCAGCGAGACATTCATGAATCGCAGGTGGTCGATGAACCTTTCGGAGCACAACCGCTCCGGCGAAACGTACAGGAATTTGCAATTGCCGTTGGTGCATTTTTCGTAAGTGCGGTTCATCTCGCGCAAAGTCAGCCCGGAATGCAGATAGGTGGCTTTGATGCCTCGGTCAATCAGGTTGTCAACCTGATCCTTCATCAAGGAAATGATAGGGGTGACAACGAGCGCCATACCATCCATGGCGAGAGTGGGGACTTGAAAGGTGATGGATTTTCCGCCGCCCGTAGGCATAAGTCCAAGAGTGTCGCGCCCGTCAATGACGGAGCGGATTATGTCCTCTTGGATATTGCGGAATGAAGTGAAGCCCCAATATTTCAGCAGTATGTCGTGGATTGACTGCATTGCGTGGCTGCGTGGAGAAAAGTTGCTTCCTAATCAGGACTCTGAACCTGCTTGGCTCATAGGCTTGATACCCTTCACAAGAAGTTGCACGGAATTATTGGAGTTGTGCTTGTTCTCCTCGATGGTGTAGCATATTTCCAAAGGCTGATGGCCGTGGACCGCATCGAACACTTCAGCCATGTTGAAGGCTATGCCGTTGATGACGCAATCAGATTTGCTGTCGACCAGTTCCAACTTGATATGCTCCAGATTTTTGCCCACAAGTTTGCTTGTGCCGAAATCGTAAACATTGCGGGTGACAAACACCGGTTTTTGGTTGCCCGGTCCGAAAGGATTGAACTTTTTGAGATAGCCCACAAATTCAGCGTTTATCTCATCGAAATCAAGTTCGCGGTCGATGTCGATTTGCGGAGTAAGCTCGTCCTCGCTGATATTGTCAATTACATATTGCTCGAATCGGCGAGTGAATTCAGGGATATTCTCCACTTTGAGAGAAAGTCCAACCGCGTAAGTGTGCCCGCCGAAATTCTCAAGCAGGTCGCGGGTGGAATCCACTGCCTTGTATATGTCGAATCCATGCACTGAGCGCGATGAGCCTGTGGCAATGCCGTTGGATAGAGTAAGCACCACTGACGGCTTGTAATAAAGCTCCGTAAGGCGTGATGCCACAATGCCGATGATGCCTTTGTGCCAGTCCTTATTATAGATAACGATCGGCTTTTTGCCAGAAACTATTTCTCCGCGGTCGGAAAGAATTTCGCTTGCCTCCTCGGTGATGCGCTTGTCAAGTTCCTTGCGGTCCTTGTTGTATTGGTCGATATTTTTGCCTTTCTCGTAAGCCTCGCTGATGTCGCGGGTGACAAGCAGGTCAACAGCCTCCATTCCCGACTGCATTCTGCCCGAAGCATTGATGCGCGGGCCAATCTTGAATATTACATCGCTGATAGTGATTTCCTTTCCAGAAAGTCCGCAGATGCGGATAATGCTCCGCAGCCCTAAATTGGGGTTGCTGTTAAGGCGTTTCAGCCCGTAATATGCCATGATGCGGTTTTCGCCAATAATCGGAACAATGTCGGCAGCAATGCTCACGGCCACAAGGTCAAGCAGCGCCTCAGGCTCATAAATCTTTTCCAGCCCGTTGCTCTTTGAGAATGCCTGCATCAGTTTGAATCCCACGCCGCAGCCTGAAAGGTGCTTGAAGGGGTAGGGGTTGTCATCAAGTTTCGGATTAAGGATTGCGGCGGCATCAGGCAAAACATCATCAGGCACATGGTGGTCGCAGATGATGAAATCTATTCCGTAACGCTTAGCGTAATTAATTTCCTCAACAGCCTTGATGCCGCAGTCGAGGACGATAATCAATTTCACGCCAATAGAATCGGCGTAATCAATACTTTTTTCAGAAATTCCATATCCTTCCTCATACCTTGTGGGTATGTAGTACTCGATATTGGAATACACATTTTGAAGATACTTATAGACTAAGGCGACAGCCGTAGTGCCATCCACATCGTAATCGCCATAAATCATAATCTTCTCTTTCGACCCCATTGCTCTATTGAGCCTGTCAACAGCCTTATCCATGTCCTTCATGATGAAAGGATCATGCAAGTCGTCCATGGAGGGATTGAAGAACTTCTGGGCCTCTGCCCAAGAAGGAATTCCTCTATGCGCCAATAGGTGGCTAATCGCCGGGCAACTGGGGAAATGAACCGCCAGTTCCGCTTCTATTGCTTGTTGTTCGGATGTAAGGGGTAAGTAATTCCATTTACTTATCATTAATATGCTTTTTTATTTTTTATCGAGAAACAGCGTCCGCACTCTTGCGGACTTTGCGAAGCGTGAAGAACAGCTTCGGTTATAAAAAAAGCCACCTTATCATGTGCCAGTCCTGTGATGCGGCTGCACAAATGGAGGCAAATGCGCTAAAAGTAAGAAGTTTAACCAACGCGCGATTTTAAAGTGCAAATTTTCTATGTAAGCATTGGCTATATTAAGCGCAAAATTATCTACAAATATAGTTATACTTTTGCGAAATCAGTTACTAAAAACGAAAGAATTTTGAATAAATAGTAAAATTTTACTATTAATGTACAACTTTTGAAGCAAAACGATAACCATGCAGCTTTAGGCGCAAACGAAACCTATTCTATTAGTTTGGGCGGTTCGATTAATTTGGGATGTTCTGGATAAATTTTCTTTTCAGAAGCACATTGAATATAAGAAACGGGATGGAAAGGTTCGAGGTAACGCGGTGGAATTGGGATGCCCCGTGCAAGTGCCTTCTGAATAAGGAAGTCGTTGATGTTGTTCCTGCCATCGGTAAATTCCAACTTATAAGGGACAGGCGAATAGTTTTCGGCTTGGTTCAACAGCATTTTAAGCATTTCGTTTCTGAAAATTGCGGTATTGATATAATCGCTTAGCTTTGGGATGATTTGAAGGGTGGTTTGCGGGGTGCTTTGTGGCACTAAAGCGGTGGAGGAAGCTTCGTGGGTTTGAACACCTGATTTGCTCGTAACTCCGTGAGCGTCTGATAGATTACAAGGGCGTTCACGGTTAGACGCTTCACACACAATTACGCTATTTTCAGGCTCGGCTTGGGATGGGTTTTCTGCTGGGATTTCCTCGAACTCTGCATCGGATTCTTCAATGCCGGTTTGAGGATTTTGCGGATTTGGAGTGGCTTCATCTTCTTCTGGAACTTCCTTAGCACCATATTTGCCAATGATTTTGGAAACGGTGGCTGGTGATACACCGACCACCTTGGCGATAAGACGCTTTGAGGCACCTTGCAGGGAAGAGAGAAGACGGATGGACTCGACCTTGTCGGGAGGAAGGCACTGGCGACCAATCAACGAGCTTTCGGCACAACATTCGTCCTCGACAAAACGCAATCCGTAATCGACACGGCTGATTTTGCACGGAATCACATTGTTCTTTCCATAGATTATATTGCCGGTGCGGTCCTTGA
>JAKVKZ010000009.1 GCA_022484565.1 Muribaculaceae bacterium
TCGAGGAAGCATTCTATTCCACTTTGAATGCCAAGTCTCAGTTCTATCCTACACTGAATCTCACTCCTTCTGGCACTTATGCCACACTGCTCGGCACCTCGGTTATCGACCCTGCTAAATGGATTGTTGACCTCGCTGCTCAGCTCACTGTCCCTATTTTTGCACGTGGACAGCACATTGCCGGATTAAAGGCGGCTAAGGCTCAGCAGCAACAGGCTCTCAACACTTTCAAATATACTTTGCTTAGTGCTGCATCCGAAGCCAGCGATGCTTTCGTCACGATGTCCAAGACTAAGGAGATACGCGGCAATCTTGAAAAACAGGTTGATAATCTTCAAAAGGCTGTAAGCTACAATGAAGCTTTACAAACTCTTAGCACCACCACTTATCTGGAAGTGCTGAATGCTCAAACTTCATTGCTTAGTTCACAGATTACGCTTGAAAATAATAAATTGAATATGAACCAAGCTGCCATCAGCCTTTATCAGGCTCTCGGCGGTGGCCGTTAATAATTAACTACAGAGCCATGATAAGTCAATTAGCTCATATTGACCCCGAAGCTAAAATCGGGAAAAATGTCACTATCCACCCGTTCGTGTTCATCAGCAAGAACGTGGAGATTGGCGATGACTGCGTCATTTATCCGTATGTCAGCATCCTAAGTGGTGCCCGCATTGGTAAACGCACCAAAATATATAACGGTGCCATTATTGCTGCTGAACCTCAGGATTTCCGCTGGAAAGGCGAAAACACATTCTGCTATATCGGCGATGACTGCAAAATCCGTGAACATTCCATTATCAATCGCGGTATCAGCCCTGAAGGCGGCACGCGTATCGGCAACAGGGTGTTCCTTATGGCCGAAACTCACGTTAGCCACGATGCTGTGATTGAGGACCAATGCGTGCTTGGCAATGGAGTTCAGGTTGCCGGCAACAGCATAGTCCATTCTCACGTTATCCTGTCTTCCGGTGTGATGATTCATTCCAACAGCGACATTGCTGATTGGGTTATGGTAAAAGGTGGATGCCGTATTTCCGGAAATGTGCCTCCCTATGTGGTTATGGCACACAATCCAGTGCAGTATTTCGGCGTTAATGCTGAAATTTTGCGCCATTGCCATTTCTCCGAAAGCAGCATCGACAATATTGCCAAATCCTACCGTCACGTTTATGAGAGTAACACATCCACTTTCAATGCCTTGCGCCGTATTGGCGAGGATATTGAGCCGTCACCCGAGCGTGATGCTATCACTAATTTCATTAAAAGCCACAATCTGAAGATTGTAGCAGTCCAAAGTCACGCTGACCTCGACAATTAGTGACCGTCATAGAATAAAACAATAATTCTATATAGAAAGGCACAGCCGCATTTACGTGGTTGTGCCTTCATTATATTTTGCTCTTAATTTCTTACTTAATCGATTCACGACAAGATTATAGGATTCACGAATGCAATTCTTGACGAAATCATCGCTTAATTGTTCCAGATACAGGTCATTCCAATGCTGTTTGTTCATGTGGTAAGCTGCAACCACACCTGCATACTGCTCTCGCAAGCTTGCTCCCGTTTCGGGCAATAGTTTCACGGCAACTCTTGGCTCAGGTGCATCGAGTTGCAGGAGCATGAACCACTTTCCTTCTATGCTGAAAGAAATCCAACTGTTACCGCCGAATAGTGATTCCGTCACACCTTTCATGCTTAGTGCATATTCTCTTGCTTCTTCTATATCCATTCCTTTATTGCTTTTTTCTCTTGCAAATTCCTTATCCTTCTTATTTTGCCATCATTTGCACAAAGTCGGATGCTGGCAACACATCAATCCACCCGCTCTCAGTTCTTAATTTATCAGTTTGGTCAAAGGTCACAATATATCCTTTATCCAGTTTCAACGACTTCATTGCATCTTGAAGTCCAGTGAGTTCTCGTTGTCGGTTTCCATGTTCCAGTTCATAGCAAACCTGCACAGCCATACGAGGCACATTCTTATTTTTCACAATGAAATCACATTCATTGCCACCTTCATTGAAATAGTAAATATCATGGTAGTGGCGGCGCAATTCCCAGAATATGGCGTTTTCAAGCCTACGCCCTGCATTGTTTGAGGCCGGAACGGTAACGGCCCGTGCCAAAGCATTGTCGATAAAATATATTTTCTTTGCACTCATCATCTGCGTTCTCAGTTTCCATGAGAATTTTGGCACTCGCTGTATTAAATAGGCATCTTCAAGATACGACATAAATTCCAGCACTGTTTTGGCAGTCTTTACTCCTATTAACCCAGCCAGCCTATTTGCCGATGCAAGATTGGCGAAATTACCCGCCAAATAAAAGCATAAAGCTTTCAGTGAATTGACATCACGGATTCCATACCTCACAGCAATGTCACGGTAAAGTATATCTTCCACAAGTTCACCCAGCATATTCTCATTACCGGTCTTTAAATATTCGGGGAAACCTCCATTGTCCAAATATTTACCAAAATTTTCCGATGAGGCCTTTAGCTCACGAAATCTCAAATATTCCATGTAGCTGAAAGGAAACAATTCTTTTGTGATGTGCCGACCTGTTAATTTTGTGCCGAGTTCCCGACTGAGAAGTGATGCATTCGACCCTGTCACAGTTACTTTAAAATCTGAATCCAGCTTACTCCTCACATATATCTCCCAACCTTTCACAGTCTGTATCTCATCAAAATACAAATTATGCTTGCCAGTTGACGCTATCAGTTCATCAAGCAATTCAAAGTCCTCAACATCAAAGTTGAACAATTTCACTGTGTCGAAATTCAAGTAAAAAGCATCATCCGTATCTTTTCCAATACGCTGACGCATCAATGTGCTTTTCCCGCAACGCCTGATTCCGGATATTATCAGCGCATGACTCACATCGTCCACTGGCAATTCCATCAAGGCATCTCTTCTGACGGATTTGTCATTGATCACAAATTCTCTTTGCTCTTTATATATTGCATCTAATGCCGTTTTGCTGACCATATTTTTATCATTTTTGATTTCGTGGCAAATATAGCGTTTTTATTGGTAATAAACAAGTCTTTTTATTAGTAATATAAATAAGTTTTTATTAGTAATAAACACTCAGAATTGTAGCAGAAAATGACAATAAAAATGTTTTTCAATAGGCAAAAAAGGGTAACTACTCCGAAAGGCACAGCCGCATTCACGCAGTTGTGCCTTTATTTGCTGTGCTATTTCTTGGCCTTTCTGTAACTGTTGGGCGGCATGCCCACAATCTTGCTGAATTGCCTTACAAAATAAGTGGAAGTCTCGTAATTCAGTTGATTGGATATTTCATCTACTGTCAATGTGGTGTAGGTCAATAGCCGCTTGGCTTCCTCCATTATTTTATTCTGTATATAATGTTTTGTTGACACTCCAAGTGTCCGCTTCACTATCTTATCAAGATAATTGGAAGTGATATATAGTTTGTCGGCATAGAATTCCACACTATGCTGCTGCTTGAAGTTCTCATTTGCCAAATCAATGAATGTATTGATGTGGCGATTGCTGAATGTCTCGTTTATCGTTACTACTGAACTTTCTGACTGCGGGGCACGATTAATAAGCATCAGCGTTTCATACAGCAGTGCCCGCAGAAGATGCTGGTCTTTTTCTTTGCAGTTGTTGTCGATTTCCGCTTTCATTTGCCTATAAAGATGTATTAGTCTATCGGCAAGTTCTTTGTCGGGTTCTAAAAATGGCGATTTTCGGTCGGCTCGCAGAAATGGGAATCGCTCCAAAAAGTGATTGTCGTTGAAAAATGACAGAAGAAATTGCTCCTCAAAAAGGAATACCAGCCCACTAAGGCACGTATTCGGATTCCATGACCACACTTCGCCTGGCCGTGCGCAGATTATCGTGCCTGGCCGTACTTCTTGTGAATGGCCGTCTAAGCCTATCACTTCCACTCCATCAGTAATGATGATAATGCAAAAGAAAGTCATTATAAGTTGGGGCGTAAGCTTCAGGTTTTTCTTCATGTCATCAACATAGATGACATCTACAAGCAGCTCCTTGCCATACTTATGCTTATAAAATTTATACTGTGGAATTTTCTTCATTTTCGGTCAGCATTAACACTGGGGCGAAGATACATCAATTTCATGAAAGCCAAGCTACAATTTCAAATATCCTTTCATCACCGAAAATCCAAGTTGCTCATACATTTGTCGGGCAATGTCTGAAGTCTCAAGATAAATTTTCGTGATGCCGAGGTCCTTTGCCTGAGAGATGAGCCACGAGGCAACGGCCTTTCCGTATCCTCTGCCGCGATATTGGCTACGCACATACACATTCATCAGGTATGCGCAATTTCCGGTGTGGTTGTCGGGCGAGGGCATTTCCTTGTAAAGGCAAATTCCTCCGCAGCCGATTATGTCTCCACCAATCGATGCGAAGCACGCTATGTGGCCTCCCGATGGAATTTCCTTCATATAATAATTCCTGTTTGCGCTGTAAAGTTGCGATGTGTCTTCATCGACTGGAATTGAAAACACTTCGTTCAACACTTCCATTCGCCAACTCATGAGAATGTCTATTTCACCGATTTCCGCTTTATGGATTATCAATCTTTCAGCTTTCATAATTAGATAATTTTACTTTCCTGCTCCACAGTCCATGTGATGGCTTTGGCGAGTCGCATTTCGTAGTCCTTAAAGTGATTCCCCTTATGAAGCTCAAATATTGTAGGAATCTTGCTTGCCTCGTAATGCTCATAGATGTTTCGGGTAATCTCTACCGTCTGTTGTAAATACGCGTTTTTGCTTTTGCTCTCAAGGTCGCCGATTGAGAGATACACGGCGCGTGGCACCTTAGCCGGCTGATGTGAAGTGATAAAATCAAAGAACTGCGGAAACCACACTGAACCCGAAGCCGAGGCTATAGCCTCAAACTTGTCGGAAACATAAGGCACATACAGAGCAAACAGCCCGGCCATGGAGTAACCAGCCATGATTTTATGCCCCTGTGGTGCTATCGGCACTACTTTGTCCTCTATCCATTGCAGATATTCTTGGGCTTTGCCCTCAAAGTTGTCATTGCCGCTGATGATTTTCCCAGCAGGCCACGGCGACAAGTCTTTATCCCAGTCTATGTCTGAAATCAGCACGAAATGGAATGGCTTGCTTCCAAGCTGCTTGCAGCAACCTATAATCTTTCCCCAATCATCATTCACACTATTACAGTAAACGACAATGTCGGAATCACCCTCAGCACCTACAATGCTTACTTTTTTATTGTCTATTATTTTTTGCACCACATTTGGCATAACGATCTCTAAATTTTAAACTGCTATAGCACTCGTTTTCATTATTATCGGCAGCGATTTATTATCAATCTTACCGTTGGAGGTAAGTGGCATATTATTCAGGCACACGAAGAATTCAGGCAGCATATAAGCCGGCAAGAACTTAGCCATTGTTTCCCTCACCTCCGACATACGAAAGGCCAGTTTGTCTTTAGGAACGATGTAGGCCGTGAGATAGGCCAGTCCCTGCTCGTCATTGTGGGCACAGACAATGCCTTTCTCCACCCCAATGCAATTGCACAGAATGTTCTGGACTTCATAAGTTTCGACACGCTTTCCAAGGATCATCACTTGCGAATCCATTCTATGAAGGAAAATAAGTGTGCCTTCAGGACACATAATGCCTAAATCGCCACTTCTATACATTTTTCTGCCGTCGGGCAAATCCACATAAGCCAGATTCTCCTTTTCACGGTTATCACCTATGTAGCCTCTCGACACTCCACCGCCAAATATACAGATTTCTCCAACAGTGCCGTCGGGTACTACATTCAGATTTTTATCCCTTATCTCAATGGCAGTGCCAAGCACCGGCTTTCCGATAGGGTAAGTTCCGTCTGGTTCGGCATGACCATTGTTGCAATGATAATAGGAGGCGCAGACTGTGCCTTCAGATGGGCCATAAGTGTTGTACACATCCACTTTCATTAAAAGATTGGTCACATAGCTTTCTCGAAGCACATCCCCGCCGCTTATAAGCAATCGGAGTGACGACGGAATTTCCTTTAACTTGTTCATTTCAAGCAACAGATATGGGAAACCGCTGATTTCAGTCACATTGTGCCTCTCTACGAAGTCCATGGTGCGATGAATGTCACCCCTGACGTAATCCGAAGGAATGGCAAGTGCAGCGCCATTGCATAAAGAAGTGAAAACTTCTTCCACGAAAATATCGAATGAACAGACTGAATATTGAAGCATCTTATCACCCACTTTGGGATGAAATTCATTTGCAAAGGCCTGGATGTAATGGCACACATTCCTGTTTTCAACAATCACTCCCTTTGGCATTCCCGTTGAGCCAGATGTGTAAAGCACGTAAGCAATGCTTTCAGGCTTTGACCCATCGGTAACTTTTGCTTGGCTTTCAATCCTCATGCCGCAATCAATAAAATGCAATGGCAAGTCTTGAAGTTTGTCGGCGTACTCTTTGTTTGTAATTACAAAATCCACATTGCACTCATTCATGATGAACTTGATGCGGTCAATTGGGAAAAACGGCTCAACAGGTACATAGCCTGCGCCGACTTTGAGCACAGCAAATATCGAAGCTATCATCTCAACGCTGTGATTCATCACGATGCCCACAAGTTTTGGTTTGCCTTTAAATCCGGCAGCAATCGTGTCGATGAGGACATCGAGTTGCCCGAATGTCATACTTCGGTTATCATCTAAAACCGCAAGTTCATTGCCGTTATTGGCAACTTGTTTCTTGAAATAGCTATAAATTGTCTCCATTATATTTTGCTCTTAATTTTTTGTTTAATCGACTGATAATTAAATGATATGAATCGCAAATGCAGTTCTTGACGAAATCATCGCTTAATTGTTCCAGATACAGGTCATTCCAGTGCTGTTTGTTCATGTGGTAAGCTGCAACCACACCTGCATACTGCTCTCGTAGGCTTGCTCCCGTTTCGGGCAATAGTTTCACGGCAACTCTCGGCTCAGGTGCGTCAAGTTGCAGAAGCATGAACCACTTCCCTTCAACGCTGAATGAAACCCAGCTGTCTCCGCCGAACAGTGATTCCGTCACACCTTTCATGCTTAGTGCATATTCTCTTGCTTCTTCTATATCCATTATCTTTTGCTTTTAATGATGCAAAAATACGGACTATTTTTGGTGCAATAATAGATAAACAAGGAGTGAAATGTCACTTTTCGGGACAATTTTAACAGAAAGACATCAGTAGAGCTTTTATTGGTAATGACAAGTCTTTTTATTAGTAATATAAATAAGTTTTTATTAATAATAAACATTCAGAATAGTAGCAGGAATTGACGATAAAAAGGCTTTCCAATAGGTAAAAAGGGTCTTTTATGTTAAATCATGCTAATTCCAGCAACTTTTATGTCCAAAAATTATGTTATATAACATATTCCGCTTATCTTTGCATCAGTTTTCATGGTATTAGTTTTATGGTATAAGATTGATTCATGTCGCGATGACAAGTTTCTATTTTATTTAGGTTTAGGTTTATGTTAATGGTATTAGAAAGTTTATTCTAAGTAAGCGAATCCCCTGACAGTTGGTCTGCCAGAGGATTAATTTTTATATTGGTGTCTAATCGCTTGCTTCAATATATTTTTGCCGTTTTTGTTTGCTGTGAAGTTTAAACGAACTATTTTTGCACCATAATATTATAAGGTGTATTATTAAAAGGATTTTTTGTTATGAAAAAGTTATTATTTGCTTTCTTTATCCCTCTCATGCTTTTAAGCGTGTCTTGCGGTAATTCCAATAAGAATGCTTCCAACTCCGATTCCGATAGTGTAGCCACAAAAACTGACTCCGTACCGGCTAACGCTGAACGCACTGTTACTGGCGTTGCAATTGATGGTGCTATGAACAGCGTGGATGTTCTCGTTAATAAGGACACTCTCTCATTCAGCTTCCCCGAACTTGAGTCCAGCAAACGTGTTTCATGGCAGATTGGCGATACCATTACCGTTAAGTACATTCAAAGCAATGGTTCCGACAGCGTAACTGCCATGTACAAAGGCAAGCACGCATAACCTTCCATCGTATTTCTCCCTCCGGTTGCAAGGCGTATTTTTGCATTGCCAGATATGGATTTCTCCGATTCTTGGAGCGTGTTTTTCACGTCGCGCTATGTTGACATGGTGGCGACTTTAAGAATCAAAAAACTCCAGTTTTTATTTGGTTTTGCACCATTCTTATGCTATCTTTGCATCGCATAAAGGGAAAAGTACGAACATTGCGGTAATAGCTCAGTTGGTAGAGTGGAAGCTTCCCAAGCTTCAGGTCGCGAGTTCGAACCTCGTTTACCGCTCCCTTATCCATTAAGGCTGATTTCATCCACGAAGTCAGCCTTTTTAATATTATTCATTTTCAACCCTTAAATTATGCCTAACCGCATAATGATGCCAGCACATTCTGGCATAATAATGGCATAATTATCTACAACATAAGTAAATTTTCCCTAACAATTTAATAATCAAAATATTAAAATTCCTTTACAATAGTTTACTAAGCACCTTATCTATAAAAAGTATTTTCTAAATTAATGGATTAATAAAAAATTTTATTATCTAAACTGGTTTTATTTGATAAAATTTTTAATAAATATTTGTTCGTAGAGAAATTATTTATATATTTGCATCGTAATTATTAAAACTAAACCGTCCTGTCATAACACCCGTCATGAAATTCAGGCTTTGAATCGTTAGTTAATGAAGTTTTTTCTATCAATACTACTCAAACTGCGGGGCAAAAGATGTGAAGCATTCAGATCTGTTGCTCTTGCCGTATTTTGTTGCTTCTTCACCATAGCGGTTGCGAAGGATAGCTATCCTGTGGTCGTTGTCGGCGGAAGTGCCAGCGGTGTCTGCGCTGCTTTGCAGTCCGCACGCATGGGCACAAAGACTCTCCTTGTCGAACCCACACCATGGCTTGGCGGCATGCTTACTTCAGCCGGTGTAAGTGCCGTTGACGGATGCTATCGTCTAAGAAGCGGAATCTGGGGCGAACTGCTTGATTCATTGGTAGCACACTATGGAAATCTTGAAAACTTAAGGACTGGTTGGGTCAGCAATGTAATGTTTGAGCCGAGTGTCGGCAATGCCATTTTCAGCAGAATGTGCCGCGCTGAAAGCAATTTGACGGTTCTCAATGGCTCTTCTTTGAAATCAATAGCCAAAAATGGGAAAAAAGGCTGGAAACTGAAAATCTTAAATAATAATAGCAAAAGTCTGTCTGTCGATGCCTCGATAGTGATTGATGCCACCGAACTTGGCGATGTTGCCAAGGCTTGCGGCGTTAAGTACGATGTCGGCATGGACAGTCGCACTGCCACTGGCGAGTCGGTCGCTCCCGACAAGGCCAACGGCATTGTTCAGGACTTGACTTACGTGGCGATTCTTAAAGATTACGGCCACGATGTCACGATGCATCGTCCGGCGGGTTACGACGCGTCGCGTTTCTATTGCACTTGTGCCAATCCGCTTTGCACCTCGCAAAAGGATTCATCCCGCATGCATTCCAAGGAGATGATGATGTCCTATGGTCGTCTGCCTAACGGAAAGTTCATGATTAATTGGCCGATTTCCGGCAACGACTATTATGTCAATGTAGTTGACATGACGCCTGCTCAGCGCGAAATTGCTCTGAACGCGGCAAAGAGCAACACTCTTTGCTACATTTATTTCCTGCAGCGTGAACTTGGATTTACCCATCTCGGCCTTGCCGATGATGAGTTTCCCACTGCCGACCGTTTGCCGTTAATCCCCTATTATCGTGAATCACGCCGCATTCATGGCTTGGTCCGTTTCACCGAGGGCGATATTTCAAAGCCTTTCAGCCAGAAATATCCGTTTTATCGCACCAGCATTGCCGTAGGCGATTATCCCGTCGACCAGCATCACAATGCATACAATGGCACCGAATCTCTTCCCGACTTGCATTTCCGTCCTGTTCCGTCGTATGGCGTGCCTATGGGCGTAATGATTCCTCAGGATGTTGACAATCTGATTGTAGCTGAAAAATCAATTTCAGTCACCAATATTGTCAATGGCACCACACGCCTTCAGCCCGTTGTCATGCAGATTGGTCAGGCTGCCGGTGCTCTTGCCTCAATTGCATTGCAATCAGCCAAGCCTGTAGCGTCAGTGCCTGTCCGCGATGTGCAGAATGCTCTCCTCGACGCTGGTTGCTATCTTTTGCCTTATCTCGATGTTCCTAATGACAGCGATATGTTCCGCCCTCTTCAGCGTGTTGGCGCCACCGGCATTCTCAAGGGCGAAAGCATCAGTCAAGGCTGGAGCAACTCCACTTGGATGCACACCGACAGCATTTTGATGACCGACGACGTGAAAGGCCTGATTGACGCTTATCCTTTCATGGATTATGCGTTTCCCGCAAAATCATGCAAGGTCACTTTGGGTGAGGCAGTGAAAATGATTGCTTCAGCCGCAAAGATTTCTTCCGACGACGTTTTCGCCAAATTAAATGGCAACAGTACCCTCAGCAATTTGGTCAAATCGGAATCTTCACGATTTGTCACCCGCGGCATCATAGCCGAAATGATTGATTGGGTGCTCAATCCATTCTACTCTTTGCCAATCGACATTAATGGAAATTTTATTCAACAACATAATTAATAATTACCTTAAAACATATGCGTATGGACTTTAAAAAATTAGCTGAACAATACAAATCAGAACTTTTTGATTCTGTGTTGCCCTTCTGGCTTGAAAAGTCACAGGACAAAGATTTCGGCGGCTATTTCACCTGCCTCGACCGCGATGGCAGCGTGTTCGACACCGATAAGTTCGTTTGGTTGCAAGGCCGCGAAGTATGGTTGTTTTCCATGCTTTACAACAAAGTGGAGCATCGTAAGGAATGGCTCGATTGCGCTGTCCAGGGTGGTGAATTTTTAAAGAAGTATGGTCACGACGGCAATTTCAATTGGTATTTCTCGCTTACTCGCGATGGTAAACCGATTGTTGACCCTTACAACATCTTCTCCTACACTTTCGCTACTATGGCGTTCGGTCAACTCAGCATTGCCACAGGCAATAAAGAGTATGCCGACATCGCCAAGAAGACTTTCGACATTATTCTCTCCAAGGTGCAGAATCCTAAGGGAAAGTGGAACAAACTTCATGAAGGCACTCGTCCTTTGAAGAATTTCGCTCTTCCGATGATTCTTTGCAATTTGGCTCTCGAGATTGAGTCGCTTCTCGACCCTGCTTACCTGAATCAGACCATCGAAACTTGCATTCACGAGGTTATGGATGTGTTTGTCCGTCCTGAACTTGGCGGTATAGTTGTGGAAAATGTGCTGGAAAATGGTGACCTTGCCGACTGTTTCGAAGGCAGGCACATGAATCCGGGCCATTCCATCGAAGCCATGTGGTTCATTATGGACCTCGGCAAGCGCCTCAACCGTCCTGATCTGATTGAGAAGGCTAAAAACACTGCCCTCACAATGTTCAATTATGGATGGGACAAGGAATTTGGCGGAATCTATTATTTCATGGATCGCAAAGGTTGTCCTCCACAGGAACTTGAATGGGACCAGAAACTCTGGTGGGTACACATTGAAACTTTAATCTGCATGCTCAAGGGCTACCAGCTCACTGGCGACAAGCAGTGTCTCGACACTTTCCTTAAAGTCCACGATTACGTTTGGACTCACTTTAAGGACCCTGATTATCCTGAATGGTTCGGCTATCTCAACCGCCGTGGTGAAGTTCTTCTTCCTCTTAAGGGCGGTAAATGGAAAGGCTGTTTCCATGTGCCACGTGGTCTTTACCAATGCTGGCAAACTCTTGAGAAACTATAATTATTTATTAATCTACTTATGTTATAAATTTATGGAGTCTTACTCTGAATCTATTTTAGCGGGCGTGGTGAAGCGTATTCTGGTTTCACTGCTGCTCGTGTTTGTGCTGCCTGTTTTGGCTTACGCACAAAAGTCGGTTAAGGGTGTCATCACCGATTCCAATGGTGAACCCCTCACGGGTGTCACGGTTATCGTTAAAGGTACAAACCGTGGCGTTAGCACCGACATCGACGGCAATTTCAATATCCTCGCCAATAATGGCGACGTTTTGAAAATTTCTTATGTCGGTATGCAGAATGTGGAAGTTAAGGTTGGTGCTAAAGCCAACTACAACATTAAGATGCGGGAGTCCGACAAGACTCTCGACGAAGTTGTTGTCGTTGGTTATGGCAAGCAGAAAAAATCATCCCTCACAAGTGCAGTTTCTGCTATCAAGGGCGATGAACTTCTCACCACGCCTTCCACTAACATAACCAGTGTCCTCGGTGGACGTCTGCCTGGCATTTCTTCCGTGCAGACTTCAGGTGAGCCTGGTCTCGACGACGCTTCCTTGCGTATCCGTGGTTCTATCTACACTGTTCACTACATTGTCGATGGTGTTCCACGCGACATCAACGATATCGACCCTAACGATATTGCAAGCGTTTCCGTTTTGAAGGATGCATCTGCTGCCGCTGTCTATGGTCTCCAGAGCGGTGGTGGTGTCGTCATCGTCACCACTAAGCAAGGTCGTGTCGGCAAGCCTCAGATTACCTATACTGGCAGCATCGGAGCTTCCGTCAACGCTAACTTCCCTAAGTTCATGAATGGCCCGCAATTCGCTTATTATTACAATATGGGCGACATGATGGATCAATTGGCCAACGGAACTATCACCGACCGCAGCCAGTATTCGCCTAAGTTCACGCAGGAAAACATTGCTGCAATGACTAATGGTGACCCTACTGATGGTTGGGACAATGTTGACTATATCGGCAAAGTGTTCGGCACTGGTATCAACACTCGCCACAATGTCACTGTCTCCGGCGGTAATGAAACTTCCAAGTATTTCGCTTCTATCGGCTATCTCGACCAGAAAGGTAACATCGACAGTTTCTCTTATCGTCGTTACACTGCCCGTATGAACTTGGATTCAAAAATCAATAAATATTGGACGTTCAATATGGGTTTGAGCGGTGAAGTCGGCAATCGCCACACTCCAGGTTTCGCTTCCGGCGGCTCCGACAATGGCGACAGCGAATCGGGCTTCCTTTCCATTGCCCACCAGGCAATTGTGATGCACCCGTACCTTCCTGAAACCATGGATGGCCTGTACACTGCCACTCCTATCCGCAACACTGGTCTGCCTCACAGCCCGCTCGCTGCAATCTATCAGTCGGGCTATCAAAAGACCAACGGCCATTCCATCCAGAGCAATCTTTCCTTACAGTTCGATTTTCCTTGGGTTAAGGGCCTTTCAGCCAAAGTAACCGGTTCTTACGACTATTCCACCTCTCATAATAAGAACATGAACATTCCTTATTATGTGCAGATGATTAATCTTGGTACCATGACTTACAGCAAGACTATCGACCCTCGTGGCAACACCGACATCCGTATGGGTGAAGGCACTGCCGAGAGCAAGCAGCTCCTTGGCCAATATCAGCTCAACTACATCAACTCTTTCAATAAGAATAATATCGACGTCTTGGCTCTTTGCGAGGTCAACGATTCCAAGTGGAGCACTCTCGCAGCTTATGCTAAGGGTTTGAGCGTTACCGACCTTGATGGACTTAGCTTCGGCCAGGCCGACGGCAATCCAAGCAGCTACAACACTCATTCACGCACAGTAGGTTATGTATTCCGTGTTAAGTACGATTACGATCAGACTTATCTTGCTGAGGTTTCCGGTCGTTATGACGGCTCTTACCTTTTCAATGGTAACGTCAGTGGAAAACGTTGGGTGCTCTTCCCTTCAGGTTCTGTTGCTTGGCGCATCACTAAAGAGCCGTTCATGCAGGACCTCACGTTCCTCAACGACATGAAGATTCGTGCTTCTGTCGGTGTTGTTGGTAACTCTGGCGTTGATGCCTATCATTACCTCGACACTTACGGCTATAGCGGCCTCCAGAACATTGGAGGAACTCTTCAGAATGCAATCTACAGCACTGTTATCGGTAACCCTAATCTTACTTGGGAAAAGGTCATCTCTTACAATGCCGGCTTCGACTTCACTATGTGGCACGGCTTGCTGGGTGCTGATTTTGATGTGTTCTACAATTACACCAAGGACATCCTCACCGGCATGGGCGCTGATTATCCTCCTTCGATGGGCGGATATTACACCACTACTGCCAATTATAACAAGGTGGATGCCAAAGGTTTCGATTTGAGCCTTACTCATCGCAACAAATTCATGCTTGCAGGCATTCCGTTCAACTATAGCATCACAGGTAACATTTCTTATGCTAAGAACCGTTATCTCCGCTATCCTGACAGCCCTAACACTTCCAATGGCTGGAAACGTACCGGCACAAGCGTCTATGCAATTGAATGCTGGATTGCCGACGGCCTCTACAAGAGCGAAGAGGAAATCACCAATTCTGCTTGGGTTGGCACTCGTCCTAACATTGGCGATATCAAGTATCGCGACCTCGATGGTGATGGCGTCATCACTTGGCAGGACCGTACTTATGTCGGCAAGGACAACCGTCCTCTTTGGACTTACGGCTTCAACTTGCAGGGCGAATGGAACGGAATCGACTTCAATGCCCAGTTCACTGGCGGATTGAATTTCGATGTTTCAATGACTGGTACTTATTATAATGGTTACGACGACAACACCATTTGGACACAGACTTTCAAGGAGAATGCCAACTCTCCTCTCTGGTTGGTCGAAAAGGCTTACAGCATCGACAATCCTAATGGTACTTATCCTCGTATCACTGTCGGAAACCTTACTCACGGCGGCGACAATGGCCTTGCTTCCACTTTCTGGTTGAAGAAAGGTGACTACTTGCGCATGAAGTCCTTGCAGATTGGTTACACTTTCCCTGCTCGCTGGATGAAAGTTGCCGGTATCGACAAACTCCGCGTTTTCGTTGAAGGTTCCAACCTGTTCACTATCGACAGCCTTCCTGAGGGCATCGACCCTGAATCTCCTGAGGTTAACAATGGTTATTATCCACAACAGAAGACCTTTATGGGCGGCCTTACATTATCATTCTAAATTACTATCGACATGAAAGCAAAAATATTTGGTTTTTTGGCTGTAGGGTTGGCTACGATGGCTTTGGCTTCGTGCAGCGATTATCTTGACCTTACGCCTACTACAAAACTTACTGATAAAGCCGTGTGGAGCAATGCTGACAATGCCACTTCTGTTGTCAACACGTTCTACGAGAATATCTATCAGCTCGGCCAGTACAACGACGAGGGGCAATACCTTGCCGGTCTTACCGAAGCCTTGACCGATGAATTTAAATATGGTTCCACCAACTACAACGCGCGGTGCTACATCCCGAGTGAAAGTTCTTATGGTGGCTCCACTCTCACCGTCAACTATGTTGATGTCTATTATGGCAAGTGGGGTAGTCTTTACTACGATATCCGCCTTGTCAATGGTGCTATGAGCAAAATGAATGAGTTTGGCGGTAGCCTCGACGCTAATGTCAAGACTCAACTCACTGCCGAATTGCGATTCTTCCGCGGTATGTTCTATTTCGAGCTTGTTAAGCGTTACAAGGATGTCATTCTCTATGATGAGGACATGACTAAAATCGTTAAGGACAAAGCCGTCAGCACCGAAGCTGAATGTTGGGAATTCGTCTATCAGGATTTGAAGTTTGCTGCCGAGAATCTTGCTGTCAGCACTGTTCCTAATGGCCGCATCACCAGCGGTGCCGCTTATGGCCTTCTTTCACGCGCCATGCTCTATGCTAAGCGTTGGAGCGATGCCAAAGCTGCTGCTGAAAAGGTGATTGCCATGGGCTACACCATGCCTACCGACCTCAAGGCGGCTTGGACTGATGGCGGTGCCGAAGCTATTCTTCAATATTCCTTCAGCACAAATGGCGTTTATCATTCATTCGACAATATGTATGCACCTCTCGGCGACAAAGCTCTTGATGGTGATGACCAGACTCCTGGACAAGGCACTCCTACTCAGGAAATGGTTGAATCATTCGAACTTAAAACTGGTGGTCTTCCTGATTGGACTCCTTGGCACACCACTGCCGGAACGACGGAAACTCCTCCTTACGCCCAGCTCGAACCTCGTTTCGCCAACACTATTCTTAAGAATGGCGACACTTGGAAAGGCCGTAAAATCCAGACTTATTCTGGCGGAACTGACCAGGCCTGCACTTGGATGGACGACCCTATTCCTGATGGCCGCACCGTCACAGGTTACTATTTGAGGAAACTTGTGAATGAAAACCATAGTTTCAAGGCCGACACTAAATGTACCGCTCCTTGGACTGCTATCCGTATGGCTGAAATCTGGCTTAACTATGCCGAAGCCTGCTACATGACTGGCGACAAGACTGATGCCATCAAAGGTTTGAAGGCTGTCCGCGACCGCGTTGGACTTCCTACCGACGACACTTTGCAGGGCGATGACCTCATGGCTGCTATCCGTCACGAACGCAAGGTTGAACTTGCTTACGAAGGCCAGTATTATTGGGATATGCGTCGCTGGGGCTTGGCTGAAACGGCTTTCTCCAACTATCGCGTGCATGGAATGAAGGTCACTCACATCGATGGCGACACTTATCGCTACAATTATATTGAATGCGACAAGCAGGACCGTCATTTCCCGAGCAAGATGTATCGCTTCCCGATGCCTACCGACGAGATTTCCAACAACTCTCAGGTAACTCAATACCCCGAGTGGAATTAACATCTAAATTGATAAGAAAATGAAAAAACATATTTTTTATTTCTTGGCTGCTCTTTTGGCTTTTGGGGCTTTCTCCTCTTGCCAAGACCCCGACTATGTGGACCCTACAGCCGACCGTCAAGGCCTCACGAGCCTTACTGCGATTTTCACTTCCGGCCCTTATGTTGACCAGGAAGCTGTAAAACTCGACATCTCCGACCCCGAACAGACTAAGTTCGTGATCCCTATTCCTTGGTATTTCCCTGTTGATTCCAACTCGGTCACCACTCCTTACATGACGGCTATGCGCATCACTGCCACCATGGACTATAACTGCTCAATCAGCCCTGGTCTTGGTGTACTCGATCTTACTAAGGATAATTATTTCACATTCACCGACAATAAGGGCAATTCCCGCCAAATCGACATCACGGGCGAACGCACCAAGTCGTCGGCTTGCCAGCTCCTCACTTTCGACCTCGTTGAGGCCGGCATTTCAGGCGTTATTGATCAGGATGCCAAAACTGTAACTCTCGTTTCTTACAGCGACATCCCTTCAAGTTCAGCTGCGGTGTCAATCTCGTCGCATGCCACTATCTCTCCTGACCCTGCTGAGGTGCGCGATTACAATTCGGATGTGCAGTTCACTGTCACTGCCGATAATGGCACGAGCAAGAATGTTTACACTGTCAAGAAGGGTATTCCTTCAAAGATTCCTAACGGTATCCGCACCGACAGTCAGCGCAAGCTCTTCCAGTACGACATTTCTTCACTCGGCGTTACCGACGGCAGCAAGGTTAATCCTACTCTCGCCGTAATGGGTAAGTATCTTGTAGTGGATATGGGTGATGGCACTGCTCCTATCTATCTGAATAAGGCTTCTGGCGCTAAGATTGGCAATATTGCCCTTGGTGCTGCCGATGCCACTGGTAGTGTGGGTGCTGACCTCGCTGGCAACTTGCTGATTTGCAACTATTGCACTTCTGGCAAACTGAACATCTACAAGACCAACTCTCCTACGACTGCTCCTACACCTTATATCTCGCTCGACAATGCTTGGGGCATTCCTCTTGGCTCGCACATCCACGTTCAGGGCAGCCTCGATGGCAACGCCATCATCACTGTCAACGTTGATGGCCCGTATGCTCAGCACTTCCTCCGTTGGACTGTCACCGGTGGTGGCGCTCCTCAGATGGCTGGTGACGAAGCTGGAAGTCCGCTTGTTGAAATCAGCAGTGCTCCTGGACAATGGTCAACCCGTCCTCAGGATGCCAAGGTTGTTGCCCGTAGCACCAACTTGGCTGACGGATATTACTACAGCTATTACGACAATAACAATGTGTTCTACTGTGGCAATAACAACAAGACCATTTCCTACCTCACTCCGTTGAGTGATAACGGCAACTTCAATTACGAGCCTATCGATACCCGTGCTTTCAACAACTGCAACTATTTCGTTCTCTACTCTGTGGGCTGGTTCCCACAATGGAGCACAGCTGGTCATCTGTTCTTCTACGATGTCAGCAGCGCAGCTTCCTTCACAGGTTCAGTTGACGGCACTGGCACTCAGAAACTTGTCTATGGCTTTGAAACTCCAGTCAATACGACTGTCGCTCAAGGTTCTGGCAATGGCGATGTAGTCATGATGCCTACTCAGGACGGTTACATGCTCGATGTTTATTACATCGATGGTGCCGGTCTGGTTATTGGCGGTGTTGAATTCGACTGCATCCAGAAGTGAGATTAGCGCAGATGTTTCTTGGAATTATGGCTCCTTTTTATTATATTTGTATTCCGAAAAACATTCTGACACAAGTTATATTAACCCTTTGAATTTCTGTTCCCCGCCTCTTGCGGGGCGGGGGCTGAAATTCCATTTAGAATCAATTGTAGTTTTATTATAAATCATTAATTAATTTCGTATGAAAAAGTTATTACTTTTGATGCTTGGGCTGTCAATGGCTATTGGTGCTTCTGCAGCCATGCAAAGCATTGTTGTTACTAAAACTGATGGCTCCAAGGTAGAAATTACCATCACGGATGCCACTAAAATCAAGTTTGCTGGAGGCAACATCACCTTTGGCGACCAAAGTTTCCCTCGTTCTGAGGTATCTATGTGGAGTTACAGTGCCAATACTGGCGTGTCTTCTGTAAAGGTTGATGCTTCACGTCTTTTCACTCAGGCCGGCAGTGAACTCACTTTCAAGGTTAATGCCAATGTAATGGTATTTGCTGTTGATGGTCGTCTTGTCATTGCTGATCCCACTGTCCAGGCTGGCTCAGTTGTTAGCCTTGGAAACTTGGCTAATGGCGTTTACATCATTAAGGTTAACAGTGCATCTTATAAAATCGTGAAGAAATGAAGCGTTATCTCTCTTTAGCAGTTGTTGCGGCTCTAGGAGCTGCCTCTGCGTTTGCCGGTAATATTTTCTATCTCAACCGCGTAGATTTCGGCTATAATTCTTTTGCCGAGGATAGCGTTAATGAAATTTCTTTTGTTAAGGATGCAAGTGGCGTTGGATATACTTCTCAAGTAGTCACTTTGAAGAATGCTACCACTGTCACCACTCAATTGGCCAACATCAACGCTGCTGTTGTTCCGCAAAATGCAACCGATGATAATGGTTTGTGGAGCGGTAGCACAGTCATCACTTGGGCTAACAATCAGTTCCTGAAGATTGACGGCGCTGAACCTGCCTTTGCCGATGCTGTTGCCGGATCTAAATATGTGCTTCATTACACTGTTTCCGATGCCACTAAAGGCTGCCAATTGCAATTATTGAAAAACGACAACAACTGGTCGAATGTTCTGGATTGTCTTGGTGCTGCTTCAGGCAATAACTTTGTTGACCTCGACAAATCCGGCACTTTCACCATGGCTCTCACTGCTGCCGATGCTGCCGAAATTGTTGCGAATGGCTTTATCGTTAAGGGCGACAATATCACTCTTACTGGCATCAGCAAGGTAGCTGAAGCTAAGAAGCCTGTCTTCACTCCTAAATTTGAGCTTTCTTTGAAGCCTGTTGTGGCTGTGATTGATTCCACTATTGTTAACACTGCCATATACCCTACTCTGGCAGTCGCTGGCAATGAATTGGTCATCAATCTTGGCACTGGTGCTGCTCCTGTACGTGTCGATCGCACCACTGGTGCTGTAATCGGCAAAATGACTATGGGCCTTGCTAAGGCCAGTGGCGCTATTGCCAATGATGATGCAGGTAACATCCTTACTTGCAACTATATCAATGGCGACGGCAGTGTCTTCCGTGTTTACAAGACCTCAAGCACCACTTCTGTGCCTCAATTGTTCTTCACTTACACCGATGCTCTCAACTTGCCGCTTAGCCCGTTCATGAACATTCATGGCGACATCACTAAGGATGCTTCCATTATTGCTACTTGCGACGGCTTGTATTCCGACAATTACATGCACTGGACTGTTACTAATGGTGTTCTGAATGCCGACACTGCCTGCATCACTCTTGCTCTGCCTGGTCAATGGAATCCTCGTTCTTATGGCAGCAATGCTAAGGTTGTAGCTATGTCAGCCGACCTTAACGACGGCGTTTTCGTAAGCTATTACGACAACGATTCTATTTATTACTGCGGTAAGGACGGTGCTGTCCTTGCTAAGTTCTCCCCTGCTTCCGATGGTTCTGCAGGTAACTTCAATTACGCTCCGCTTGATGCCCGCACTTTCGGCGGTCAGAAGTTCTTGGCTTCCTTCACCCCTTGCTTCTTCCCGCAATGGAGTCTTGGTGGCACTTTGCGCGTGTTTGATGTTTCCGACGCATCTAAGATTACAGGTAATGTTGACACCACTCCAAGCCTTCTCTTCTCGCAGGATGCATCTGTTCAGACTGTTGCCGGCGGCAATGGCGCTGGCGACGTGCTGATGGTTCCTACGGCTGATGGTTCTGCTCTCGACATTTATTATGTCGATGGTGCTGGCCTCACTTTTGGCTGTGTTGAAATGACTATCAAATAAAAACCTTGTTCTGTCACATTCCCTGCTTCTTAATTAGTGGGGAATGTGATCTTTTCAATTTATTTTTGAGTACCTATTTATTTTATATTGTTTTACCATAAAATTATTTTTCTCATGAAAAAGTTACTTATCTTGATGCTTGTAGCTTGCTCAGGCCTTTTTGCCTCTGCTCAAGTTCGCAGCATTATCGTTAACAAAATTGATGGGACACAAACGCAGATCAACATCGTGCAGAATATGCAGGTGACATTTGCTAAGTCCCAAATCACAATCGGCACACAGACTTTCAATCGTTCTGATGTCGCTAATTGGACTTACAGCACTGCAAGTGCTGTCTCTACTGTGAAATCCGATGCTCAGAAACCTTTTAAGCAAATCGGAAATGTTCTCTCTTTCAATGCTAATGCCTCTGTTATGGTATTCGGTGTCGATGGACGCATGGTTATTTCTAACCCTGCTGTCGTTGCCGGCTCTAACTTGAGCCTCGATGCTCTGGCTAATGGCATCTATATCGTTAAGGTCAATGGCAATTCATTTAAAATTGTAAAGAAATGAAACGTTACCTTTCTTTAGCGGTTGTCGTAGCTCTGGGAGCTGCCTCCGCATTTGCAGCCGACATTTATCTTCAACGCAACGATTTCGGGTACAATTCGTTCGATGAGGATAGTATAACCTCAATAACTTTTAATAGTTCTTCAGCCGCCGGTACTTTCGGCTCTCAGGTTGTTAATCTCGCAAATGGAACTGCGGTAACAACTGATCTTTCAACGATTAATGCTGTCGTTGTTCCTCAAACTCCTGCTGAATTATGGACTGGAAAGACTACTTTAACTTGGGCTAACAATGCTTTCCTGAAGATTGATGGTAATGAACCTACTTTTGCTTCAGCTAAAGCCGGCTCTAAGTACTACATCTCTTACACTGTTCCTGACGCCAACAAAGTCACCCAACTTCAGCTTTTGAAGAATGATGGCAAATGGAGCAATCTGCTTCAGTGCCTTGGCGCTACTTCAGGCAATAACTTTGCTGACCTCGATGGCTCTGGCACTTTCGTTATGAATCTCACCGCCGACGATGCTGCTGAAATTGTTGCCAATGGTTTTATTATCAAAGGCGACAACCTGATTATTACTGGTGTTACAAGGGACCTCATTCCTACTTTCACACAAGTGTATGATGTTTCTTTGAAACCTGTTGTGGCTGCTCTTGATTCCAACATCGTCAACACTTCCATTTATCCTACTTTGGCTTATTCAAATGGTGCGCTCCTTGTTAACCTTGGCAATGACTCTATCCCTGTCCTTGTTAATGCTGAAACTGGTGCGCCTATTTCTGCTCTCACTCCGGTCAGGAGCTTCCCTTATTTTGGTGGTGCAGTCACCAATGATGATGCTGGTAATGTCCTTTCTTGCAATTATGTTGCCGGTGATGGTAGCAATTTCTACATCTATAAGACCACTCATGAGTCTCTTCCTGCTCAATATTTGAGCTATGCTGATGCTCTTAACTTGCCGTTAAGCCCATATTTGAATGTCCATGGTGATGTCACTAAGAATGCCACTATTATTGCTACTTGCGATGGCGTTTACTCTGATAATTTCATGCGCTGGACGGTTACTAATGGTGTTCCTGATGCAGGCACCTGTGTATCTCTCGCTTTGCCTGACCAGTGGCTTTCACGTGCTGGTGCTAAGGTTGTGGCTTATTCTCAAGACCCTAACGATGGCGTTTTCGTAAGTTACTATCAGGGAGGTTCATACACTCTTAACGACACTATCTATTATTGCGATGGCACTGGCGCCGTTGCTGCTAAATTTGCTCCTGCTTCCGACGGTTCTGCCGGCAACTTCAACTATACTCCTATTGATGCTCGCACCTTTGGTGGCAAGACTTATCTCGCCTCCTTCGCCACTTGCTATTTCCCAAATTGGGGTCTTGGTGGCACTTTAAGGGTATTTGATGTTACTGATAAGGCTGCTATCACTGGCAATGTTGACACCACTTCTGCTCTTCTCTATTCAGTTGACGCAGGTGTTCAGGCTGTTGACGCAGGTTCTGGTGCTGGCGATGTTTTGATGGTTCCTACCGACGACGGTTCTGCTCTCAATATTTTCTATGTTGATGGTGCAGGTCTTGAACTTGGCTGTGTTAAGATGGAACTCAAGTAATAATCTCACATTTTTAAATCACATTCCCCCTTCTGCAATCGGGGGAATGTGATTTATCTATTTTTTCTTTAAAGCAACTTTTTAATAATGAGAATTTCTCCGTTTTTCCGATTTTTTCTGATTTTCACTGTAGTGTCTTTCCTCTTCTCTTCTTGCGGAAAGGACGATGACGGTATTCCTGAATGGAATTTCGGCCCAAGCAAGTCGGACACTACTAAAACTGACACAACCAAATCTGATACTTCAAGTGCTATTATTGGCAAACCTCGCTTTATTTGGATTGATGCCTGCGCCAATTTCCCCGATTATGCTAACAGCAAGGAAAATATCAAGCGCGACCTCGCTAAAGTGAAGGATGCAGGATTTACTGACATCATTGTTGATGTGCGCCCCAGTATGGGCGATGTGCTTTTCCAAACTTCTGCCGTTGATCAGGTCAAAAAACTGGATTATTGGAGCAATACTGGCTACACTTTCTTTGAGCGTACTGCCACTTGGGATTATCTTCAGGCTTTCATCGATGCCGGCCATAGCCTTGGCTTGCGCGTGAATGCTGCTATAAATACTTTCGTCGGTGGAAATCTCTATCCTTATGGCCTTGGCCAGCAGGGTATACTTTTCCGCGACTCTTCCAAAAAGGACTGGGCCTCTGTGGTCAGCACCACCGGTGGCCGCGTCAATGAAATGGATTTAAGCGATTACGACACTAAATTCCTTAATCCTGCCAACAATGATGTGCAGGCTTTCGTGCTGCAATTGCTCACTGACCTTGCCAAATACAATCTCGACGGCATTTATCTCGACCGTTGCCGTTTCGATAATTTCAACGCGGATTTTTCCGATGTCACCAAAGCTAAATTCATGAGCTATCTCGGTGTGTCGTCTTTGAGCAATTGGCCTTCGTGCGTGATTGTCCCGGGCACTTCCGCTTACGATTTCTCCTCCACCATGCCTGTCTATTTCAAGCAATGGATGGCTTTCCGCGTCAAGGTTATTCACGATTTCATCGTCAAGGCCCGCTCGGCGGTCAAGACCGTCAACAGCAAAATCAAGTTTGGTGTTTATGTCGGTGCTTGGTATTCCACTTATTACACTGTGGGCGTTAACTGGGCAAGTCCCCGTTATCGCACCGACCTCTATTTCCCCGAATGGGCTAACACCGATTATCACAAATATGGCTTTGCCGACCAGCTCGACCAACTTCTTGTCGGTGCTTATGCCTCCACTTCCGATGTCTATGGCTCCGACGAATGGACCATGCAGGGCTTTTGCAGCCTTGCCAAGTCCAAGGTTATGGGCGATGCGCTTGTCGCCGGTGGCCCCGACGTTGGCAATCCCACTGGTTTCACCAATGGCGGTCAGGGTGCCGTGGTCACTCAAAGCATCGATGCTTGCATCAATGCTTGCGACGGCTATTTCCTCTTCGATTTGATTCATGTTAAGGATTATAATTATTGGCCTTATCTCACCACTGGCTTCAATAAATATTTAAGCACTGTAAAATGATGTTCAAACGTTTTTCTCTCATATTTTCCGCTCTTTTTGTGGCTTTTGCGGCGTTGGCTGACACTGGCATGTTCTATTTTCAGCGCAACGATTTTGGCTACAATTCTTTCTGCGACACCACTGTCGAGAGCATTACTTTCTCACCTAAGTCTGCCGATGGTTCGCAGACGGCTGAAAGTGGATATTTGTCTTCTACGGTCACCCGCTCCGATGGCTCCACTGTTACTGTTGATCTCTCCAAGATTGATGCGGTCGTTATTCCTCACGATGTGAATGAATTGTGGACTGGTGCTACTTCTGCCGTCAATGTCGGCGCTGCCGAGCCTGCTTTTGCCGATGCCACCGAGGGCGTGAGCTACACTGTCAAATATTCTGTCACCGACAAGTCTGATGTCGGCAAACTTTATCTTTACCGTGCCGATGGCTCTACTTCATTTGATGTCGTCGGACAGGAAGGTTACATTTCTTTGCCGGCTTCTTCTGTCTGCGACACAATTTGCATTTCTCGCCGCGATGCAGCCGCCATTAAGGCTGAAGGCTTCATCGTTAAGGGCGAGAATGTCACTCTCAATGGCTTTTATAATATTTCCGACAAGGCTCTTACTGGCTTTCCCGCTTATTCTGTCAGCCTTGCCTCTCTTGGCGTAACCGATGCTTCCGCCATTCATCCGTCACTGGCGGTTACTGGCGGTTATCTCGTTGTGGATTATGGCGATGGCTCTGTTCCTGTCTATATCGACCGCGCCTCTGGCAATAAAGTCGGTGAGATAGCTCTTGGCGATGCCGATGCCAAAGGCAGTGTCGCCAGCGACGATGCCGGCAACATTCTCATCAGCAATTACTCCGATGGTGCCTCCACTCTCAAGATTTATCGCACTTATTCTGTCACCGAGGCTCCTACTCTCTATATTTCCTACGATAACAAGCTGAATCTCCCTGTCGGCTCCCGCATCCATGTCCGTGGCAATCTCGATGGTTTTGCTGTCATCACGGCCACTTGCGATGGCCCATATTCCCAGCATTACATCCGCTGGACGGTCAATGGCGGCGTTCTCAACACTCATGCGCAGGTCATTCAGGTCAATTCTCCTTCGCAATGGAGTGGCCTGAGCAGCAATGCAAAAGTGGTTACTGTCGGTGGCGATTATTTCTATAGCTATTACAGTAATGACACTCTTTATTCCGATATTGCTGCCCGCAAGCTTTCTCCGCAAACTGATGCCGGCAATTTCAATAATGCGGCTCTCGATGCCCGCGCATTCTCTTCTTCGCGCTATCTTGCATTGTATTCAGTCCCTTATTTCCCTGAATGGTCATTGCAGTCGCATCTTTACGTTTACGATGTCACCGACATGACGAAATTCACTGGCTCGGTCAATTCTTCCGCTGCCTTGATGTACAATGCCGATGTTCCGTCTTACAACACTGCTTCCGTCGGCAATGCTGGCCGGGGCGATGTCACTGTTTCACCTTCTGTCGATGGTTCTGACCTCGACGTCTATTATGTTGATAATAGCACAATGTCTTTGGGCTGCACCCGTTTCCGTTTGGCCACTTCTATTTCTCCCGACACTGTTATTGTCGGCAAATCGCGCTTAATCTGGATTGATGCTTGCGCTAATTTCCCTGATTATGCCAACAGCATCTCCAACATCCGCCGCGACCTTCAGAAAATCAAGGATGCCGGCTTCACTGATATTGTCGTCGATGTCCGCCCCACTATGGGCGATGTCCTTTTCAAGACTGGCTTTGTCGATCAAGTGAAGAAACTTGATTATTGGGGCAGTTCTTCCTACAGCTATTATTATCGCACTGCCACTTGGGATTACCTTCAGGCTTTCATTGATATAGGCCACAGCATCGGTTTGCGCGTCAATGCTGCTTTCAACACTTTTGTCGGCGGCAATCTCTATCCTTACGGACTTGGTCAGCAGGGCTTGGTTTTCCGCGATTCGTCTAAGAAAGATTGGGTTTCAGTGGTCAATACTTCAAGTGGTGCTGTCAATGAAATGAATCTTACTGATTACGACACTAAATTCCTAAATGCGGCCAACGATGATGTGCAGGCTTTCATCCTCAATCTTCTTGGCGACCTTGCCAAATACGACCTCGACGGAATTTTCCTCGACCGTTGCCGTTTCGATGATTTCTATACCGATGTTTCTGCCACTTCCAAAGCCAAGTTTGAGACTTTTATCGGCAAGACCATTTCTGATTCTGATTGGCCTGGCGTTGTATCGAATCCTGCAAAGTCAGTGTCCGACATCTCTTGGTCGGGAATGCCTACTTATTTCAAGCAGTGGATGGCGTTCCGTGCCAAGACTATCCATGATTTCATCGTCAAGGCTCATGATAAGGTCAAGTCAGTTAATTCTAAGGTGCGCCTCGGCGCTTACGTCGGTGCTTGGTATTCCACTCTTTCGCCCGAAGTAGGCATTAACTGGGCAAGCAGCTCTTACGATCCTTCAAACGACTACAATAATTACAGCTACCGTTATTGGGCCAACAGCGATTACAAGAATTATGGCTATGCCGGCAATCTCGATTTTCTCCTTATCGGCGCTTACGCCTCTTCGGGCAATGTGTATGGCACCGACGAATGGTCCATGCAGGGCTTCTGCACGCGTGCTGCCAATTACATCAAGGATGCCGTGCCTTATGCCGGCGGTCCCGACATCGGCAATTCCTCAGGCTTCGAGAATGGCGGTCAGGGCACTGCTGTCACCAATTCCGTTGATGCCTGCATCAATGCCTCTACTGGCGGTTACTTTGTCTTCGACCTCACCCATGTCAAGAAATTCAACTACTGGTCAGCTCTTAAGACTGGTATTGACAACTATTTGAAAACTGTGAATCAATGAGAATAGGCCTCAAATATCTGTTGGCAATCGTTTGTCTTGGCATTGTTTGTCCGGCTTTTGCCAATGTTCATGTCACTGGCAAAGTCACTTGTGCGGGCCGTGGCGTGGCTGATGTGGTGGTCACCGACGGCACTGCGTCGGTCGCTACCGACGCTTCGGGCTGCTATGCGCTCAATGCCGTTGACGATGCCCATTTCATCTATATCTCCACCCCTGCCGGCTATCTTCCGCCTGCCGATGGCGTTTATCCTCGCTTTTACATCCCGTTCAGCAAGGACAAGGCTGTTTACGACTTCACCGTCACCCGCAATCCTAAGGACGATAATCATCAGCTCGTGATTGTGCAGGCTGATGTGCAGGCGGCTTACAAGAAGGATCTCGAAACTTACAAGTCGCTTGTCGCCGACTGCCGTGATTTGGTCAGCCGCAATTATTCTGACCGTGATGCCTTCAGCCTCGACCTCGGCGATTTGGTTGAGGTCGGTTCAGGCCTGATGCCTATCTACGACCGCAATGTGCAGCCTATCGCCATGCCTGTCTATCATGCTGTTGGCAATCACGACATGGACTTTTGGGGACGCTCGCACGAGACCTCATACTCCACTTTCGAGGCTGCTTTCGGCCCGCAGCATTATTCGTTCAACCGTGGCAAAATCCATTATATCGTAATCGACAACTGCTTTTATATTGGCCGTGGCATTTTCTATATCGGCTATGTCGATGAGGCTACTTTCCGTTGGCTCGATAGCGACCTTGCCTTTGTCCCTGCGGGTTCCACTGTGATTTTGTCCATGCACATTCCTTCACAGCTTACTGAAAAGGAACGTGATTTCGTCTATGAAGGCGGACCTATCAGCGATGAGACGGTCAATGCCGCTCATCTTCACGAATTGCTAAAGCCTTACAAGGCTCACATTTTCACCGGCCACATGCACTATAACCTCAACATCTGTTTTTCGGACAGCCTCATGGAGCACAACACTGCTGCCGTGTGCGGCACTTGGTGGACCACTGACGTCTGTCTCGACGGCACTCCGCGTGGCTATGGCGTTTATGAGATTGACGGCGACAACATTAAATGGTATTATAAGAGCAGCGGTTATCCGCGCAGTCACCAGATGCGCCTTTACAATGTTGGCGAATCAAAGGATTTCCCCGATTGCGTCGTGGCTAATGTTTGGAACTACGACAAGCATTGGCGTGTCGAGTGGCTTGAAAATGGCAAAGTTATGGGCGAGATGACTAAATTCACGGGCTATGACCCTTATGCCAGTGCGCTTTGTGCCGACCGCTCCATTGTGAAATATGATTGGATTTCTCCTTTCACCACCGAGCACCTTTTCCGTGCCGTGCCCACTAATCCTAAGGCTAAAATCGAGGTGCGAGTCACCGACCGTTTTGGCAATGTCTATCAGGATGTCGTTCCTGCCGTAAAAGCTAAGAAATGAGGCGTTTTGTTCTTGCCATATTGCTCCTGTTCATCGCTTTGCTGCCAGCGTCGGCAAAGGCTGAAAAGTCTACCTTGATGTGGATTGACGGCGAGGCTAATCTTGCGCGTTTCAGTTCCACCGACAGCATCGATTTCTATCTGGCTAAAATCCGCTCGGCTGGATTCACCCATATTGTCGTTGACATCCGCCCGATTACCGGCGAGGTGATTTACGACAGCCGCTATCTCCCCCGTTACGGTCGTCCTACTTCTTTCGATTATCTCGGCTATTGGATCTCGCAGGGCCACAAGTTGGGGTTGAAGGTATTTGCCTCGATGAATGTCTTTTGTGCAGGTCACAATTACTTCGACAAGGGCCTTGTCTATAGTGGTCATCCCGAATGGGCAAGTCAGGTGTTCGATGCCGCGCGTGGCATCATTCCCATAACTGAGCAAAAGCATAAATATGGGGCTATGGTCAATCCTCTTTGCAAGGATTATCAGCAGCTTATGCTGAAAGTCATGGAGGAGATTGTCACCAAATATCCGGCTCTCGACGGTCTTATGCTCGACCGTGTGCGTTACGATGGCATCGAAGCTGATTTCTCGCCTCTTTCCCGTTCTGAATTTGAAAGGTTTATCGGTGCTAAGGTCTCCGATTTTCCGTCAGATATCCTTTCTTGGCACAAGCGTGCTGTTGGCAAGGGTTACGATGTTGTTGAGGGCCGTTGGTTCAGGCAGTGGCTGAGTTTCCGCGCCAAGAGCATCCACGATTTCATGGTCAAAGCTCGTGAGGCAGTGAAGAAAGCCAACAGTAATGTGCAGTTTGCCGATTACACTGGCGCTTGGTATCCGTCTTACTATGAGTGTGGAGTGAACTTCGCAAGCCGCAATTATGACCCCTCGCACCAGTTCAAATGGGCTTTGCCCGATTATTACAAATATGGTTATGCCGAACTTCTTGATTTGTTCACTGTCGGCAATTATTACACTGACGTTTCCATCGACGATTATAACGTTCATCTCACTGCTGTCCGCAACGAGACTGACAATTCCTCTTCGGAAAGCGATTGGTACAGCGTGCAGGGTTCTTGCCGCAAATTGCGCACCATTCTCGATGGTCACAAATTCCTTGGCGGCGTGCTGGTCAGCCAGTTCCGCCATCATCCCGAAAATCTGTCGGCTTCCATTGCCATGAACATTCAGGAGTCGGATGGATTGATGGTTTTTGATATTAGTCATGTTATTCATCGTAATCTATGGGCTGCCGTCACCGACGGCATTAAATTGGGAGGTAAATAAATGCGAAAATTAAAGGAAGATTCTTTCTCTGGACGTGCCTATGCGCTCGATGCGCTCCGCGGTTATGCCATTCTCACTATGGTCCTTTCGGCCACTATTGCCATGACCATGCTGCCGGCATGGATGTATCATGCTCAGGTACCGCCGCCCGACCATGTGTTCCATCCCGAAATTCCGGGCCTCACTTGGGTTGACATGGTCTTCCCTTCTTTCCTCTTTTCCATGGGTGCGGCTTTCCCGTTCTCAATCGGCAAGAAATTCTCCCGTGGCGTGTCGCGTTTCCGATTGTCTATGTCTGCTTTGTGGCGCGGCATTCTGCTGATGTTCTTCGGCGTTTTCATCGCTCACTGCTTCCCTTATGTGCTTAGCGATCCGCAGGACATGCGCTCATGGCTTATCGCCATCTTTGCTTTCATCCTGCTTTTCCCTATGTTTATGCGCATTCCCGCCAAAATTCCTGATTGGTCGCGTCATGCCATTCAGCTTGGTGCGGTTCTTGTTGCGCTGATATTGATGCTTTCGGTGAAATATGCTGATGGCACGGGCTTTTCTTGCGGCGAGAACGACATGGACATCATTATCATTATTTTGGCTAATATGGCTATTTTCGGCTCTCTGCTCTATATTTTCACCATTGGCAATGTCAAGGCTCGGCTCATTGTTCTTGCGCTTCTTTTTGCCTTCTCTCTCGGTGCTATGTCGCCTCAACCATCATGGGCGTCTGCCGTTGCGAATTTCAAGCCTTTCCCTGGCTTCTATTCATTTCACTATCTGAAATATCTGTTTATCATCGTCCCGGGCAGCATAGCAGGTGAATATCTTTACGATTGGATGGGCCGGCGCAAGTCTTCCGACGTCACCGACAGCGGTGTTGCCATTGGCATGTTGCTTGAGTCTCTTGCCTTTGTACTTTGCAATCTTTATTGTCTCTACATGCGTTTCCTCGTCTTGAACATGGTGCTTAATCTTCTGCTCATCATTCTTGGGTGGTGCATCATCCGCAAGGCTCATGGCGATATGGCCGCTCTCTGGAAACGCGTTTTTCTGCTTGGGGCTTTCCTCATCGCTCTTGGTCTGCTCATTGAGCCGTTCGAGGGTGGTATTAAAAAGGACCCTGTCAATTTCAGCTATCTTTTCACTTCGGGTGGTCTTGCTGCCATGTCGCTGATTTTCTTCAGCGTGCTTTGCGATTATTGGCGTTTGCAGCGTGGCACTGCGTTCCTCGTTATGAGCGGACAGAACCCGATGATTGCTTATGTTTCCGGCAGCTTGCTCATCATGCCTTTAATGAGTATTTTGGGCATTCTCAATCCTTTCTTCACGTTCTGCTCTTCAGGTCCTTGGCTCGGTGTGCTTCAGGGATTTGTTCTTACTGCGCTTTCAATGCTTGTCACCATGTTCTTCACTCGCATCAAGTGGTTCTGGCGTACATGATAGGATAAAGATTATTAATGTCCTGTGCCTAACAGGACTTTGATAATGGGTGTTAATTCAAGGTAAGGCGTGGTGTCCGCGAGGATACCGCGCTTTTCACATTATCGTTAGTATCATTTCACTTTAATGGGATATGATTTTGCCCATGTTCGCATTATCTTTGCGCCATAAATAGTATCGCCCTCTTATGGGGCTTAAATTTAATTTTAAATTATTTCCTATCATGAATAATTTTGATAATAGTATCTATTCGGTTCAGGTCAAAGTGCCTGCATCTATTCACACCGATGTTAATGCCATGATTAATAAGATTGACCTTAAAGCACCGGAAATTGCATCCAACACCTCTAAGGAGTCTCCACGCATTGATTTGTGGAGGGGGATGTGGTACGAGGGCGAGATGTGCTGCCTTTTTGCCGACACTAACCTCGGGAAGTCCATCCTTTCTGTCCAGATTGGCAATGATCTTGCCGAACGTTTCCATCGCGACGTTCTGTATTTCGATTTCGAGCAGTCTATTCAGCAGTTTGCCATGCGTTACAGCGACTCTGGCGGTCAGTACCATTTGTCCGACCATCTGTTCCGTGTGGATTTTCAGGGACTGAAGGAGGAATTCGACATGTACGACCTTTTGAAATATCTTGAGGCTATGGTTGTCCGGCATCGCTCGCCATTTGTCATTATCGATAACATCACTGCCGTTTGCGAAAATGCCTCAAGCAATCGTTGTGTCACTGATTTCTTTGAGGAAATGAAGCTCTTGCGCCGTCGTTACGACCTTTCTGTGCTTGTCGTCGCACACACCCGCAGGCACAGTCCAAATCGCCCTCTTTGCATCAGCGACCTTTCATGCTCCCGTGTCTTCGGTAATTTCTGCGATTCCATCTTTGCCATCGGCGATGCTTATTACGACCGCCGACTGCTCTACCTCAAGCAACTTAAATCCCGTTCGGCTGATTTTGTTGCTGACTCCGACATGGTCACTGCTGCGCATCTTGTCCGCATCGACCACGGAGTCCAGTTTCAGTTTGTCGAGGATATGGTTCATGAATCTCGTCTTATCGACCGCATGTCGCCCGAACGCTACTGTCTTTATAAGTCTGCCTGCAATCTTTCTGCCGAAGGCAATTCCCTACGCAATATCTCAAAGGCTCTCGGCATCTCTAAATCCACAGTTCAGCGTCTTATCCAGCGTTACAAAATCTTTACTGCCATTGAGCAGACTGGCTTTAACCCGGAAGAAGATGGTGATGAAGACTATAAGGAAAATTATAAGGAGGACTATAAGGAAGATTCCGCAAAAGTATCCAATGGCGATGCAGAGGAAAATGGCACTGGCAAAAAGCATCATTTAACCACTTTTGAGTCGCCTAACGAGATGCTCAATTCTTATCAGGAAGAGCCACAAGCACACGATGAAAAAAACTGGGACACCCCTGAAAATCAAGTAGAGCAACCATCTCAACTGCCTTACAATCAGGCAGAACTCCAAGGCGAAATTGAGCCAAAAGTGTCCCACCCCGAAACCACAAATCAGCCTGTTTCCGCAACTCCACGCCCACTTACCCAGGTCGAAATTGACCTAAGGAGATGTTATTGTGGTCCCGACAAAGAAGAGCGTTTTAAGGATACCAGCAATTGTGCTTAGAATCATCAAAATTTCATTTGAATCTTCGCTTATGGTATGCATATTGCCCCGTACTTTTCTTCTATTGCGTGCTCATTTTGATGATTTCTTTGTATCTTTGCACCCGAATTTCAATTATTGACTTATGGCAAATAGGAAAATTATTACAAAGTGGATTAAGCGAATAGCTATCTTCTATTTCGCTTCCACCATATTGGCTGTGGTGGTTCTTCGCTTTGTGCCTGTTTACTTCACTCCGTTGATGTTCATCCGCCTGATTGAGCAGAAAGCGGATGGAAAGCCGATGAAATTGCACCACCACTGGGTATCAATGGATGAAATTTCCAATAATATGCCTCAAGCGGTAATGGCTTCCGAGGACCAGCTTTTCCTCACCCACCATGGCTTCGACTTGAAGCAAATTCAGGATGCAGCTTTGGTAGCGGCACAAGGTGGTCGCCAGCGTGGAGGCAGCACCATCAGTCAGCAGACGGCAAAAAATGTTTTCCTTTGGCCCGGTCATAGTTGGATTCGCAAGGGTTTTGAAGCCTATTTCACCGTCCTTATTGAAGCCATTTGGGGCAAGGAACGCATAATGGAGGTTTACCTCAATTCTATTGAGATGGGCGACGGAATTTATGGTGCGCAGGCTGTGGCGCAGGATAATTTTGGCACCACCGCAGCAAATCTCACCAAGCGGCAGGCTGCCCTGATTGCCGCCACTTTGCCTAACCCTATTCGCTTCAGTTCCAAGCATCCGTCAGGCTATATGCGTGAGCGTCAAGCCAAAATCGTCAGCGAAATGCGCAAAATCAAGCATTCCAATTTTGGCTGCTGATAACTTCAGGCATATTGGTAGCACATTTATTTAGAATCTAAATATCAAATTCATAAACTCACAATCCACATTCTCTGTCACTGAATTTGCTGATAGGTTCTTGTTTATATTCATATTTTGAATAGATATACCATTAAATTAATAAATATGCGCCAAATGGCATATCAGATTTAAGCCAAATTCCATATCAGAATCAAGCCAAATCATATAATAATTCAGCTAATTAATTTATTGCCAATAATTTTATGTATATTTGCAGTATCGAAACATTTGATTGATATGTTGGAAGAATATAGAAATAGAATAGCAGATGCTTTGCTTGTTAGAAAATTAGCAGGTAAAGGTGCTGTGTTGATTGAAGGTCCAAAGTGGTGTGGTAAGACTACTACTGCAGAGCAGCATGCACGTAGTGTTATCTATATGGCAGACAACAAACGGAGAAACACATATTTAGAATTGGCTGATATTGACCCCGACGCTCTATTGGATGGGGACACGCCACACTTAATAGATGAATGGCAAATAGCGCCGACTTTATGGGATGCAGTAAGATTTGCTGTTGACCATCGCAAAGGATTAGGACATTTCATATTGACTGGGTCAGCCGTGCCTGCTGACACAAAAGACATAGTACACACTGGTACGGGTAGATTCAGCTGGCTAATGATGCGTCCCATGACTCTTTGGGAATCAGGAGATTCAAATGGCAAAGTTAGCCTCGGAAATATGTTTTCACGGCCTGAAAGGATAACCGCAACGAATAAACTGAATTTACGGCAAGTGGCATTCTTGACATGTAGAGGTGGTTGGCCTCAGGCAGTCAACTTAGATGGCATAATAGCACTGGACCAAGCACGTGATTACTATGACGCGGTTGTAAAACAAGATATAAATAGAGTTGATGGCGTTAATCGCGACTCAACACGAGTTAAACAATTAATGCGTAGTTATGCACGTAATCAAGGTGCACAAGCAAGTTTAAGCCTAATCCGTCAGGATATGTTGACAAACGATACAGAAGAACTGTCTATAGAAACCGTCAATTCCTACATCAAAGCATTAAAGAAGATTTTCGTTATTGAAGACATGCCAGCATGGAACCCAAATCTACGTTCAAAAACAGCAATTAGGACTTCGGACACTCGCTATTTTGTTGACCCAAGCATTGCAGCAGCCTCGTTAGGTGTAGGGCCAGAAGATTTATTAAATGACTTGAACTCTTTTGGATTGCTATTTGAAGCACTTTGCGTTCGTGATTTAAGAGTTTTTGCTCAGGCATTGGATGGAGAAGTATATCATTATCGCGATAAATCAGGACTTGAATGTGATGCAGTAGTACACCTTCGAAATGGTTCTTATGGCTTAATCGAGATAAAATTAGGTGGAGATAGGCGTATAGAGGAAGGCGTTCTGACACTTAAGGATTTAGCATCCAAGATTGACACTGAGCGTATGAAAGAGCCATCTTTTTTAATGATTCTTACAGCAGTTGGTGATTACGCTTATCGCCGAAAGGACGGCGTGTACATTGTCCCGATTGGCTGTTTGAAAAATTAATAAAACACCTCACGCTAATTTTAATTTGACTAAATTATTACTATCGTAGAGAATCAAATAAGTTTGTCATTTTGCAAAGGTTGCAGTATCTTTGCAGACGAATTGGAATGGTACATATGACGTTACTGGACAAGAAGTAAATAGGGCTACATAGTAGTGGACAAAAAATATCTATTCCACATTGCATATATGCGTGAGCGTCAAGCAAAAATCGTCAGTGAAATGCGCAAAATCAAGCATTCCAATTTTGGCTGCTGATTAAAGTTTGGCACGATTTATGATTATATAATTGATAATGAAAGTTAGGTTTGAAAATATAGAAAATTTAATTGTGATAGACAGCCTTGCGTCATTGTGGCACTTAGCTGCCGGTCTTTTTTGCCGGATGAAAGGAGGTGTGAACAATGGGCGCAGCAGGCAATAAAAAAAATAAACCAAAGAGCAAGCACAAGGCTTCGTATCTCGACGACGAGAGTGATGCTAAGGGCATGATCAATGAGTTCAAGAAAAAAAACAAATAATCAGAATTTACTGATTAAAGGTGAAAACGGTCTTGGACACTCTACGCGCAAGGCCGTTTCCTCTTTACTATGCCAGATTTTGCAGAAATTCAGCCAGATTGTCGTCGCGGCCAAGCCCAAGTTTATGGCGAAGTCGGTAACGGGCAGTTTCAATGCTTCTGATGGAAGTGTTAAGCAGCGGAGCGATGTCCTTCGACGATAAATCCATCTTCAGGTAAGCACAAAGCCGTTTCTCGTTGGCGTTGATGTTTGGAAAACGCAAGCTGAGTTTCTTCAGATAATCATCGTAAACGATGTCGAAATTGGCCTCAAACACTTTCCAGTCGTCATCGTGCTTGATGTTATCCTGAATATCACGCTGTATTTGCTTCAATTTACGCCGGGCCACAGCATTACAGTCTTCGCTGCTGATGTCGTTGATGCTCTCGTTGATGCCCAGCAGAGCCTCGTTTTTGCGGATAAGGTTCATAGTAGAGTTGGCGAGTTCCTGCGATTTGTGCTTCAGGTTAAGCTCCAGTTGCTGATTTTTTGCGGCAACAATCTCCTTTTCTTTCATGTCATTCTCAATCTGAAATCGCTCCTCCTGTTCCTTCAGCTGCTTCTCTTTTTCCTGCTTGATTCTTATCGCTACCTGCTTGTAATGCTCCTTGATGTAGCGTTTTGAATAGAAGAAAGCCGAAATCACAAGAGCCACATAAAAGATTATAGCCCAGAGGCTTTCATACCATGGAGGCAGGATTCGGAACGAGAACGAAGTCTCTTCATATCGACCGTTAACCTTGTTGTGGCTGCGGAGATGGAAAGTATATTTCCCTTGGCTTAAATTGGAATATTCCTTATGGGTCTCGGTTGTGTACTTGCCTGATTGCCCTTCATCTCCTTCAAGATAATAGCTGTATTCCACGGCATTCTTTTCCTGAAATTCAGGCAGCACAAACTCTATTCGGAGAGAATTAAGGGAATATGGTATGTCTATGGTCTTATTCTTCTTGTCTTTCTGGTTTTGTGAATAAATCAGTGAGTCGATTTGGTTGTTGATGGAATATACTGAACTGATTTGCAAAAGCGTTTGTTTCTGTACGAGTTTCTTGCTTGTATTGATTATTGAAAAACCATCTTCTGTACCAAGCAGATACTGATTTGGACCAATTAGCGAAATGTCCTCAAAGCCAGGTATTATCTTGGTCTGAAGGCTACGGTAAGTGGTGGAGTCAACCGCATATTTGCCGCTTTGCAGGTAATGTGCAAGTGAGATATAATTTGTCGACATCAGCCATAAGTCGCCATTTGGCATCTCCTCCAGCTTAACGGAATTGGGCCTGTAGCCCAAAACGTCATTGATATGCTTGTAGTTGTCGATATATTTTGTCTTAGGATTGAACTTGCGGAAGCCGATTGTCGTGGAAAAGAACACTTCTTCCCCGATTTTGCAGGTAAGGTTGTTTTCGCGGTGTCCAAGCCCGTTTTGTTCACCGTAGCTTTCCACATTCACGAATCTGTGCTGCTCCGTGTTTATCATCAGTCGGTAAATGCCTTTTTGCCAATGTGCAAACCAGATGTCACCGTTGGCATCTTCCTTGAAGTCACCGCCACTTACGTCGAATCCGCTGACAAAGCCATAAAAGCGCCATGCACCACCCAAATTTTTCATCAGGAAAAAGCCTTTATAGCAGCAGCCAAGTATATAGCCTGGATTCTTTTTAAGCTCTATAAACCGCCACGTTCCGTTCACCTCCTTGATTTGGCTTGCCTGTCCGCCGTCTATTATGTAAGCTCCTAAGTCGCATCCACAGAAAACCTTCCCGTCAATCAAGTTGAGCGACCAAATCTGCCCCAAAACTCTGCTGAAAAGTGAAGGTTGCGAAAGTCTCTCACCGCTGGTGAAAGGCATTGTGTAAAGGCCCTGGTTGGTGCCAAGATACAGTGTAGAGCCAAATAACAGTGACGCATAGCCCGACCCGTACTGGTTATTGTAGCTGAAGAGGTCATAAATTGGTATTCCCGACATCACATAGTCGATGCCGTTGTCCAGCCCGAGCCAAAGATTGTTGCGGCTGTCGAACTTCATGGAAAGCACAGTGTTGTTTTGCAGTCCCGATAAAGAGTTCACGAAGGTGTTTTCGCCAGTATTTAGGTCCTTAATTACCAAACCAGCACGTACAGTCCCGAATGCTATTTTGTTGTTTCTAATGTCGGCACAGAATATCTGATTGTTTTCCAAATAATTGCTTATGTCAAGATTAAAAATATCAAATTGCCCATTTGCAAACCTGTAAATGCCATCAAGTGAGGTAACAAAAAGAATCGCCCCGTTGAATGGAAGAATGGCACACACTTTTTTACCCGATAAAGCCTCTGAACCTCTGAGATGCACAAATTTCTTCCAATCGAAAACCCACACACCTTTAGTAGAACTGCTTATGTAAAGTCTTCCGCCGACTATCGCCGATTTCTCTATTTTGTCATTGAATTGGTAAGTTGATGTCCTTTCTGTAATTCTGTCGTAGATAATCACATCGTGGTCGCACTGGAACACCACCTTGTTGCCCTGCTCCATTATGTTCCATACCTCAGTACATGAAAATTCTTTGTTCTTCATGCAACTTTTAATTGAATGGTATTGTAGCGTACGCCCGAATGGTATGGTGGAATAGAAGCCGAACTCATTGTAGGCACCCGCATAGATTCTGTTGTCCCGCTGGTCGTAAAGCACAGAGCGCACATCGGTGTAGTTGATGATTGGGTAAAGTTGCCAAGAATCTCCGTTGTAAACAAGCAGACCTCTGTTGTTGGCAAAATAGGTCCAGTCGTTCTTGTCCTGCGTGATGCTCCAATTCTGCTTTCCTGCCATGTACTCGTCCCTACGCAGATTCCTTACCATTGGAGACTGAGCAAGAACCGAAGCGGAAATTGAGGCGATAAGTGATAATATCAGTAAAAACTTTTTCATGATTGGAGGAATTATTCATGTATTACTCTACAAATTTACAAAATTTTAAATAGTGTGGTACAAATGAAAGTATGTTGTTTAACATATAAATAATTATTTATTTGAAAAAACAGCAATATAATAAAAAATAGTGAGGAAAAAGTGAGGTAAAAAATTTGGAGAAGTGAGTTTTTGCGAATAGAAAAATGATGTATTAATATTTTATTGGCCATACATTTGCACCGTCGATTTGATTGACGAGTTGAATTCCGATAACATAAACTAACAAAACATAGGACAAAGAATGAAAAATTTCTGTTTGATTTTATTACTTCTAATTTTTACTGTGCAGCTCAAGGCAGAGACACTGCAGGTACAAGGAATAGTGACCTCTCAAGAAGATGGGTTGCCTTTACCGGGAGTAACAGTAATAGTGAAAGGCTCATCGGCTGGAACAAGCACCGACATTGATGGCAAGTTCTCCATTCAAGCCTCATCTAATTCCACATTAGTATTCTCATATATAGGAACAAAGACGCTTGAGAAAAAAGTGGCAGGCTCAACAATGAATGTGGTGATGCAGCCTAACGCCACAATGCTCGATGAGGTTATTGCAATCGGCTACGGAACAATGAAAAAGAGCGACTTGACTGGCTCGGTAGCCACAGTGAGCGCCGACCAACTAAAGAAAACACCTGCTTCAGGACTTGACCAGGCACTGCAGGGACGCGCAGCAGGCGTGACCGTAAACCTCAATTCAGGCCAACCGGGAGCAAGCGCACAAGTGCGTATCCGTGGTATCGGTACTGTCAACGATGCTAATCCTATATATGTGGTTGATGGAATCATCGTTTCCGACATCAGTTTCTTGAATCCTAACGATATAGAAACCACTGAAGTACTGAAGGATGCTTCGGCTACAGCCATCTACGGCTCACGAGGTGCCAACGGCGTTATCCTCGTCACCACCAAAAAGGGTTCGCAGAAAGGACATTCAGAAATATCCTACGACGGCTATATCGGTTGGCAAAACCGCTGGAAAAAGCTCAACTTGATGAAGCGTGACCAGTTTGTCAATACAATGCTGTCGATGGACGGAATCACCGAATCAGAGCGCAAATATTTTAATACCAACGGCTTCAATGCTTGGCTTTCCACCTATCGCCTTGGCAGTGACAAGCATTTCCCGACCGTGCTTTCAGAAAAATATCCTAACGGACTTGACTATTCCTCAATCGACACCGATTGGCAGGACGAAGTGTTCAATTCCAACGCAATAATACAAAACCACCACGTATCAATCGATGGTGGCACCGACAACGCAACGTATTCGTTCAGCGGCAGTTACTTTGACCAAGATGGTACCATAAAAGGTTCAAACTACAAGCGTTACACCATCCGCGCCAACACATCATTCCAAGTGAAGAACTGGATGAAGATAGGCGAAAACATCACATACGCATATTCCACTGGCCGCAACGCCATGAACAACAATTCCAGCCCGGGCGCATCAATCCTGTCGGCAGCTCTTGCCATGGCACCATGGGATCCTGTGCGTTATCCCGCTGGTTCAGTAAATAAGAAAGGTGCCGACCTTAGCAATCAAATAAGTGCATCATCAAACTTCAAGAACGTGGTCAATCCCTATAGCATGGTTGAGAACAACAACCCCAGCTCGAAGGTTGAGCGTTGGGTAGGCGACGTATATATGGAGATTACACCTATTAAGCACCTCACTTTCCGCAGCGATGTCAGCGCCGACATCACCACGACCCGCGACCGCAATTACACGCCTAAATACGAACTTTCCACTTACGACAAAAGCGAGAACAACTTCCTCTCTACAAGCATGTACCGCTACAGCACAGTCATCTGGAACAACGTGTTGACCTACGCACGCACCATCAAGGACCATGACTTTTCAATAATGGTAGGTCAGACTGGTGAGGAATACGATATGTACGGTCTCAGTGGTTCAGGCAAGAATATCACCAACGCCGACGATTCCAACCATTGGTATCTGTCGCAGACTGAATCATCATCGCGAAACTCGGGCGATGCAGTGAGCCGTTCACGCCGCCTGTCGTTCCTTGGCCGCGCACATTATTCATTCATGAACAAATATCTGGTGACATTCAATTTCCGCGCCGACGGCAGCAACAAGTTCCCTGAGAACACGTGGGGCTATTTCCCGTCGATGGCACTTGGCTGGAAGATGAGTGAGGAAAGTTGGATGAAGAATGTGAACCATCTTGATTACCTCAAACTCCGTTTCGGCTGGGGACGTATCGGTAACGACAAAATCGGTAACGACAGCTTCAACCAGACGATATTCACCACTGGTCCGACATTCGTTGACTATGTGTTCGGCTCAACGCAGTCGCTTGCCGACGGCGCCACAGTCCTCACCTACATCAATCAGGGCGGAAAATGGGAATTGACCGAGACATGGAATGCCGGTATCGACTACAGTTTCTATAAAGGAATGTTAAGTGGCTCAGTGGAATTCTTCCTTCGCGACACAAAGGACATGCTGCTCACAGTGAAAGGCCCTGCCTACATAGGCAACCGCTACGATGCTCAGAAGAATGTCGGCACAGTGCGCAACAAAGGTATTGAAATCACAATAGGACACAATAACCATATTGGCAATTTCAACTATAGCATCAACGGCAACGTGTCGTTCATCAACAATAAATTGACCGCCCTCAATGGTGGCGAAAAGCAATATGGCGCTTACACATTGAATGATGAGGGCTACGCTCTCTACACATTCTACGGATATAAGTATCAAGGCGTGTACCAGACCGATGCCGAGGCAAAAGCCGCCATGTGGGGCTACACCGACGCAGCTCAGCCTTATCACGCAGGCGATGCTAAATATCAGGACCTGAATGGCGACGGCTGCATCGACGACAAGGACAAGACCGACATAGGCAACCCGTTCCCGTGGATGACCTACGGCCTCAATCTGGGTGCAGAATGGAAAGGCTTCGACATGTCGCTGTTCTTCCAAGGACAAGTGGGCAACAAGATATACAACCAAGTGCGTGTACGCACCGAGGGCAGAGGTGTAGAGGCCACCCTCAGCGATAAGATGACCGACGTTTGGACTTCAAACAACATTACAGGCTCAATACCTAACCCTTACGGCAACAGCGACAATTACGCTGCATCAAGCCGCTTCGTGGAAAGCGGTTCATACTTGCGCCTCAAGAACCTGCAAGTGGGTTACACCCTTCCAAAGGTGCTGACCACAAAAGTGGGAATCGACCGTTGCCGCTTCTATGTATCGGCCAACAATCTGCTGACCTGCACAAAATATACCGGTTACGACCCCGAGGTGGGTGGCGGTGTGGATTACGGCAACTATCCCCAGTCGCGCACAATCATGATGGGAGTGAATCTGAATTTCTAACATTAACAAGCTATTAAAATGAAAAAAAATATATTTGTAGGGCTTCTCCCTATAGTTTTGCTCAGCCTCGTTTCATGTCAGGATTGGCTCACCGACGGCACCCCTGGCACCACAAAGCTCAATGATTATTTCTCTTCAAGCGCAGCAGCCGTGAAGTGCGTCAATGCCGCTTATGCCCCGTTGGGATGGGAATACAACACCACCTATTTTTCAGAGTGGTTTATTGGCGACGTGGCTTCAGATGATGCCCTGAAGGGTGGCCAGAACATCGGCGACATGGCCGATGCCTACGACATAGAGAATTTTAAGACTACAGCCAACAACACCTTGCTGCTCGACTATTTCCGTGCTCAATATCAAGGCATTTCACGCTGTAACCTTGCATTGACCGAGATTCCTGCCATGAGCAGCGACTCCATCAGCGATGCCATGCGTTCAAGGCTTATCGGCGAGGCTGAATACCTCCGCGCATTCTATTATTTCCGTCTGGTACGCATCTATGGCGGTGTGCCAATCGTGGATTTCGTGGTCGACAGTTCCGACAAGTGGAACCAGCCCCGCGCCACATCCGATGCAGTTTATGAGTTCATCGTGAAGGATTTGGCCGATGCTCAGAGCCGCCTACCGCTGAAGAGCGGTTACAGCAGCACTGATCTTGGCCGTGCCACTAAGGGTGCAGCTCAGGCCATGCTGCTCAAGACCTATCTTTACATGAAGGATTACGCGCACGCCAAGCAATGGGGCGACTCCATCATCAATTCAGGACAATACTCATTATGCTCAAAATATCACGACAACTTCACCCTTGCAGGTGAAAACGGAGTGGAATCGGTGTTCGAGATACAATACATGGACGATGCCACCAGCGATTATGGCGAAGGCGACGGCTTCACCCGCGGAAGTTTCACTCAGGTTCTCACCCGCTCACGTTCAAGCCAACTTGGCAGCGGTTGGGGCTTCAACAAGCCAACCCAGAATCTTTACGATGAGTTCGAGCCGGGCGACATCCGCCGCGACGAAACTATAATCAACCCGACCGACGAACAGATAGAGACTCCTGCACAGGAAATCTATCTTGGCGACCGCTATCTAAACAAGAAATATGCATGGATTAACGACGACGGCACATTCCCGCGTCTGTCGCACGCTACCCGCGGACCGCTAAACAATAAGGTGATACGTTATTCCGACGTGTTGCTGATGTATGCCGAGGCATGCTGTGAACTCAATAATCTTGACCGTGCCCAATGGGCTTTGGAGCAAGTGCGCTCACGTGCCCGCTCCAATGGTGAAACGACAGCACTCCCCAAATTCCCTTACACCACCACAATTCAAGGCGTTTCAGTCACATACTCAAACACTCAGGCTGACCTACGCAAGGCAATCCGTCACGAGCGCCGCGTGGAACTCGCAATGGAAGGCGGACGCTGGTTCGACCTGTGCCGCTGGGGCGTTGCAAAGGATGTGATGGAAGCCTACAAGGCTGGAGAAACCAGCGAGGTGAAGGCCAACATGGCCACATTCGTTGAAGGCAAGAATGAATTGTTTCCTATCCCTTCCAAAGAGATTGAGCTTGAGGGAATTGAGCAGAATCCTGGATATTAGTCAATCGTATTATATAATTAATTTTTAAAATCATTTTGTTATGAAAAAGTTCAACTTATTATTAGCAATGGCTGCATTGGCCATAAGTGGTGCAAATGCACAGACCGTTACAAAGGCAAGTGATGCTCCTTTTGATTTCTCAAAAGTTGACAGCCTTTATGTGATCTATCTTGGCGAAGAGACATTGGAAAGCGCCGACGCTTCATCGAAAGTCGTCGTTAACATTGGCCCAGACGACACTAACACATTCCTGTATGTATGGGATGGCTCATCATCTTTCGGCACGGCAGTAGGTCCTAATTCTTTCGGAGTTGCCGGAGAATACATGGATTTCGTAGTTGGTAGCGCAGGTTGGTCAGGGATCGGCTATTATGTTGGCAAAACAAAGACTTATGACCTTTCAAAAATTACGGCAGATTATTATTTGCACATGGCATTCAAGGCTCAAGCAGCCGGGACATTCGACATTGGCATAACCGACGGCAAAGGAACTGCAGCTAATTTGGCTATAGGTACCACACCATTCGTTGACAATGGCAAGTCTTATGAGCCAATCGGTGAAATCACCCGCAATGGCGAATGGTACAACATCGACGTCCCAATGACGGCACTCAACAAACTAGGTCTTAACTTCTCCACTTCCACAGCCTATAGCGACAAAAACGTACTGTTCGCACTAATGGGCGGAACTAAAGGATTCACCGTGGATTACGACGGACTTTTCTTCTACAAGCCAATTTCAACAGGTGTGAGCACAGTAAAGACCGACAACGGCTTCAAGGCTGTTGGAGGAAACGGCAGCATCAATGTGACTGCCAAGAATGGCGGCATCCAGATTTTCAATGTATCGGGGGCACTCATCAATTCCACAAATGCAAGCAGCCTGTCGGTTGACGGAATGCAGTCGGGCATCTACATTGTCCGCAATGCAGGTCACGCACAGAAAGTGCTTGTAAAATAGAGGTTTAGTTTATAGTTGGATAATTAGAAAGTAGTCTTATGGTTGGGGCTTGGCGGCATGGAAATGCCGTGTCTGCCATGCCCCGAACCATTGAGACCATACCCTCTCTGTGCATTCTTCCAGCGATTACAACATAAAAAACAGTCATAAATTTCAATTCAAAATCGACTGATGAAACTAAGAATAAGTTTGGCATTATTGCTCTGCCTGGCAATCGGGCTGTCGGCACAATCATCGCGTAGCAACAAGCGCGGCGTGAGTGAGAACAATTTCACTTACACTGAGGATGTGAAGGCTCTTTCGGCAGGATGTTCGTGGATGTATAATTGGGGTGTCGCTCCCAATGCGGCGGTGGCAAGTGTGCTTGGCACAGGCAAAAGCATGGAATTTGTCCCGATGGTGTGGAACGGCGACTACAATGAGGCATCCCTGCGGGCTGTCTATGCCGCCGATTCAGGTGAGAAATATCTTTTGGGATTCAATGAGCCGAACTTTTCAAGTCAAGCCAACATGACTCCCGCGGCTGCTGCCGCACGGTGGCACGATGTGGAGGCTCTTGCCAAGGAACTTGGCCTGTCGCTTGTGGCACCCGCCCTTAATTATTCGGGCGAGACACTCAGCGACGGTGTGTGCTACAGCACTCCCGACAAATGGATGGATGCGTTCATAGCTGCATATAAGAATCTGTATGGCACTGCACCGACTTATGATTATCTGGCGCTGCACTGCTACATGGACTCCCCGTCATCATTGATCGGCTACGTTGAGGCATTTGCCAAGAAATACGGCAAGCAAGTGTGGCTCACCGAGTTCTGCTCATGGGAATCGAAGAATCTGACACCAGCGTTGCAGCAATCGCAGATGATAGGCAAGCTGCAGATGCTTGAGCAAAGCAAATACGTGTTCCGTTACGCATGGTTCATAGCCCGTGGCAACGACACTTATCCATATTTCGGATTGGTGCCTATCGTCAGCTCGGCTTCAGCGGCAGGCAATCTCACAGCCCTGGGCGTGGCTTATGTGAACATGTCAACTTATGATTATGCCAAGTATCATTCCGTTGACGAAAAGGTTGCGGCCAATTCGTTTGTCAATGAGGATCACTTGACGAGTATAGAAAAAAATACTGACAGTGGGGACACACTGCCTGTGCAGGTCGATTTTGCTCCGGGCACGGCTCTCTCTTATCAGATTGACATAAAGCAGGCAGGCGACTATTACATGAATCTGCGCATAGCCATTTCCGATTCCACTGCCGTGAATGTGCTCGACACAGCCGGTGTGGCACTTGCCAATGTGAAGTTCAGCGGTACTGGCGGCGTGTCAACATGGGGCTTCCGCTCCGTTGCGCTTCCACTTGAGGCCGGCAGGGCAACGATAGTGGTGAAGTCATCGGGCAAGGCATCTTGCAAACTTGCGTGGCTCAACGTCAGCACATCGGCGGCAGGCGAGATAGGCAAAAATGTGGATGAGGCGGTTGACACTGCAAATGTCACTATTAGCGATGGCGGACTTAATTCATTCGATTTTGCTAAAAGCTCGAATATCTGTCCTATCCTGCTCGGCAACAAGACAATCAGCCAATACGGCATAGCATCCAAAATCAAACTCGACCTGCGCGACGATGGAAAGAACTGTGTACTTTATAATTGGAATGGTCTGAACTTCGGCACTTCAAGCGGCGAAAATTCTCTTGGTGTGGAAGATACGTTCATGCCAGTATCGGTGAAAGCCGGTGCTTCATGGACTGGAATGGGATATATGGTAACCGACAAGGAGACCGTAAATCTCAGCGATATCGACAATTCCTATCATTTTCACATAGCCTTGCGCTCAGCCACACCGCAGACCATGGATTTCATCTTCTACGATGCTGCCGGCAACTCCACACACGTGGTGATAGGCAATTCCGCTTACGTTGACGGAGGCAAGACTTATCAGCCTTTGACGAATTTCCCACGTGATGGAAAATGGCATCACATCGACATTCCGATGCGGATAATGGGCAATCTGGGATTGACTTATGCCTCCTCGTCGGCGTTCACCAAAACTTATGTGATGTCGATTCTGCCAGGCAATGCTTCTGGCACTGCATTCGACCTCGATGCCGCATTCTTTTATAAGCCTGCCGCTTCATCTGTAATCAGCACTGTCGCTGACAATGCCTGTGGATTAAGGGTTGTCGCTTCTGACGGCGGTTTTGTCGCCGACTCCGGCTGCAATGGTATTGCGGCATTCAGCATAGCTGGAATATTGGTGGCATCTACTAATGGCAATCACATGGAAGCCGGCAACCTCCCGTCGGGAATATATATCGTGAAAAGTGTCGGACAAGTAAAGAAAATACTCATAAAATAAATGATTATGCAAGATAATTTGCACATACTCTCATGGCTCGGCAAGGCTGGTTTCATAGCTGGTCTGTTAGCTATCCTATTCCACTTCAATGTCGCTCTTGCAGGTGTTGCCAATGGCTACCGCATAGTGTGGGCTGACGAATTTAACGGCAATAAGCTCGACACAAAGCACACATGGAACATTGAAACAGGAAATGGCGGCAGTGGAAACAACGAACTTGAATACAACAGCAAGCGCAGCGTCACTGTTGAGGACGGATGCCTTATCCTCACGGCGCGTCGCGAATTTTTCAAGGGCCGCAATTTCACATCAGGCAGAGTCAATACTATGCATAAATTCACATTTAAGCATGGCATGATTGAGGCGCGTGTGAAGATTCCTGCAACATCCAATGGCCTCTGGCCGGCCTTTTGGCTCATGGGTGAGAATTTCTCCTCTGTGGGATGGCCACAGTGCGGTGAAATCGACATTTTCGAGATGGGTAACGGCGATGGCATAAAGATTTCATCCCAGGACCGCTATTTCAATGGTGCTTGCCATTGGGGATACTATGAGAATGGCAGTTATCCGAATTATTTCCATGCCGTGAACAATAATTACAGCCTGCAGGACGGCAAATTCCACACTTTCACACTCGTATGGGACGATGACAGTGTGTCGATGTATCTCGACAGGGACACATATCCCAACAACCCTCCATATTATCATTTCGACATTTCAGAAAAAGGCAAAAAATGGGCGGCTGGCGATTATTTCCACAATCAGATGTTCATCATTTTCGACCTTGCTGTTGGCGGGTATTTCACTGGAATCACAAGCGGCGACGGCATTACTGCCCTCGATGCAGGCCACTCCGAAATGATGGTTGATTATGTGCGTGTGTATCAAAAGGACAATGAATATCAAAGTTATTTCTGGAAAGGCGGCAATTATTCCGATCTTTCCATGAACTTATAAATTTTAAGATATGAAAATCGTGTATGCAATTTTAATCCTTGTTTTCTCTGGAATTGTCAATTTCAGTGTTGACGCAGCCGGAAAAAGTTTCAAAAGGGGTGTCGGCGAGGATAATTTCAATTATCTCGACGATGTGAAGGCAATCTCGGCCGGTTGCTCCTGGACTTACAACTGGGGCACCACTCCATCCCCGATGGTTGCCGATTCCATGAGCAAATACATGGAGTTCGTGCCAATGGCATGGAACGGCAATTACAATGAGACAGCTCTGCGCACCTATTACACTGCACATCCCAAGGCAAAATATCTATTAGGCTTTAACGAGCCTAACTTCGCCAAGCAGTCGAACATGACTCCCGCGGCAGCTGCCGAGAAATGGCACGCGCTTGAGGCTCTTGCCGCTGAACTTGGGCTGAAACTTGTGGCTCCAGCGCTCAACTATTCAGGCGATACTCTGTCGGACGGCATCAGTTACAGCACTCCCGACAAGTGGCTCGATGCCTTCATCGCAGCCTACAAGAATCTCTACGGCACTGCTCCTACTTACGATTATCTGGCCTTGCACAGTTACATGGACAGCCCATCGGCTGTGCTCGAATTTGTGGAGACATTCGCCAAGAAATACGGCAAGCAAGTATGGCTCACTGAGTTCTGCTCTTGGGAATCAAGCAGCATTACTGCCGAGACGCAGCAGTCATCGATGATTGAGAAGGTGCAGAGTCTTGAGCTTAGCAATTATGTATTCCGCTACGCATGGTTCAAGGCGCGTGGCAGCAACAAGTATCCCTACTATCGCCTCGTGGTCTATCCAAGTGCCTCACAGGGCATCCCTGCCGGCACTTTAACCGACCTTGGCGTGGCATATCTCAATATGTCGTCCTACGATTTCAGCAAATTCTATGCTTTGAATGAGCTGATTCCAGCCACAGAATTTGTGCATGAGGACTACATCAACGCCATTGAGAAGACGACCGACCCCGACAGCGTTTTCCCTGCTCAAATCAGCATGTTCGGCATAGGCCGCAAAATGACTTATCAGATTGATGTGCCTTCCACAGGTATATATAAGATGAATTTCCGTGTGACAAGCGAGGAGAATCTGTTCAACCCCAATGTTCAAGTGCTTGATTCAGCCGGCAATGTCTTGGCTGAACAAGAACTTACCGCTACAGGAAGCACAAGCACTTGGGCTACCCAGACCATTGAGGTCCCTCTCAATGCCGGCAAACAGAAAATCATCGTAAAAGAAACGAAAAATACCCATTGCAAACTTGCGTGGCTGTCGTTCAGCAATTCTGCAGGCGTGTATTCTCCCAAGCAGGAGCAACAAGTAAGAGTGTGTTGCGACGGCTCACTGATGCGCGTCATTTCAGCTGAAAACATCAATGGCATCACGCTCTTTGATATGAGCGGCAGAATGGTTGGCACGGCCGATGGGCACTCAATCGACGTGTCGGCATTGGCAAAAGGTATGTATGTGGTGTATGTCAATCTCGGCAACAACAAGCATATTACAATAAAATGCATTATCAAGTGAATCTTTATTAAATATTTATTCAAATGAAAACAAAATTATTATTTTTAAGTTTATTGGTTTGCCTTTTCACAGGGCAAGCATGGGGCGTGGATTGGACAGAAACGACCAATCTGGCTCTTAACAAAACAGCTGTGTCTTCAAGTGGAACAGCAAGTGCCGGTAACGACGGCAATACTGGTACCCGTTGGGAATCAGCCACTAAAGACGGCGAATGGTGGTTCGTTGACCTCACTGAGGCGAAGACCATCAGCGACATCGAAATCGTGTGGGAGGGTGCTTACGCCAAGACTTATCAGGTCTATGGATTCACCACTGAACCTACATATACCACCAATGAGGATGGCACTAAGACTTTGACTCAAGATCTGTCGGCTGCCACTCCTATCTATTCGCAGGATAAGACTTTGACGGGCTTCCCTTACACCGACTCTCACAGTGGTCTTAATGCCACTGCAAGGTATCTTCTGGTTTATTGCCAAACACGTGGCTCAGTATATGGCAACAGCTTCTATGAATTCCGTGTGGCTGAACGTGTAGCCGACTATGATGTAGTAAAGGAACTCGGCGTTACTAACCTTACTATCAATCAAGGAGAATCAGGTACAGTCACTGTCTCAGGGCTGAACTCTATCGGCACCGTCATTGATGCAACTGAAGCGGGTGCAACACTCACAGCCTCATCAAGCGATGTAACCATCACAAACAACAATGATGGCACTTTTGGTGTGACCTGCAACACCCTCGGCACTTACACTCTCACTGCCAGCGCTACTGTAGCTGGCCTTGCCTGCACAGGTACTGGCACCTTGGCAGTTAAATATAATTGGACAACCAACACCAACATTGCCGCTACCACCAATAATTCATTGGCTGTAGCCCACGCAAGCCATAACGATGCTTCCGCCTATTTGAGCAACGACAACAACACAGGCACTCGCTGGGAGGCCGGCGGAGGTGCTGTCACTGGCACTGATGTGTATTGGTATGTGGATCTCGGCAACACCTACAGTGTTAATGCCATTGAGATGATTTGGCAGAATGCTTACGCCAAGTCGTACAAGATTTACACCGCTACCCAACTCGACACTGAAGGCAATCCTGCATGGGGCACTACCGAAATAATCAGTCAGGACGCCACTCTCACTGAATTTCCTTACGAGGACACACATGTGTTAGCTACTCCTGTAACTGCCCGTTATATCAAAGTTTCTCAGATTGAAAATGGTTATCCTGGCTATGGCATGAGCATGTGGGAATTCCGCGTTGCCGGAACTGCTTCTGCACCAAGCGTTTTGACTTATGTCAACATCTCTTCCAACACTGTCACAGTGGCCGGACGCAGTGAAAACATCACCGCAACAGCTACCGACCAGTATGGCAAAGCATATTCCACCGATGGAATCACTTACAATTTCTCAGCCAACACAAGTGGCGCTTCCATCACTAACGGCGTGTTCACTTCCACTCAGAAAGGTTCTGCAACTTTCACCGCGACTGTAGGTTCTGTAACGAGCAGCCCTATCACTATCAACACTGTAGCCGAAGGCGACAACATTGCACTTGCTTCAAACGGAGCAACTGCCACTGCCGATGCTTCCACCACTGCTTCTGCTGATTTTGCAATCGATGGTAACGATGGCACCCGCTGGATTTCAAACAGTGGCACTGAAGCTGCCGACCAGGAAATCAACCACTGGATTACCGTTGACCTTGGTGGCAATTACGACATCGACCTGATTGAGGTTCAATGGGAAGCTGCAATAGCTAAGGATTATGAAGTTTACGCTTCCGATAATGCCGATGATTTAGGCACAGCTGTCTATACAAAGACCGGCAACGCTTTTGGTGCCGCTACTCACGATTTCTATGGCACTACTCTTAGCGGAAAGCGCTACATCAAAATCAATTCCACCAAGAATGCTTCCGCCTACGGCAATTCGATTTATGAAATCAAAGTCTATGGCAAGGGCATAATGTCGCTTACATCTGCTGCAACAGCCACAGCCAAAATTTACACAGGCACATGGAATGCCGCAACTTTTGCCGCCAACGATGCTGCTACTGTCACAAACAATGATTTGACATCAGTCAAAGGTCTTCCTTCAACTATCACAGTTGCCAATCCTAACTGCCTCGTTTATGTGGCAAGTGGTGCGGCTTGCGCTACCCAGAACAATGTAGTGACTGTTTCCGGTGACAATTACACAGCTCATGCAATAGCTCTTACAGCAGGTCATCCGTTCTATGCTGCCCATGATGTCGCTGTCAGCACTGCCGACAACATCACTTTCACAGGCTCTTTCGCCAAGAGTGATGAATATTGCCCTATCGTTCTTCCGTTCTCTTTCCGTACACTTTCTTCAGATTTCGAAATTGAATTGCTCAGCAAGGTTAATTTGGCAGAAAAGAAGCTAACATTCAAAACTAAGAATCCATCTAATTCAAGTGCTGCCAACTATCCTCTTATGCTCAAATTGAATGCTGATTTCACCACGATTACGGCGTATAACGACACTGTTTTCGCAACTCCCGTAACTCCAACTCCTGGTGAGACTCCTGCTCCAGATCTCAATATGTTGAAGTGGATTCCAATGACGCTCAACGGCATGTACTCAACTTATTCAGGTTACACCACCACAGGAAGCGAGTATGTTTACGATGCAACAAGCAAGACTTTCGTAATAGCTGCAAGTGGCACTTTAATTGCTCCTTTCGGTGCTTATGTCTATGCCAGTAGTAATCCTACTGTCAATAATCTGGCAATAGAGATTAATGGTACGACAACCAACAATGCCGTTATTGTCGACGATGTGAATCCTTTTGTTGATGTTTACACATTGGATGGACGCCTTATCCGCCATAACGTTGAAACTGACAAGGCTACAATTAATCTTGAAAAGGGATTTTACATTGTTGGCGGTAAAAAATTATTTGTAAAGTAATTAATAGTTATAAGTTTAGTAGATAAGATTGAATTTAAGCAGAAAAAAATTGTATGATGCCCGCTTCGGCTTCGAGTTGAAGCGGGTTTTTTCTCTTTAGTTTCAAGTAATCAACAGTAATCATATATGAACCATTCAACAATCATAAGAAATATTCTTGCCTCATTACTTGTAATAGTGGTGCAATGTACTATGGCACAGGATGCTGTGCAGGTTGGTAACGGCAGTTATGCTTCTTATCCGCCTTTGTCGAAGGGGAAGACTTCGGCACACTCAGGCGACAACAGCACTTACATGCTTACCAAGAAGTTGTGGCTCAACGAATCAACCACCGAGCCTGACGGCAGCCGTAGGCCTATTCCGACCAACGACTGGTGGACCGATCTTCTCAATGAGCAGTTTGCCGATGCCTTGTGGGCGTATCCGCAGATGGTGCATCCCTCGGCAAGCGGTGTGACGATTAATTACCCTTCCTACTGGAACGACAACGGCACCGAGGTGAAATGGAATTCCTCCATTCAGGTGCAGGGTGTCGATTTCACGGCTACTTCGGCCATCGCCGACAATTGGCACGACTGGGATGTGGAGATGCTCCTCCCGGGCACTACTGCCGGTCAGCAGATGTATGTCACCATGGCCCACGGCCAGCCGTTCACATGGATTGAAACAAAGAATCTTACCCTGAAACTCGTATTTTCCTCTACTCCTGAATTTTTCGACGCTCTTGGCAACACGGTTTCCACGAGCAGTATTTCCTCAATTTCAAGTAATGACATAGCCGTGAAAATCGGTGATGACGTCTATGGCGTCTTCCTTCCGAAATCGGTTTCATTCAAATATTCCGACAATTCTTTATTCATAACTTTCTCGGGCAGTACAAGCCAGTTCGTGTCGATAGGAATGATGAAATCCGCTACCGACCTCGCCGATTTTGCCAAATATGCCTATTCTGTGCCACGTTCCACCACTTTAAGCTGGAACCACGACGAACAGTCGGCAATGGTGACTTCACATTGGCAAGTGAATGCCGAGAATCTGCTCAACTCCTCCTCCGATGCTCCTGTGCTGCAGGGCTTCCTGCCCCACGCCTACAAGAATTCTACTCTTGGCTTTGGTCTCAATGGCATCACATATCTTACTCCGCGTGGCACTATGAAGATTGCTGAACCGGCATCATCCAACACGTGGGACGTTAGCTATTCCTTCTCAGGTATGCTCCCCTATTATCCCGCACCAGCCGAGAATGAGGCAGCCAAAAATCCGTTCTCTCTGTCGCTGATGACGAAATTGATGACTGATTATGCAGCCAAGGGCAGTTTTGGCGACGACACTTATTGGGGCGGCAAGGGCTTGACGCAGATGGCCCTCAACATGACTTTTGCCCGCGAACTCGGCGACAACGCCACTTTTCAAAAGTGCCGCGACAAGTTGAAGGCTAAACTCATCAATTGGCTCACCTACACTCCTGGCGAGACGCGTGACTTTTTCGCCTATTATCCACGTTGGGGTAGCTTGGTGGGTTTCGACACAAGCTATGACTCTGACAAATTCAACGACCACCATTTCCATTATGGATATTTCGTCTATGCTGGTGCATTACTGTGCCTGATGGACGATGATTTCAAGGCAGGATATGGCGAAATGCTCAAGTTGGTTGCCAAGGATTATGCCAACTGGGACCACACTGATTACCGATTCCCATTCCTCCGCACTCTCGACGTTTGGGCAGGACATTCCTACGCCGGCGGACTTGGCGACGGTGCCAACAGCAATGGCAATGGTCAGGAATCGTCCTCTGAATCCATGCAGTCGTGGGGTGGACTTTATCTGCTTGGTGTGGCTCTTGGCGACAAGGACATGCGTAATGCAGGCATCTTCGGCTGGAACACCGAGTCACGTGCCACGGCCGAATATTGGTTCGACCGCGACCACATCCATGAAGGTCTTGACCATAATTATGACTACACCAAATATTCATCGCCTTATTGCAGCAACCTAACAAGCAAAGGAATAGGATGGTGGACATGGTTCAGCGGCGACCCACTGTGGATGCACTCCATCCAGTGGATGCCCGTGTCGCCGTGCCTCAATTACTTGTCACAGGACCTCGACTTTGTGAAGTGGGATTACGGCAAGATGATGTCGGCATCAGGCCATCAATGGTTCGACGCTGTGGGCGACACCACCGCTCTTGCCGATGCCTCGGTGGGCAATGTGGTGCTGTGCTACATGGAGCGTTGGAATCCCGACAGTGCCGCGGCTGTTTTCGACAAGGCCTACGCCTTGAACCGCACCATCGCCAAGGATGCTGACACTGGCCATATTTCCTATTATGTGATACATTCACACCGAACTTATGGCGACATCGACTTCAGCATTCATGCCGATGTTCCCACTGCCACGGCTTATCGGAAACTTGATTCCGACGGCGTGACCTATAAATACACTTATGTGGTCTATAACCCCAATGCTTCCGAACGTCTTGTGCATTTCAGCAAAGATGGCGCGACGGTGGCCTCATTCAAGGCTCCGGCACGCACTATGACGGCCTATAGCGATTCGCCTGTGGCATCGTCGGTAAAAATCTCTTCTGTGGCAGGCAATGTGGTGCCGCAGAGTGGCTCTTCGGTAATAAAGGCTGCGGTGCTCGACCAGTATGGCGCATCGGTTGACGGTGCTGCTGTCACGCTGAGCGTCAGTGATGCGGCGGTCGCTACTGTTGCCGACAGCGTTTTCACCGTTGCCGCCACTGCGCATAAAGGCGACACTTGCGTCGTCACAGCCACTTATGGCTCTGTTTCCTCAAAATTGAAGATTACTGTCAATGATGTTCCTGTGCTTGCCTCGGCAGCTATTTCGCCCGTTGTGCGCTATGTGGAGAAAGGACAGCCGGTGACGTTCACGTTGCCGATGACCGACCAGTTCGGCAATGATTTCCATGCTCCTGTGCAATGGACCATAACCCGCGATGGCAAGGCTGTCGCCACCGATTCCGTGCTGAGCGTCGATGAAGTCGGCATTTACACGGTCACTGCTGCATCGCAGGGCAAAAAATTCTCGCAGGAGGTTTATGTCACACCGTCTCTCCGCAATGTGGCTGAGGGCAAGACTGCCGTTTCAAGTTCGGAGGAAAATGCCGGCACAGCCACTGCGAATGCGGTTGATGGCGTTGCCGGTTCGCGTTGGGGCAGCCAGCACACTGATGACCAATGGATTTACGTCGATTTGGGTGAAAACACTTATATCTCGCGTGTGAAATTCCTGTGGGAGACGGCTCATGCTGCCTCTTACATTCTTCAGATTGCTCCCGACAGTGCTGCCACTGAGGATTTCACCGGCAGCTACATCACCGGCACCAAGACTGTCAAGGTTGTTGCCGACAGTGCATGGACCACAGTCGGCACCGTCACCGATTGCGCGGGGGGCACCGATAACCAGACGGTTAACGCTACAGGCCGCTACATACGTATGCGTGGCTTGACGCGTGCCACCGATTATGGCTATTCTCTCTATGAATTTCAGGTTTACGGCATACCGTCGTCGTTCTCGGCCGACAGCATTATCGGCATTGACCTTTCTTCGCCTGCCAGCAAGATGAAGGAGGGTGAGAAGCTGCAGCTCACGGCTAAGGCGTACACACTTGCCGGCAATTCGGTTTCCAAGGCAATGGCTTGGACTTCAACCGATGCCGCAGGCAGCGTTGACGATGGCCTGTTCTGCCCTTCCACTTATGGTGATTTCACGGTCACGGCAACTTCAGCCGATGGCTATTCCGTTTCGTGCGACATCGCGGTGGAGGAAACTCTGAAATTGGCTTCGATGGATGTCTCTCCCGATTCTGCCCAGCTTATCCTTGGCGACACACTTGCCTATACGGTCGAGGGCAGCAATCAGTTTGGCGGTGTCTATAACCTTCAGCAGGGTGTCGTCAATGTCGATATTTACGACAGTTCCGATGCTTTGGTAAATGATGGCAGAGCTGCGTTCGATGCCAATACGTTCGACTTTTCGGCTACTTCAGCCGGCAATTATCTGCTCCGCTTTTCAGCCGACACTGTCAAGGCGTTTTCGAAGGTGAAGGCACTGAAACTTGAGGATGTGAATCTTGCGCTCTTCAAGCCGGCAAGCAGCACAAGTTCGGAGGGTGATGGCACAGCGGCCAAGTACGTCAACGACGGTAATGAAAAGACACGTTGGGCAAGCGGTTGGACCGATGGCGAGTCGGTCACTATTGACTTGCAGAGCGCCTATCTGCTCCGCCGCATGGAATTCCAGTGGGAATCGGCTTATGCCTCAAAATATCACATCGAGACTTCGCTCGACGGTGTGGCGTGGACCACAGCGTTTACCCGCACCGATGGCGTCGGCGGACTTGAAAGCTGCACACTCGCTAATGTCCCTGCCCGTTATGTGAAGCTCGTCTGCGATTATCGCTTCATGCGGGGCTATGGCAGCAGCATCTATGAATGGCGTGTGTATGGCTCGGCCCGTTATTCAGGCGTGGTCACTGGCACAATCGGCATCATTTCGGGCAGCAACGGCGTGGTTGACGTATATAGCGTCGAAGGCCGACTGTTGCGCAAAGGCGTTGCATCATCGAATGCTGTAGTTGGTCTTGACCCAGGTATTTATATTGTCGGCAACCGCAAAGTAATTGTCAGCCAATAATTATAACCGTCTTTTGTCCTGCAAGAATAAGGCTAAGGACTTTAATAAAGAAAAGCAACCTTCAATTCAGGTTGCTTTTCTTTATTTATTTGTTGATTGCCACATTCGTGTGAGTGTGGATGAATCGTTGAGTTTGCGTTGCAATGTCCTCCGCCTGTGCTTTTGTGGCATTCGGGAAACTGTGTTCAAGTCCCGGGTACCTTATCAGTTCACATTCCACTCCTGCCTTTTTAAGCCGTTTCTGGAGGTCCACTGATTGATTAAAGTTTACGAGCCTGTCACCAGTTCCATGAAGTATAATGACTGGTGGGCATTTGGCTGAGACATAGCTTATTGGGGAGCATTTCTTGCATTCTTCCACTACTTGCTTCTTTTGCTTTTCCACATCATATCCGCTCAACCTATAGAGTTGGTCATTGCGGGTTTTGTACAAATCGGGCATCTTATGCCTTAATATACTAAGGAATAATGCATTGAGATTGCAGTGGTAAGTGGCGTTCATGTCGGTAGGTCCGAAATAGTCCACAATATAGTTCACTTTTGCCGACACTCCACTTAAAGCAGCATCACCGACAAACTCCGAATCATTTGTAAATCCTGTCATCAATGCAAGATGTCCACCGGCCGATGCACCTGCTATTCCTATATTGTCGGAGTCAATTCCATATTCCGAACCATGCAGCCGCATCCAGCGCACTGCATCTTTGCAGTCGGATATCTGTTGGGCGAGATGTACTGATGTGCTGTCGACAAGTCTATAATCAATTGATGCTATAGCTATTCCGCTATTTAATAGCTGACGCATGATATACTGGCGGAAAGTGTAGCGGATTGCCGTCTTATTGCCCCAAACCCAAGCGCCACCATGAACGTACATGAGTACTGGCACTTTTGTGCCTGCCTTTATGTAATGTGGCATATATATGTCGAGTTCAAGCGTCCGTCCGTCAACTGTTTTGTATACCACATCCTTATATGCGGCTGAATCAACTGGAAGTTCACCGTTTTGCCATTTGGATGATGCGCTCATTGATGTCTTCAACGTCGAACAGCTGATTAATAAAAGCGAGGCAAGAAGAATTGCCGACGCGATGAATGTTAGGTTACGTATGCGATTGAATATGTGAGTCATAACTGTTTTAAGTTTTGTATTGTTCTTTTGAGGCTGCAATGTACATCAATTTTATGGAACTTGAAATATAAATTTCGTTATTTTTTGCCTTTTAATGGGTAATTGTTAAATATTGGATATATCCCGATTGATTGGAGAAAACATTCTACTTTTACAAATTATTTAGTAAATAATTGCTCAAAATATAAGATGGATATAAAGAATGTATTTAAGCTCAAATGTGATGCTAATAGCGATTCCGGCGCAATTTGCAACACATTGAAATGGTTGGTTTTGTTACCGGTGATTATTGGCTTTTTGCTACGCATCGTGCTGTTGTTCAATCCGCAGACGCAAATTTCGTTTTCATTCCCTGAATGGATTGAAATCTTCGCTTTAGGCTTCATTAACGATGTTGCCACCGCTTTTGTCTGCACCGCTTTCATATTTCTTAATTTGGTCACTCTCAACGAATGGAAATATAAAAAACCTGTTGGATTGATAATCCTTTCTTTATTAGGATTGACATTCTTGTATTTTCTTCTTTTTCATGATATTACTGACGATTATGGTAGTGTCGTTCCCTTGATTGTCAATAGTTGGTTGGCCTACAAGGTAGTCAGTTTTGCTCTGCGCCTTTTCTTCCCTCCAATTAGGCAGAAATGGTCGTATTTCCTTTATGTCTTCTTTATATTTGTCACCATGTTCATCATGCTCTTAAGTGCTGTAGGTGAATATTTCTTCTGGGATGAGTTTGGCGTCAGATATAATTTCATTGCTGTTGATTACCTTATTTACACCAATGAAGTGGTAGGCAATATCATGGAATCCTATTCTATTGTGCCTATTTTCTCAGTTCTCACCTTAGTCGCTGGCTTCCTTACATGGCTGATAATAAAAGGAAAATATAAATGTTTTTCAAGCTATTCCTCTTTCACCGTCCACTGCACACAATTTGCCAAGTATGTCGGAGCGTTTGCAATATCGTTCATTATATTGTATTTGGCGCCTTTGGCTGAAGTGCATTCCAATATTTTCACGAATGAACTTCAGACTAACGGTTTGGACAAACTTTGCAGGGCATTTATCAGCAATCGCCTTGACTACAAGGATTTCTATTCAATGTTGCCTTTGGCAGAAGCTGAACGCACAATCAATTCGCAATATGGAAGTAAAGGTCTGTACAATCAGCATATTGTGACTGATTCCGGCGCGGAAATCAAAAAGAATATCATTCTTATCACCGAAGAGAGTTTAAGTGCGTCGTATCTTACCCGTTATGGTAATGACCAGCATCTCACGCCTAATCTCGACAAATTGCTTGATGAAAGTTTTGTGTTCGACAGTCTGTTTGCAGCTGGCAACCGCACTGTGCGTGGTCTTGAGGCCTTGACTCTATGTGTTCCCCCTACTCCAGGCGAAAGCGTAATCAAGCAGAAGGATAATGGCAATCTTTTCACTGTTGGCAGCGTACTTCGCTCCAAGGGATATATTACCCAATTTCTTTATGGAGGCAAGGCTTATTTTGATAATATGGCTGAGTTTTACTCTGCCAATGGATATGAAATCATCGACGAGAATAATTTTGCTCCCAGCCAAATTCATTTCAGCAATATATGGGGCGTTTGTGATGAGGATATTTTCAATAAGACCATTGAGGTCATGGGAAATAACGCCAAAAGTGGACGGCCAGCATTTCTCCATATCATGACGGTCAGCAATCATCGCCCATTCACTTATCCCGACCACAGAATTGATATTCCGCCTGAACAGAAGCGCAGGGAAGGTGGCGTGAAATATGCCGATTATGCAATTGGCAAGTTTATGGCCGAGGCGAGAAAGCAGCCATGGTTTAAGAATACTGTGATTGTCCTTGTAGCCGACCATTGCTCGTCAAGTGCCGGCAACACGAGCATTCCTCTCGATAAATATCAAATTCCGGCCTTGATTTTCTCAGAAGGCTTTGTAAAGCCTCAAAAATTCGGAAAAGTGGCATCTCAGATTGATGTGATGCCTACTGTGCTTGGAATGCTGCACATGGGTTACACTTCCTATTTCTACGGGCAGGACGTTCTGAAGCCTAATTACAGGCCGAGGGCATTTATGGCCACGTACGAGGATATGGGCTATTTTGAAGGAAACCGCTTAGTTACTCTTTCACCCAACAGAAAGAATAACCAATTTATCATAACGCCGCAAAATCACACTTTTGTGGCAAAGAAGGTTCAATCCAACAAAAATGATATTTATTTGAGAGCCATTTCCAACTATCAGATGGCTTCGTCCTACAGATTTAGATTCCAGGGGAAATAACAGATTACGCGTTCACTCATAAATTGAGGAATTTCCTTATCTGCGACATTGGAATGCCGAAGTTGAAATTCTGTGTGTTGTTGAGTTTGGCGAAATTCACACCCACCACGTCGCCGTATTTATTCAGTACCGGACTGCCACTTGACCCTGCAAGTGTGGAGATGTTGTAGAGGATTTTAGTGTCATCAGGCTCTTGCGACACATTTCCAGCAGTTATCTGGGCCTTGATTCCCTGCTGCGTTGAGGCAAGCACTATTCCTTGATTGTAGCCTATCATGCACACTGGGTCCTGCACTTTAAGTGGCTCATTGAATTGACTGTCCTTTACGAATATCTTACTGATAAACGACAACTCGTCTTTTGCTTTATTGTCGCCCAAGAAATGGAATACATATCGGTCCTGTGGAGTGGTTTTGTCCGTCAGTTGAATTATTGCCAAATCAGCATTCTCATCATCCGAGACCTTTGTCACTGCGCAATTCTTGAAGTCGCTGGCATTTGTCACAAAGCTGTCGTTGAAAGCCACACTTACGCTGCATGTGCTTTCTATGGTGACTTCGCTCATATCAATATTGTTCAAATTGCTGATGCTTTCGTTCAGATTGTTGTATTCCGTGCGCAATTCGTCTTGCTGTTCCCTGAGTTGTGTGTTGTCCGGACTTTCCGTAACATTGCCGAATTCGTCAAAGTAGGTGTTGCTTTGTATTTGACTGGACAATTGGTCATATTGGTCCGACATTTCCTGTTGCTTGTATTGCAGCAGCGCCGTAATGTTATCAAAGAATGTTTTTAGAAGTTGCTTTGATTCCGATTTCTCAATATATGGACTAACCACATGACGATTGGTCATTATCTTTCCATCCTTTGAAATAAAGAATCCTGTACCGAAACTGATGGCTTTATTCTTTTCCATCTCTTCCTTTTCTAAGCACAGTCCCTTAAGCTCTCCGTTAACCAAATCAGAAAAATAGAGTTGCTCACCATCTGGAAGATTTATGGTGTAGTAATATTGGTTCATAATCATCACTACGCCTGAAGAACATTTATCGTATAGTTCTTTAGGATTTTTCTCACTCCTTGAACAACTACCGAGTGACATTGCTGTCAAAATCAATAGCCCTGAAATAATTGATGTGTATTTTTTCATAATGTTTTCCTTTTACGCACAATTTGTATTGTGCAAAATTACATAACGAATCTCACATTGTTTACATATTTTCGGAAAAATTGTTATGATTATTTTCAATTTGGAATGCGGAGTGGAGCATAGCAGACTCGAACTGCCTACCTCAACAATGCGAATGTTGCGCTCTACCAGATGAGCTAATGCCCCAAAAAAGAGACAGCGGCAAGCCGCTGCCAAAGAGAATAAATCGTGGAGCATAGCAGACTCGAACTGCTTACCTCAACACTGCCAGTGTTGCGCTCTACCAGATGAGCTAATGCCCCAAAAAAGAGACAGCGGCAAGCCGCTGCCAAAGAGAATAAATCGTGGAGCATAGCAGACTCGAACTGCTTACCTCAACACTGCCAGTGTTGCTCCACTATCTGAATATCAGCCTATTAGCCTATTTGGTGCTAAAAAGCGTTATTAATTACCGTCACGACAA
>JAKVKZ010000010.1 GCA_022484565.1 Muribaculaceae bacterium
ACGGATGTTGCTGCAATCGGTGGAAATAGACCGAAAGTTGGAAAAAGAAAATCCTGAGGCCAACGAGCCATATCTTTCAGTGAAATTGAACGCATTGGCAGTGCTTTATCAAAGGGAAGGCAAAAGCTTTGGAGAAATAGAGAAAATCCATAAGGAAGCGCTGGATATAGCATACCGCCTCTCGGAGAAGGCACCTGAATTCTACGACCAGCATTTGGCTTTGCTATTATCCAACTTAGGAATAATATGTTTTCAGGAGAAGAAATTCGCTGAAAGCAAAGACTATTACGACAAGTCGATAGAAGTGTATAACCGGATATATGAAAAGCACCCTGATTGGTACAGAAAATATCTGGCATGGGTGCTGAAGGGCGACGCTGACATGAAAATGATGCTCAACGACTATCCGGCAGCTGAAACATCACTATTGAAGTCGATTGACATCTTCGGAAAAGAAACCAAGCCGAATGCGGATGTAAGGCAGTCATATTCCATGGCAATCAACAGCTTGGCAATGCTGAAACTTTACACGAAGAATTTTGCCGAGGCGACAAAATATGCTGAGGAAGCCATACAGACCGATACGACGCAGCACATAATATACACGACATTGGCTCTGTCAATGCTGCTTGACGGCAAATTTGACCAAGCCAAAGAAGTGTATATGAAATGGAAACCAGAACAGAAAGAGAATTTCCTTGGCGACTTTGCCGACTGCAGGACACGGGGACTGATAACCAAAGAACGAGAAAATGACGTGGCAAAAATAGAGAAATTACTAAACGAATAAAAGATTCATTATGAAAAGGTCACTTATAATATTGATGACGTTGCTCTTTGCGGTAAGCCTAAACGCACAAGAGACATTGCAGAGCGGCATAACCTATAAATACAATGGCAAAAGGCCTAAGACAGTGCTTGCAAACGTGAATATACGCACCAACGCGTCACCTACAATCAGCGGGCAAAACGGAGCGTTCACTCTGAAGTTGAAGCAATCGAGGATGGGCGACCCGATAAAGCTCGTGTTCGCGATGAAGAGCGGATATGTGCTGTTCAACAAGGATGAGACCGAAAGCTGGTCGGTGAAAAAAGGCCCGTTGCGCCTTGTGATGTGCGATGCAGCCACCTACAACAAGATGAAAAGCGAGAACTACGACAAGATGCTTGCAAACCTCACCGCGAAACACGACCGTGAGGAAAAACGGCTGAAAGCGCAGTTGGCTCAAAAAAGGATGAAAGAGAGGGACTACAAAGCCAAACTGGACAGCATCACGAACCTATACGATAATTCACTGTCGAAACTCGATGAATACGTGGAAGAATATACACGCATCGACGAGAGTGAACTTGACTCGGTGATGAGCAAGGCCAAACAACTATTCGATGAAGGTGAGGCAGAAGAAGCCATCAAGACGCTGAAATCGTCGCATATAGTTGACGATTACATAAAGACCTTCGAGGTGGAAAAAGAAGGCAAGGAAAAGATGGCGAAAATTCAGGAACAGATTGACAATGCCACCGAGGACAGAGCCAAAGCAAAGGCCAACATATTGGCACAGATAACCATGCTCAAATCGTTCGGACAATTCAACGAGGCAAAAGCACTGCTGAAAACGATGGCCGACAATGAGACAAATTATGAAAACGTGTTCAATTACGCGACATTCTGCAATGAGCAAAAGGACACCAAGGAAGCGGAGAAATATTATCTGTTGGCACTCGACAGCCTGAGCCGTCCAAATTCCGACCTGCGCAAGAAATTGACCGTGATGAATAAGTTGGGATTCATGTATATGGTAGTTATGAACGATTTTCCGAGAGCTGAAAAGGTGCTGCTGGAATCGCTCGAAGAAAGCAAGAAACAAGTGGTAAGCGACCCAGCCACTTTTGAGCCACTGGAAGCCACGGCAATGGTTGACCTCGGTGCCCTGTACGCGACATCAGGGGAAAACGAAAAAGGGTTGAAAATGGCGACACAATCACTTGAAATAACCCGTCGACTGGAGAAGCAAAATCCTGAAGAATATGAGGAGAGTATGTCGGCATCACTATTCTGCGTGGGAGAGAACTACAGGAAAATGAACAAGTTCGCTGAAAGCGAGAAGATGCTGCTTGATGCACTGAAAGTGCAGAGGAAACTTGTGCAGAAGAACTATGACGCATACGTGCTGAATCTGCGATTTATATTAGGCTCTTTAGGAAAGCTATACAGAGAAAACAATAATATGGCGGAATGTGAAAAATATTCCAGGGAAGAAGTTGAAATCAACCGGAAGCTGGCAAAGAAAAATCCGGGAGCATACGAGTCATCGTTGGCAGGTTCATTAAGTGATTTAGGCGCGATTCTTTATGATAAGAGCGATGAAGCGAAAGTTGCAGAAAGCAAAAAGCTGACTATCGAATCAATTGAAATATACCGACGGACAGCAGCCGACAACCCAGACTTATATGAGGGCGGTTTGGCTTCAACAATTGCTCAACTGGCGAATATATATGCTAATTCAGGCGACTATGCAGAACAGGAGAAAACGATATCAGAGGCAGTGGAAATATTCAAGAAATTGACCGCGCAAAATCCGAGAAAATACGCCTATGGATACGCCAGTACAAGTTTTAATATGTGCATCGGAAAATACAACCTGCATAAATACGCAGAATGTAAGGAACTGGCATTGCAGGCGGCAGAAATTTACAAGCAAATCGCGAAAGTGTATCCTGAATACAAAACAATGGTAGCAAGAAGTTTTAATATGGCATCGTATTCGAGCATGATGGCGCAGGACTTCGCATCGGCCCAGAAATATGCGGAACAGGCATTAGCTGCGGATTCAATTAACTATGCAAAAGTGAACATTGCTATGGCCATGCTGCTGCAAGGAAACATTGAGGGAGCAAAAGCGATTTACAACACAAATAAGGATAAACTTCGGGACTCTTTACTTGGTGACATTGCCGACTACGAAGAGCAAGGGATAATACCCGATGCCCGGAAGGCCGATGTGGCAAAGATGAAGGAATTGCTTAGCGCCAAATAATCCGCACAGGATTAAACGAACCAAAACAAAAGAAAATGAAGCGTCCCGTAAATGCGTTAAATGCACTTTACGGGACGCTTTCGGAATTATATTATCAGCAAATAATGATTTGCATTATTTTCTGCTCTTCCTTGATTTGGACTTCTTTTTGGAAGTCGTGGTGCTTGATTTTGTAGTAGTGTTAGTAGCCTTGTATTGGGCATAATATTTTTCAGCTTCAGGAAGTTCCTTCTTGATGTTTGCGATACGGCTGGCATCGGAAGGGTGGTCGCTGAAAAATTCGGGAACACTGCTGCCTGCCTGAGCCATTCTTGACCAAAAACCAGTGGCAACATCAGGGTCGTAACCAGCCATGGCAGCGAAAATAAGGCCGATATGGTCGGCTTCGCTCTCATTGCTGCGTGAATAAGGAAGCATAACGCCATAGTTGGCACCAAGGCCATAAACCTGCTGAGCTATTTGCTGAGTGGCGGCAGACTTGCCAGAAGTGAGGACACCAAGAGCCTGAGCGCCATAACTTGCCAATAACTGCTTGCTCATACGTTCCTGAGAATGCTTTGCGACAGCATGCGCAACTTCGTGGCCGAGCACGATGGCAAGGGCATCTTCAGTTTGAGTGTAAGGAAGCAAACCTTCGTTAACTACGATTTTTCCGCCAGGCATGCAGAAAGCGTTGGCAGTCTTGTCCTGGACGAGATGGAATTCCCAAGCGAAATTGGCACATTCAGCAGCACGACCGTTGGCTTTGAGATAAGTTTCGACGGCACTTGCAATGCGCTTTCCGCAACGGACCACCATTTCGGTGTTTGCAGTGTTAGTGGAAATCTTAGCGGAATCCATATAGGCCTTGTAACTCTGATTGCTCAAGCTGAGCACCTCTGAATCAGAAACGAGCATCAACTGTTTGCGGCCTGTGAGAGCCACAGTGCTGCAAGAAGTGAAAAACAGTGCCGAAAGAATGGCGGCACCTACTAATTTGATTGTTCTCATATTCTTATTTTAAGTTTATACTAATTCTTCAGCAAAAAATATCGACGCAAAGCTACAATAAAGTGAATAAAATGTTATAAAATTTGTGCATCATTAATAAATGAAGTGTTTTTTAACATGGCTGAAATCAGCATGCGGAGGACATCATTAATATTCGCTGAAGAATTTCGGCTTAATGATAAGACCAATGCGTATGCGGGAATGGAAACGGTTGTAATCGAGCAGATTTTCGCCGTAGCCATTGTAATATTGAAGGAAGAAATACTGATTCTCATTTTTGAAAATACGATAGTTCAATTCGATGATTGTGTTCCAATTCATGTTCCAGCCCTTTCTCTTCATCAGAGTGACGGCGAAGCCCATACGGTGGTCGCTGGTGGTCATTGCGATGCCAGTCTGATAGATGCCGGTGTAATGCAGGATGTCCTTATTGTTTTCGCCATCGACAATAGGAATCCAGTATTTTCCATGAATCATGAAGTTAGGGTCAAGAAATATGTTGGCGCAAAGAGAAATCCTGTTCCAGCTGCGTGAGTTGATGCTGTCGCGCCCGTTGGATTCATGCTCGATGAGGAACGTGAGTTTGCCGATAAGCCGGTCCTTGACAATCAGAAGCCGTGACAGACCAATACCGGGGTTGAAATTAAGGTCGCGCATAGGCATGGAATTTTTGTAAACATTCCACATGCACTTTTGGGAATAAGCGAGGAAAAGATAAGAATGGAAAGGCATGACACTCTTAGTGAGGCGCTGCGACACGCTGACCTGAAACTTCACGTCGGAATTATCGCCTGTGGGCTTATGGCCAAGGGCAGTTCCAGTGGTGAAATAGTTATCTTTATATAGCGTGAAATAAGGGCCATTATCAAAATCCTTACGAATGCTGTCGGCATAAAACTTCTCCTTAGGAACAGCGATAATCTGAGCATAAGCAGGCAAGCTATTGGCCAACACCAAGAAAGCGATATACAGAAATATTCTTTTCTTCATAGATGAAATATTAAGGATGCAAATGTAATGAATAAAAATATGATAATGCGCAAAACGCTGTGTTCTATTTTTCTTTATTTGTCAACTTGTTTGCCGATAAAGGAGAAATAAGTAACTTTGTAAACCGATTTCCAACATAATTCACGATATGAAGAAATTATTGCCAATAATGACTTTGCTGCTGATAATAGTTGCCATGATGGCAAGCTGCAGCGGCAAGAAATTCAAAATAGAAGGACGCCTCGACGACGGAGGAAGCCAGAATATACGAATAGTATATGTAGGCGATAGCGGGGTGTCGGCACAATGGGTGCCGATGGTTAACGGGCTGTTCAAGTTTGAAGGATCGTCGGGCGACATGACCGTGGTGTACATATTCGATCAGATGAAACGCCGCATAGCACATATAGCAATAGAAAACGGCGATCATGTGAAATTACGCGGAAAAATGGCCGAGCCATACAAGATAAAGATGAAAGGGACAGGCATTAACGAGCGTTGGAGCGAATTTCTTAACGATAACGCGAAGGCATTCGGTGACGGCAATAATTATATGACCGACATAGCCATTGAGAGCTATATACGCAAGAACAGCGACGACGTGGTGAGTACGCTGCTTCTGCTGAACGATTACAGCACGCTCGCAAACACTAAGAAAATCGACAAGCTGCTTGCAACAATCGACAAGGACGCCAAGCCGGAAAGCCTGATGCGCTCATATAATGCCATGCTGGCGTCGCAGCACGCCACGGGAGCGGGGGAAGTGCGGTCGTTAAGCCTGTTCAGCAGCCGTGACAGCATAGAAGTGCTGAATCCAAGCAACAGCAAGGTAACGCTGCTGTACTTTTGGAGCAACGACGACAATATGCACAAACTCGACATAGAAGCGATAAAAACATTCGCCAACAAATATAAAGGAACAAAAGACGTGCAGATAGCCGACATACTGATGGAAGGCGACAGCACAATGTGGAAGAGTAAAATCAAAGCCGACGGCGGAGCGTGGCTGCATTATTGGGCAGTGGGCGGACCGATGAACAATTCGATACAAAATCTGCAAATCAACAGCACGCCATGCGTGATAGTGGCAAACAGTCAAGGACGACAACTCTACCACGGCAATTCCGCCATTGACGCATGCAATACGGCGATGGCAAACGCAAAATAACAAAAATCGACTGAAAACAATGCTAAGAAAAACTTTTGGGGCCGCAGTCCACGGCATTGACGCAATAGTGGTGACAATGGAAACATCAGTCACGCCCGGAATAGGATTCTGCATAGTAGGACTGCCTGATACGGCTGTAAGAGAGAGCTATGAGCGCATAAAGACAGCCCTCACACAAATTGGATATGACTGTCCGCGACGGCAGACCGTGATAAACATGTCGCCTGCCGACATAAAAAAGGAAGGCGCAGCCTACGATCTGCCATTGGCAATCGGTCTGCTTGCAGCCGATGAAAAGATAGAAAGCGACAAACTCGACAGCTACATGATGATGGGCGAGTTATCACTCGACGGGTCGCTGCTCCCAATCAACGGAGTGCTGCCTATGGCCATAAAGGCACGGGAACTGGGCTACAACGGATTCATAATACCGAAGGCAAACGCAATGGAAGCCGCAGTGGTGAACAATCTTGATGTGTACGGGATGAACAATCTCAGCGAAGTGATAGACTTCTGCAACGGCACAACATTGGCAGAACCGATATTGGTGAACACACGGGAAGAATTCCAGAAGGCAATAGGACACTTTAATTTTGACTTTTCAGAAGTAAAAGGTCAGGACAATGTGAAAAGAGCATTTGAGGTGGCATGCGCCGGAGGGCACAACATACTGCTTGTGGGCAGTCCAGGCTCAGGAAAGTCGATGATGGCAAAACGGTTGCCGTCGATACTTCCTCCGCTAAGTCTGCAGGAGGCACTTGAAACGACAAAGATACATTCAGTGGCAGGGAAACTTGAGCGCGGCTCAACCTTGATGACGCAAAGGCCATTCCGATCACCGCACCACACCATTTCGCAAGTGGCGCTTGTGGGAGGCGGCACATATCCCATGCCCGGAGAGATAAGCCTTGCGCACAACGGAATACTATTCCTTGACGAACTGCCGGAATTTCCGCGCCAGACACTTGAGGTGCTGCGCCAACCGCTTGAAGACAGGCATATATCAATATCGAGAGCAAAATACAATGTGGATTATCCGGCATCATTCATGCTCGTTGCCAGTATGAATCCGTGTCCCTGCGGATATTACGGGCATCCGACCAAACCATGCGTGTGCCCTCCCGGAGCAGTTAGAAAGTACCTGAGCAAGATTTCAGGACCGCTTTTGGACCGCATAGACCTTCAAATAGAAGTGGCACCAGTGGCATTCGACCAAATCTCATCCACCGCACCAGCAGAAAGCAGCGCGACAATAAGGGAAAGAGTGGTAAAGGCAAGAGATATACAGACATTGCGTTTCCGTGGGGTACGCGGAGTACACTGCAACGCACAGATGACCACAAGGCTGCTGCACAAATACGCTGAGCCTGACGCTGAAGGCCTTGCAAGGCTGAAAGACGCCATGACACGGCTGAACATGTCGGCACGCGCCTACGACCGCATACTGAAAGTGGCACGGACAATAGCCGACCTCGCAGGCAGTGAAAACGTGAAAGCGGAACATATACAAGAGGCAATCAGCTACCGCAACCTTGACAGACAAAACTGGGCGAAATAGCTTGATGCCATCCGCCCAGAAATTTGAGAATCAAAAATTAAAAATATCTTTTAATCAGTTACCGCTTCAGCAGCTTTTCAATAAGAGTGCCTGAAGCAGTAGTGGAAATCCTGACCATATAATAACCCTTAGAGAGTGAAGACACATCCAACTCTGCATCATTGACACCGCTAAAAGGCTGCGAGAGAACCAATGCACCAGTGGAGGAATAAATTTCAATTTTCTCAATAGCTTCAGGACTATTGATGTAAACGACACCATCGGCAGGATTAGGATAGACACTTCCCTTTGTTATCATCGGAGAATTAATGCCGCTGACATCAGCGCCGAGAGTGAATGTAAGGAAAGCATTGTCGCTTGGTTCGAGCCATTTTTTGCCAGTGGCATCGTAGAGTTTGACAATATATTTTTTGCCAACTACACCTTTAGGAAGAGAGCCTTTGAAAGTGGCAATGACAGTGGAATCCTTAGGAATGTAAAGAGTGTCCTGACGGATTGAACCAATCTTTTTTGTGCCAAGAGGAGAATCGTACACAAGGGGAATTATAATACCGTTGTAAGGACCGCCGGTGTTAGAGATGGAAGCAGTAAGCTCCATTTTGTTGCGCGGAACATTGGAATTGTTGGTAAAAGAAATAGGAGATGCGAGGCTGAGAACAGCAGGACGGCTAAGGCCTGCTATAGTGACAGTGTCGATACATCCAGGAATCACATTATCGGTTTTCGCATCGTACATACGGATTACATAAGAGCCATCGAAAATGCTGAAACTTTCGGAGAACGTCAAAGTGGCCGAACCACCATCAGGGAGAGATACATTCTGACTGCTTGACTTGAATTCAAGATTGTCGCTACCGACAGATGAGATGGAATAATAAACAGAGCCAGCATAAGGAGCGCCTGAATTTGCGATAACAGCCTTGATGATTGAAACCTGACGGCTTAAAAGAGTGTCGGGCTGATGAGTGATTGACTTAACAGAAATTACTGGGCGATAAAGATAGACATGCGCCGAATCAGCAGAGGCATCAACACGAATCAATTTAGGCTGGTTCTCATCAATAGCGATTCTATTCCATTTCGAGGCACCCTTAATGCGGAAACATGGGTACATGTGATAGGTGCCTGGAGTTAAGTTCTCAGGAACTGAAAATGAGGTTTCAAGATAGTCATATCCAGCACCTGAAAGCATAGGACTTGAATAGCAAAGAGAAGTGCCGACTATGCTGTCGGATTTATCTAAAAGAGCAAAAGCGATGTCAACATCGGCAGTGTCGATACTGGCGTTCCAAATCCCATTAAGTCCAAGCGTGACTGACTGGTCGCGTGAAATGTGCCTGTCGAGATAGGAAATAGAGTCAGCAATAATGTTGATTACAGACGATGAAGAATTAGTGGGCTTCTGGATGCCAACCACGATTTCCTGATAGTAATCAAAGCCGTTACCACTGGCAGCACCACCCGTGCCCTGACCTTCAGGATCGAGGGCATTAAGGAGGAAATTACCGTTGTAGTATCCGCTCCAGCCCCAATTGATATGGAAATAGCCATCACCGGCATCACAGCCATCGCAGACGAAAGCATGACCCTCATTGCTTGATGTGACACCACAATAAAGAACAGGACGGGAGTTGTAAAGTTCATTACGGATAATGCCGTTCCAAGTGGAATCAGAGTAATACTTGTGATAGTAATGAGCGATGCCTTTGTCGTAATTGAAATAATTGGCAAAGGCAGGCGCGATATCTTCGCCAAATGCGCCACTTGATGCATCGTAATCCATCTTGACACTTATGCCGCAATGAAGCATTAGAGTGGCGACGGCAGTGCAGGCATCAGCCTTACTGTCGGAATTGGAACTGTAAGAGGGAGTCATTGCGCTCCAATGATAGACAGTGGAGCCAAAATTTGCGGAAAGTTTAAAATGATTGGTCAGAGTAGTGTAGCTATAGCTGCCATTGCCCATGATAGGCCATTTATGGTAATACATGATTTGAGCCATAGCAGTGGCAACACAACCAGTGGCACAATGCGTTCCGCTCAGCACCGGACACATATCGTTGTAAGGGTGTCCCTGATCCCAGCGGATATTGCCAAGCAGAGGATTAACGCTGACGGCAAGAGTGTCGGCATCGCTGGCTGAAATGGTGGGGTATTGCTGCAAGTTATGAGAGATGGCATAATCAATCTGGCGTGCATATTCGCCGAGCCACCAACTGACATTCTGCGGCAGTGAGGCAGAGTTGAAAGAGCCTGAATCAGAATATCCGAGAACAGGAGCAGCCACATCATCAGCAGAAACGATGATAAATCCATCGGAATTTCCACGATTGTACACATAGAAGCAATTGTCGCCGGCGATTGATGATTTGGCCGTGTAAGCAAGAGATAGCTTAGATGAAACCGCCTTTAGAAGCGGAGAACCTGAATAATCAGCACAATATGCCTTGGCACGAATTAAAGCCTGATTCCCTGATATTTGACGGGCTGAAGTGATACAGGCACAGGTTAACAGCAATAGAATGGATAAAACTAATCTTCTCATTTTATGTAATAATAGGCGACAAAGATAACATAAAAATACCTAATCAAAAATCTCAAATGAGGTTTTCAGCAAAAATAGGGCATAATTATGCAGCCGAGCCAATAAAAACGGAAAAAACAGGACTGCCACAATCGGGTGGCAGCCCTGTTTTCTTAAAATATCAATATTGAGAGCTTAGGAAAAGCCAATCAATATTATAAAAGTGTTATTCGGTAGTGTCCCACCAAACAGGATACGTCCAAATGTCATCGTCGTTGTAAGCAGGCTGGATAGCCTTCAGGTTATCGGAGTTGTAGTTAATCTCGTGAGAACACTGTTTGATACGGCGATACATCTTGCCAAGAGGAATAGTCTTGAGGGAAGTGGCATTGGTGTAGTATTCAGTAGGAATAGCCCAACCCATATAATCCTTGTAGTCGTGACGGCGCATATCGTTCCAGTTCTCCTGAGTGTAGAGCATGGCGATAAACTTCTGCGTCATGATCTTCTCCATAGTGAGGTCAGCGGCAGTGCCGATGGCATTATTCAAGAAATTGTCGATGTCGGTCTGGCTCATCTTGGTGAAAGATTTGCAATACTTAGCAGCTGAATTTGATGACCAAGTAGTGAGGTCAACATTGATTTGGTCGATGCTTGCCTTGATACCAGCCTTGTAAGCCTCAAAAGCAGCGGAAGTGGCACCGCTTTGACGGAACAGAACCTCTGCCCTGATGAAGCATGCTTCAGCATAAGTTGACCAATCGGTGTGGCTGTTAGGACGGCAGAACACATTACTTGAAGATTCAGCCATGTTATCGGCATAAACATAGAATATGTCGGGAGTCTTGTAATAGCCAACAGAACCGCTACGGAATCCAACATAGACGGTGTCGCCCCAACGTTTATTGTCGGAGGAAGAGCAATACCATGAATAAGGAGCTACAGTTTGAGTATTCTTTACGATGCTCTTAGCAGTTGCATTACGTGAAACTGAGAACGGACCACCGGCAATACGGATATTCGTTTCCTTAGGGGCTTGCATGTCAACACCCAGAGAGCGTGTCCATTTAGTAGGAGAATTTTGAAGCCAAGGGAGAATCTTGTCGGCACGAGGGTCTTCGATACCCTTGCCATTGAAATTGGTAAGGATGTCAACAAGCCATTGAGTAGGACGAGTTGTGGCACCACCGCCCATACCTGCACAGTCGAACAGAGGAGCAGTCTGCATAGGGTCGGTTGAGATAAAGTCACTGGAGTTCTCGGCGATGTCGTAATGGACGATGCTTGTGTTGTCGGCAATGCTTGTCTGGGCACTGTCGAGGCAATTAATGATAGCAGCAGGGTCGTACAAAGAAGATTTCTTCGACAGATGATTGAGGGCGCGAGCCTTAAGCAGATAAGCCATCTTCAACCATTTAGTCTGGTCGCCACCATTCCAAGTGTCGCCAGAAGATAAAGGAGTAGCAGAGGCGGATTGAGTGGACTTGAAGTAAGCGATGGCCTCGTTGATGTCGTTGATACAGCCTTTATAGATAGTTTCGCCAGTGTCGTATTTAGGAGTAGCGCTAAGACCGAGAGCTTCGGTGTAAGGCATTTCACCGTACATATCCGCCATAAGCAGAAATCCGTAAGCTTTCAAAAGGCGTGAAGCACCTGCATAATAGTAAGCACCTTCGGCAATAGCCTTGTCGTAAAGAGTGGCAAGGTTAGGACCTGTACCAACGAAGAACTGCTGGTAAGGAGTAGTGCTTAATGAAGAAGAGCCAGCCCACTGGGCAGAACTGCCGTCGCGAGAGGTGCGGGAAGTGGCGGTGAAAGCTTGGCAGATGAATTGAGCGCGGTAACCTTGACAAGCATAAGCATATAGAATATGATATTGGCACCAAGGCAGGAGCGTAGAGACAGCAGCAGCGTCTTGCGAGGCGTTATTGGGGTCGCTGTTGACGTCGAGCCAATCACTGCAGGAAGAAAGACCTACAGTAAGAGCAAGACATAATAATATCGATTTAATGTATTTCATATAATTCAAAATTTAATGATTTGACAAAAATTAGAATGTCAAGTTAACGCCAAAAGCCATACTTGCTGTGGAAGGAACACCGCAGTAGTCCATACCGACGGAAGAAGAACCGATGGCACCAGCACCTGCGACAGCCGTTTCAGGGTCACCCTTATAGTTGGTGAAAAGCAGCAAGTTATTGCCAGTAACAGAAATAACGCAACGCTTGATGTATTTCAGCTTATTGAGCAAAGTCTGCGGCAAAGCATAAGAGAGAGAAATGGTGCGGAGACGAAGGCTGTTGACCTTAGTCATGAAATTGGCACTTTCAAGAGAATAGTAACTGTTCCAGTAGTCCATGATGATTTTCTTGCCGGAAGTTTTGGCACCATTCATGTCGTAAGTATCGCCAGCATTGAAAGTGAAGGACTTGTCCTCATAAACAGGCTTGCCATCGGCATCAGTTCCATTTTGAACAACGCCAGAAACAGTGAGTGACTCACGGTTTTCAGTCTTCTTGCTGAGACCTCTTCCTGTCATGTAATAGTCAGTACCATTATAAACATCGCCACCAACACGGAATTCCCACAACATATTGAACGACCAGTTCTTGTAAGTAAGAGTGTTGTTGAACCCGCCGGTGAACTTAGGTTCACGATTACCAATTTCGTAAGTAGTCAACTCGTCGGAGGTAGGCATACCATATTTATTAAGGATGACCTTACCATCATCAGTGCGGGCCCACTTGGAACCGGAGATAGCCATGAACTGACCGCCATTGAATGACGCAGCCTTGGCATTACCAACCTGAACATCGGTAACATAAAGGATGTCGATACCGTTGACGAGGTTCTTAACCGTACCGCGGTTACCTGAAAGGTTCAAGCCTGTTTCCCAAGTCCAGTCCTTGTTTTGCCAAGGAGTACCGGAAATTGACAGCTCCATACCTTTATTGTAAACATCACCTGCATTAAGTGAGCAGAAAATGTAGCCAGTTGACTGAGGTCCACGAGGCGAAAGAATCTGATGGAAAGAATTGTTGGTGTAGTAAGCATAGTCGAACTTCAAACGATTCTGGAAGAAACGGAGTTCGAGACCAAGTTCAGTGGATTCAGTAGTCTCAGGCCGCAGTACAGGGTTGCCACGAGTCCAGCTTGTACCAGTACCAGTCTTACCGCCGAGCATGGTAGCTACAGCGTTCAGATAAGTGTTGGTGGCATAAGGAGCGGCATCTTTACCTACGCGTGCCCAAGAAGCGCGAATTTTACCGAAAGTGAGAATGCCGTTGGCGAAATCCTTAGGCAAGAATTCGGTGAAAACAACGCTACCGCCGAATGAAGGATAGAAATAAGAGCGGTTCTCAACAGGAAGAGTAGAAGTCCAGTCGTTACGTCCAGTCATAGTAAAGAATACAGCGTTACGCCAGTCAGCGCGGAACTCACCGTAGAGAGATACCATGCGTTTGCGTGAAAGGATTTCCTCAAAGCTTTCATTTGTGGATGTACAGTTGGAGAACGAATAGAAATTAGGCACTTGGAAGGCCCAGCCCATGCGATAATTGGTAATCGTCTTTGTGTAGTCGGTGGAAGTACCGAGGAGCAGATTGAAATTGAAATCATCGACTCCATAGGTCCAGTTGCTCATCAAGTTGGTGGAGATGTAGCGGAAACGCATAGAGTTTTCACTCATCATACCTTTTTGCCAAAGCACCTTGATGTCGGCACCTGCCGGGATGATATTCTGGTTTTCGGTAGTGTAGCTGTCAGTACCCATACGATAGGAAATCCACCACCATTTGAACAAGTCGGCCTTAACATTGAAGTTACCGGTGAAACGTTCAGTGTTGTCGCTCATCTTCATCTTGTTGACCATCCAATAAGGATTTTCAATGTCATCCTCAAGGTTCATGCTTGGGAAGAGGCGATATTTGGAGCCGTCTTCGTTGAGGTAAGTCCTCATGTCCTCGCTGCGAGGCCAGCCATAGACGCTCGTCATGGTACCATTGCCTTGAGAAGCATAGAGGGCGGCAGAAGTCAAAGTCTTTGCTGTGCGGGCCTGTGAATAAGCTACATTTGCACCGAAAGTGAAAATGCTATATTTCTGGTCGCCGTTGAAGCGGAAAGTAGTCTTTTTGAAGCCGGTTTTAGGAATGATACCAGTCTGGTCGTAATAAGAGCCGGAGAGATAATAAGAGCCATTCTTGTTACCGCCTGCGATACTCAAGTTGGTATCCCAAATGCCACCGTGCTGGAAGAAATTGCCGATATTGTCGTAGCAAGCATCGCCAGCTGAATAGGCATCGCCCCAAGATGAATAAGTCTTATCAGTTTGGATTTCGCCGTTTTCGTTAGGATAGCCGCGTTTATATGAACTCTGAGCATACGGAAGTTTGTGTGCCCAAGAAGTGATGTACTTGGCATTGAGGTTGATTTCAGCCTTGCCGTCGCCACCTTTCTTAGTAGTGATGATGACCACACCGGCAGAGGCACGAGAGCCGTAAAGGGCGGCAGCAGCCGGGCCTTTCAGGACAGACATGTTCTCAATATCCTCAGGGTTGATATCCATCACACGGTTGGAGTTGGTGGAAGAAGTGGCAAGAGTGCCATCGAAGCTGGAATTGCCGATAACAGAAGTGGAGTTATCGTAGATTACACCATCGACAACGAAGAGCGGCTGATTGTCGCGCTCGAGAGAAGTACCACCACGGAGGATAATCTGAGTACCTGCACCAGCAGAACCAGAAGACTGGGTGATGTTGACACCAGCGATTTTACCTGAAAGTGAATTGATGGCGTTGACAGATTTGTTCTTCATCAATTCAGTAGAACTCAGGTCATCGACAGCATAGGAAAGAGACTTGCGCTCCTTCTTGATACCGAGAGCAGTAACGACAACCTCATCGAGGCTTGTAGCATTGTCAGCGAGAGTAATGCTGACGTCGTGCTCGTTGGAAAGTTTGACTTCCCGTGTCTTTTGACCGACATAGGAAACCACAAGAGTACTGCCTGCATTGGCAGAAATGCTGAAATTACCTTCAACATCAGTAGTAGTACCTCTGTTAGTGCCCTTAACCATGACAGTGGCGCCAACAAGGGGTTCACCTTTGGAATCACGGACGATTCCCGAAACTTTTCCCGTTTGAGCCTGAGTACTGGACTGAGCGTTAGCAACAGAACCAATGCCAACAGGGCACATCAAAGCGAAAAAAAGTGCGACAAAAATAGCACAATGTTTTCCCATAAGCGTTTATTTGAAATTATGTTAATTATAAAAACTCTAAATCAAAATAATTGTGTAATCTTGGACTTGTAATTTCATTGCACTGCAAATTTGTTTAGAATAATTTAGATTTGCAAGTTTTTTATTAAAAAAAATTTTATTTTGTTTGATTTCGTTTGATTTTTACCTAAAAGAAAGGCTAAATATGCTAAATAACATGTTTTTCAGTGTCATTTTTCATAAAGAAATGCCAAATTGAAAGTCAACAGCAGCAAAAACAATACAATTAAGCAGCAAAAGACGGCAATAGTTATTAAAAAACAGCCAACAATGAAATTTATGGCAATTAAGATAAAAATCATCAAGAAAACATGATAGAAAATCGAGAGCGGCAGTATTTTTGACTCCGCTGAGGTGTCTGGACACCTGAGGAGCTTGTAATGGACTAAAATACAATTTGTTGCCAAGGTGTTCACGGAGGAGCACTGCAAACATGTGCACACCTGATTTTACCATCAAAATCGGAACGCAAAACCAAAAGTAAAAATGAGTGAAAGTCATGATGCAAAAATATATAAACATCAGCAAGAGGATGCAAGGAAAAGGGACAACCTAAAACTTCAGACTGACAGAAGCTGAAAGCTGGCGATACCTCACGAAAAATAATCAAGCTAAATTTTGCTATTGCGACCGCCGTGCACTAACTTTGCATACATTATCGATGTAACATATTATTTATGAAAAATATACTTGTAACGGGTGCTGACGGATTTATCGGCTCACATTTGGTTGAACTGCTGCTTGCTGAAGGATATAACGTGAGGGCGTTGAGCGTGTACAACTCATTCAACTATTGGGGCTGGCTCGACGATATGCGCAATGAGCGGTTGGAAGTGGTGTGCGGAGATGTCCGTGACCCTAACTATTGCCGCGAAATAATGAAAGGGTGCGACACAGTGCTGCATCTGGCGGCATTGATAGCCATTCCATACAGTTACAGTGCCCCCGACAGCTACGTTGACACGAACATAAAAGGGACACTCAACATCTGCCAAGCTGCCCGCGACGAAGGCGTGGAAAGAGTGGTGGTGACCTCCACAAGCGAAGTGTACGGTACAGCACAGTATGTGCCTATCGACGAGAAACATCCGAAGCAGCCCCAATCGCCATATTCAGCGACAAAAATAGGTGCTGACGCAATCGCAAAAAGTTTCTACAACGCATTTGAGTTGCCGGTTGTGATAGCCCGTCCGTTCAACACATACGGCCCACGGCAATCGGCCCGCGCCATAATTCCGACAATAATCACTCAAATAGCCAACGGAGCGAAAGAGATAAAAGTAGGAGATTTGACACCAACACGCGATTTCAACTATGTGAAAGACACTTGTCGTGGATTTCTTGCTTTGGCCCGCGCAAAAGGCGTTGAAGGCGAGGAAATAAACATCGCAACAAACAAAGAAATAACGATGGCCGACACGCTGAAGCTGATAGCGGAACTGATGCACGCCGACGTGACATGGGTGAAGGACCCAGCAAGGATTCGCCCGAACAAGAGCGAAGTGCGGAGGCTGTGGGGCGACAACACAAAGATAACCACATTGACCGACTGGCGGCCAAAATATTCCATTGAGCAGGGACTTGCCGAGACAATCGAATGGTTCAGCGACAAGAACAACCTCGCGAAGTACAAATGGAACATATATAACAGATAAACCGACATGAGCGACAGGCAAATAAACATATTGATGCTTGGCGGCGCAAAAAGAGTGTCGATGGCCGAGCAACTGATTAGAGCCGGAAAAGAAGCCGGCGCTACGGTGCGGATATTCAGCCACGAGCTTGACACCGAAGAACCAATCGCAGCCGTAGGCACGGTAATTGCAGGAGGTAAATACAGCAGTCCTGAAATTGACAAGGAACTTGACGGAATCATAGCCGAACACCACATCAATATTGTTCTGCCATTTGTTGACCCGGCAGTAGAAGTGGCATCACGGGTGAAGACACGCAACAAAAACGTGTTTGTGCCAGTGAGCGACGAAGGAATGTCGGCAGCAATGTTCGACAAAGAAATCGCCGCGACGATTTTTGAGAAGCATGGCCTGCCAATCCCGAAAACATATACGGCAGAAAACATGACATTTCCTGCCATATTGAAGCCACGAACAGGGTCGGCATCGAAGGGAATAATCGTTGCTGAAAAAGCCGACGACATTGCCGAGGTGCAGGATTTCGGAAAATATCTGATTCAGGAATACATAGCCGACCGCGAGGAATACTCGGTTGACTGCTATGTGGGCATGAGCGACGGCAAAGTGAAGTGCGCCGTGACGCGGTTGAGGATAGCAACAGTGGGCGGAGAAGTGGTGAAGACACGTACCGTCAGCATAGCAAAGCTGGAGGAAGCCTCAATAACCACGTTGCAGAAACTTGGACTGAAAGGAGCCGTGACGCTGCAATTCATCCACGACCTGAAGCACGACAACTACGTGCTGATGGAAATAAATCCGCGGCTTGGCGGCGGAGTGATTTGCTCGATTCTTGCTGGAGCCGACATAGCAAGAATGATAATCGACGAAAGCGAGGGGCGTGTGGCCAAGGAAAACAACGATTGGGCCGAAGGAACGCTCATGACAAGATACTTCAAGGAAGTAATGTTCCATAACAAATAATGAAAGATATGGGAAAAGTGATAATAATAGCCGAGGCCGGAGTGAACCACAACGGTAACTATGACTTGGCAGTGAAAATGGTGCACGAGGCAAAACGCGCCGGCGCTGATTATGTGAAATTTCAGACGGCAGTGCCTGAACTTGTGATTTCATCGATAGCTCCCAAAGCGGAATATCAGAAAGAGACAACAGGCAACGGAGAAAGTCAGCTTGAAATGTGCAAGGCCATACATCTGCCGCTGAGCGACTATGCAAAATTGAAGAAAGTTTGCGACGAGGAAGGAATAGGATTCATGAGCACTCCTTTCGACCTCGTGTCAATTGATACGCTTGAGGCACTCGATATGGACTACTACAAAGTGCCGAGCGGAGAAATCACCAATTTGCCGTATTTAAGGAAAATAGCGTCGAAAGGCCGAAAAGTGATAATGTCAACTGGAATGTGCGAAATGAACGAGATAGGCGATGCGCTGAAAGTGCTGGAGGACGGCGGGCTGAAGCGCAGCGACATAATACTTCTGCACTGCAATACTGAATATCCAACCCCGTTCTGCGACGTGAACCTTGCGGCAATGAACACCATCGGCAAGACCTTTGGCGTGACAATAGGCTACAGCGACCATACAAAAGGAATCGAAGTGCCGATAGCGGCAGTGGCAATGGGCGCGAAAGTGATTGAAAAGCACTTCACACTCGACCGCAATATGGTTGGTCCTGACCATAAGGCATCACTTGAGCCTGATGAGTTGAAAGCGATGGTTGACGCCATCCGCAATGTGGAACTCGCCATAGGCAGTGCCGAAAAGCACGCCACGGCAAGTGAAACGCCGAATAAGACGGTGGCACGAAAAAGCATTGTGGCTTCGCGCGACATCAAGAAGGGCGAGACCCTGACAGAAGAAAACATCACGACAAAACGCCCCGGTAACGGAATATCGCCGATGCGCTGGGATGAGATCCTCGGCACAAAAGCCGTGCATGATTTCAAGGCTGATGAACTGATTGAAACTGAATAATCCATTTTACTGCTGATGGAAGACTACAACAAATATCTGATTAGCGAACAAGCAAGCATAATTGAGGCTTTGACCGCAATCAACGGGTTGAAGAGCGATGTGCTGGTTCTATTCGCAGTGAATGAGCAACGTCAAATGGTGGGGACAATAACCGACGGTGACGTAAGGCGATTTCTGATAAAGGGCGGACACCTCGATGAACGTGTTGAAAAGGCCATGCAGCGGAAATTCCGCTACCTCACCGACAAGTACGACCTGGAAAAGATAAGGGAATTCAAGGCTCAAGAAATAGCATTGATTCCTTGCCTCGACGGCGAAAGGCACATAACATCGGTGATAAATCTCCGAAAGCAGAAATCGGCACTTCCGATTGATGCCGTGATGATGGCCGGAGGCAAAGGCATAAGATTGCGTCCGCTGACCGAAACCACGCCGAAGCCACTGCTTCCGCTTGGAGGAAAAGCAATAATCGACTATAATGTTGACAGGCTTATTTCCTATGGCGTTGAACATATATCAGTCACTGTGAATTATCTGCGCGAACAAATTGAAGAACATTTCGCCGAGCCGATGAACGGAGTAAAGGTGAACTGCGTGCGCGAACCGGAATTTTTCGGAACGATAGGCTCAATAAAATACGTGAAGAAATTCTATAACGACACAGTGCTGCTGACCAACAGCGACCTTTTCACCAATATCGACTATGAGGCATTCTATATGCACTTCAAGGATAATGCCGCCGACATGTCGGTGGCTGTAATCCCATATTCAGTGTCGGTGCCTTACGGAATATTTGAACTTGACGGCAGAAACATAATCGGAGTGCAGGAAAAACCTGTGTACAACTATTATGCAAATGCCGGAATATATTTGATAAAGACGAAATTGCTTGAAAAAATTCCGCCTGAACAATTCTTTCAGGCAACAGATTTCATGGAAATGCTGATTGCCGAAAAGCGGAAAGTAATCCGCTTCCCGATAACTGGATTTTGGGTAGATATAGGCAAGCAAGAAGATTATAAGAAGGCTCAGGAAATAATAAAGCATCTGTGATTATGAGCAGACTGAACACATTATTTATTATATGTGCGCGAGGCGGATCGAAAGGCATCCCAGGCAAGAACATTAAGCCGCTTGCTGGCCGTCCGCTGATAGCATATTCAATTGAAATGGCAAGGCAATTCGCCGACGATGCCGACATCTGCCTTTCGACAGACGACAAGAAAATTGCCGATGTAGCTGAGGAAATGGGACTTAAAGTGCCGTTTCTGCGCCCTGCAGAACTTGCCACTGACAAAAGCGGGACTTATGAAGTGCTGCTGCATGCCCTTGACTTTTTTAGAAGACAGGGTAAAGATTATGATGTGCTTGTTCTGCTTCAGCCCACTTCGCCATTCCGAACAGCCGATGATGTGAAACGCTGTCTGGAAATGTATTCGCCCGAAATTGACATGGTGGTTAGCGTGAAGCCAGCCGCTACGAATCCTTACTATAACGCATTTGAAACTGATGCCGACGGATACCTGCATATCAGCAAGGGCGATGGGCATTACACCCGCCGCCAGGATGCGCCGAAAGTGTGGGAATATAACGGGGCTGTGTACGTGATGAATGTGGCGTCGCTCAGAAAGATGCCCTACAGCAAATTTCCGAAGAGGAAAATGTGCGAAATGAGCGAGGAACATTCGCTTGACCTTGATACGCTAAACGACTGGATGGTGGCGGAAACCATAATCGAAAACAAGAAGAAATGCCAGGGATAGCTGAAAAAATTCAGACATTCTGCGCTGACTTGGAGCAGACATGCATGAGCATGGTGAAAATAGCGATGCTAAGCAAAAGCATTGCACAGCCGCCTCATGCCGATAAAGGCAGTGAAATGGTGATTCTCGGAAATGGCCCTTCACTGAGGCCGATGATTGAGACAAAAAGGAATTTTTTGGAAGGGAAATCGCTGCTGGCCGTGAATTTCGCCGTGCAATCCGACTATTTCACCCAGTTGAAGCCGAAATATTATGTTGTGGCCGACCCTGCATTTTTCGCAAATAAGGAATATTGCGCAAGGCTAATCGACAACATGACGGAAAAGACTGATTGGGAAATGGATTTCTATACTTCGGCATTGTCGCGCAAGGTTGGAGACTGGCAGGAGAAACTAAGTAAAAATCAGCACATACATGTGCATTATTTCAATATGACGCCAGTGGAAGGATTCCGCTGGTTCAAGCATCTTTGCTACAGGAAAGGATGGGGAATGCCAAGGCCGCGAAACGTGCTTATCCCGTCGATTATGCTGGCGCTGAGCATGGGATACGACACAATATATGTGGCTGGCGCTGACCATTCATGGCTTAAAGAAGTGTGGGTGAACGACGACAATATGGTGATGGAGGATTTGCATCATTTCTACGATAAAAAAGGTTCGCAGGAATACAAATCGGACAAGCATCTGCACGATTTGCTCCTGAGCATGTCGATAGCATTCCGTTCCTACCATGTAATAAAAGATTATGCAGAAACTATAGGCAAGAAAATAATCAACGTCACAGAAGGCTCGTATATTGATGCCTTTGAACGCAAAAAAATAGAATAATGAAAAAGATTTGCATCGTAACCGGCACACGCGCCGAATGGGGGCTGCTGTCGGGTTTAGCACAAGCGCTGAAAAAGCGTGATGACGTGACACTTCAGATAATAGCCACAAACACCCACTTATCGCCGAAATTCGGCAACACATATAAAGAGATAGAGGCAGCAGGATTCAGAATCGACTATAAAGTGCCTATGCCGGTGGAAAGCGATACGCCAAACGGTACAGTCACAGCCATGAGCCAGTGCATGGCAGGCATGGCAAACGCATTCGACGTGCTTCGCCCGGATATGCTTATAATTCTCGGCGACCGCTACGAAATGCTGTCCACAGCGAGTGCGGCATTAATCTATCGGATTCCTATTGCGCATATTTCCGGTGGTGCGACAAGTGAAGGGGCATACGATGAAGCCATACGCCACAGCATTACCAAGATGAGCCATATCCATTTGACTGAGACTGAAGAATATCGCCAACGGGTGATTCAGCTCGGTGAAGACCCAAAGCGGGTGTTCAATACCGGCTCAATCGGAGTTTACAACATCAAGCATGTGGATTTTATGCCTAAGGAAGAACTTGAGGCAGAACTGAAGACGGAAATCCCAGAGAAGTCACTGCTCATAACCTTTCATCCAGCTACACTCGACAGCATTTCACCGAGGGTGCAATGCGAGAATCTGCTGAATGCGCTTGATGAACACAGCGACTATAAGGTGATATTCACTTATCCCAACAGCGACACCGATGGGCGTGTGATTATAGAAATGATTGAGGACTATGCAATTCGCAATCCTAACCGCGTCGCAGTGTTCCAGTCGCTCGGAATGCGCCGTTACCTCAGCACGTTGCACTATGTGGCAGCCGAGGTCGGAAATTCATCGAGCGGAATTGTGGAAGTGCCGTCGATAGGCATTCCTACGCTAAACATTGGTATCCGCCAGCGTGGAAGAATCGCAGCAGAATCAGTATTTACGTGTGGAGTGACTGCCGGAGAAATCAGCAAAGGCCTTGACACTGTGCTTTCCACCAGAATGCGTGAATTGGCAAGGACGGTGAAGAATCCGTACGAACAGCCCGATACAATCAACAAGATGGTAAAGGCAATTTGCGACACGCCTCTTGACGGCATTACATTGAAGAAATTCTACGATTTGCCGAAATAGGGAGAAGAAACAGGCGGAATAATTATGCTATTCAGAATATGAATCTGTGTGCATAATGTTCTAAAAAGGCATTATAAGGAAAAATAGAACAATTTTTCCACCACGCCTAACGAAAAACGGAACATTTATAGAGTGTAATCGGAAAATCCATTTGGCTGCGTTCAGCGTAACTTTGTGCTGCAATTTTATGCGGCAACACAATGCAGTTGAATAAAACATCTGATTATTCTTTCACAATCATTGTTCCAGTTTACAACGAAAAGGACAACATGGACACTGTGGAAAAGGCGCTGCGGGAATATTTACCCACGGCACCATGCAGTGCGTGTGTACTTTTTGTGGATGACGGTTCGGCTGACGGAAGTACAGATTTGATAGAGAAAATATGTGAGAGGAACGAACACATGTTTTATATCAGTTTTGTGCATAATTGCGGACTCAGTGCTGCCATAAAAGCCGGCATCGACTATGCTCAATCGCAATATATAGGCTATATTGATGCTGATTTGCAAACTTCGCCGCAGGATTTCAACCTCCTTCTGCCAAAAATCAAGGATTATGCATTGGTCAACGGCATCCGTGCAAACAGGAAAGACACAAAATTCAAACGTCTGCAATCGAAAATAGCAAATGGCTTCAGACGGAAAATGACTGGAGATAGAGCCACCGATACTGGTTGCCCGCTGAAAGTGTTGCAGACTGGAGTGGCAAAGAAAATCCCGTTTTTCAAGGGAATGCACCGCTTTTTGCCGGCGTTGGTTACACTTCAGGCAGGGGCAAAATATACTGAAATGCCAGTCAGACACTTTCCCAGAATGGCCGGAAAATCAAAGTTCCATTTGAGCAACAGGCTGGTAGGCCCTTTCATTGATTGCTTTGCTTTTCGCTGGATGAAAAGCCGCTACATTAATTACACAGTGAATACCAATGATATAGGGAAATAAGGCTGTGTGGTGGATTTATGCAATAGGATTTACCGCTCAGGGATTCTTCTCGGCGAGGATACTGATACAGTGGATATTGAGCGAGCGTGCAAGAAAAGTCGTATCGCCGGTAGCTTATTGGGTTTGCAGCATTGTCGGGGCATATCTGCTGTTCATTTATGGTTGGCTCCGCATGGATTTTTCAATAATTCTGGGGCAAGTAATCTCATATTACATCTATCTTTGGAATCTTAACGTCAAGGGTCAGTGGAAACGTACGCCCGCGATATTCAGAATAATACTTTATGCGACGCCAGCTGTGGCTTTCGTGCTGATTGCACTACATGGAGTGAATTTTTCACAGACATTCCTGCATAATTCCGCTGTGCCGATGTGGCTGCTTGTGTTCGGTTCGGCAGGACAGGTGATTTTCACGCTGCGGTTCGTGTATCAATGGATTTACTCCGCAAGACGCAACGAATCGATGTTGCCCACTACATTTTGGATTATCAGCCTTGTTGGTTCGGGAATAATCGTGGCATACGGCATATTCAGGCTTGACCCAGTGCTTATACTTGGTCAGTCGGTTGGATTTATAGCCTATTCACGCAACATTGTGATAGGGCACAAGCAGAAGGCTCAGGAGGCCACTGTGGCAGCCAACTAAGAGAATTGATAATTGAAATACCTTGAAAATTATTCCGCTGATGGTTTCAGCGATTTCTTGAACGCGCGACGGCGCTTGTGCTGTTCAAAATCAAAATATTCCCATTGCTGCTGTACTCGCTGGTTAAGCTCAAGTTCAGGATTGCTTTCGGCATAAACGTAACCATATCCGTTGTAGCTTGGAATCAAATCAATGAAAAGCAATGAGTTTACGCCCTTGCTTTTGAATTCAGGAGCCACGGCAATAAGCAACAGGTCAACAACATCGTTATGGAACTTCAAGGCTTTCAGCAAGTGGAACCAACCAAACGGGAAAAGCCTACCGCGGCCTTTTTGCAGGGCAGTGGCCAGAGATGGAATGCTGATGCCCACGCCGACAAGTTTCTTGTCGTTGTCGATGATAAGCGCAATGTCGTTGAGCGGCAGAAGCGGCAAGTACATCTTAATGTATTGGTCAATCTGGCGCGGTGTTAAAGGAGAATATCCGTAAAGATTGTTGTAGGCGGAATTGATAAGTTTAAACACAGCTTCCCCGTAGTCGTTAACGAGAGCCTTTGAACTCTTATATTTGATGGTTCTAAGCCCGTAACGCTCCATTATGATCTTGCTTATGCGGAGCATCTTATCGGGAATGGTCTTTGGAATATATATTTTAAATTCTTTCCAATCGGTGTCCTTCTCAAAACCGAGAGACTCCAGATGTTCGGGATAATAAGGATAATTGTAGATTGTCTCCATTGTGCCCAACTGGTCGAAGCCCTCGACAAGCATACCTTCAGGGTCCATATCGGTGAACCCGAGAGGACCGACAATGTTTTCCATGCCTTTTTCGCGGCCCCATTTTTCCACGGCCTCAAAGAGTGCGCTGCTCACTTCCTTGTCGTCGATAAAATCCACAAAACCGAAGCGCACATTTTTTTCGCCTGTCTTTTCATTCACCACATTGTTGAGGATGCCGGCAATCCGTCCAACCGGCTTGCCATCCTTATAAGCCATGAAATATTTGCTTTCACAAAAATCAAATGCAGGATTCTTTGATGGAGTCAATGTGTTCACTTCATCAAGCACAAGCGATGGAACGTAATATTTGTTGCCTTTATAAAGGTCGATTGCAAAATGCACGAATTTCAGCAATTCAGAACGTTTTGCAGGAATCTCACGAATCTCTATAGCCATAAATTTATTATAAATTGGCTGTAAAGTTAAACATTAATTTTCTTTCTTTGAACAATAAGTTGAAAAACGTGTTCTATTTTGCAAATAATTGTCCGCTATTCAGCCACGCAAGTAAGGTTACGAGGATGATAATGAGGAATATAAGTGGAATATAGATGCTGTTGCTTACACGCTTCTCAATTGCAAGCTGCAAATGCCCAAAACCAGCAAAACCGCCGGAAATGCACTGCTCAGCAATGCTTAAAAGGCGTTTGTTGGCAGTAGGCGTCACTGCGAGAGCATCTTTGAGAATCTTTCCGAAAGCGGCAATGTCGGCAGCCATAGTTGATGGCTTGTCGCCGACAGGAGAAAGCGTGACTTCGCGCGTTTTCAAATCTATATTAATTCCGCTGGCAAGAATCTCGCCTGAAGGAGCCTGAGCTGGTTCGGAACCTTCATAAGAGGCATTGCTGTCGGATACAAGGTCACTTTCATCATTTCCCCACCAGCGTGCGGCGATTGCATCGAGCACTTCATGCTGCAACAAGGCAAGCACGCGGGGCGTCACTTTCTTCTCGTCAATCAAATTCTGCAAATTTTCCATAATCGTATTATATCAAATCAGCATTAATATTCATGATTTTGGCTATCATTTATTTTTCAGTTCCCCTCTTCAGATTTTGACTCTTTGGATTTTGATTCTTTAGATTCTTTCTTTGAAGAAGATTTCTGAGTATCTTTTGTGGCGTCCTTAGCTGGTGACACTTTGCCGTTAGTGGCTTCAAACGTCGAAGGATTCAAATTGAAATTATAGCTGTCGGTGGTTATGTGCACTGTACCATCGTCGTTAAATTCAACTGATGAAATGGAAGAGCCGGATGTGGCGAAAGCTACAAAATATTTGTGGGTGCTCTTGGAATAGCCGAACACATTTCCGTAAACGTCGGTTACGAAGGTGTATTTGCTGTTCTCGACGCGTCCATTTTCTGAAAGAGTGCTCTTTTCAAATATTGGTTTGTCGTAAGTCATTACGGACAAGCGGACTGTGGCAGATGAATTGCGCACGTCGCGAAGTTTGGTAGCGTTGTCGCCGAGCCATTTGTCGATGGCCTTCTTCGGGTCGTTAAGACTTTGCTCCTCAGCTGAGAGTTTATAAATTATTTTCGCTTTCAGTGCCTGCTGCTGCAGCCATTGCATCTCAGGAGAGTCGCTGGCATTGGTGAAGTCGCCATCGTAGCACTTCTGACCGTTACGGTTATTAGGCTTGCCGGTGAAATCAAGTGTAATCACGTCGGTGGCATTGTCGATGTCGAACAGGCAGAACGCCACGTGAGAAGTGGCTTCAGGGTCACTGCTCGTTGACGGATTGAGATATGCGAAATAGAAATAGTCCTTGTCGTTGATTTGCTGGATGAGCGGAGCATCCTGCGGGTCAATCATCAGTTCAGTAAGGTCGAAAGTGATTGCGCCGTTCACAGAACGTTGAATCTCATTGGATATCTTCCAATTGCTGCCATCGCGGTTCAATGTGTAAATCTTATATTGCGACTGGTTGCCACTTGTAAGGAAAGTGATGCCGACAATATGTTCTGTGCCTGAACCAACTTTGCAATAAAGCGCGTAGGCGGTAAGAAATCCGTCGCTCGTTTTGTTGGCCGTTTGCAATGTCTTGTCGAAAGCCTGCTTTGCCTGATCAGGGGAAAGTTGTGCAACGGAATCAGAATCGGAAAGTGAAGAACTGCCGTTGGCGTTACCGTTGCGGACAAATAGCAGCACAATAATCAGAATGACGGCTGCTGAAATTCCGGCAATAATCCAATTGCGTTTCACTTTTGCCTTGTGGGCTGCTTCAGCCTCCAGACGTTCACGACGCTTGTCCTCGGCAGTGGCGCTTGCAGGTTCCTGCATTTGCCAACCGTTTTGAGCAGGCTTTGCCGGCTGGACAGGCCTTTCGGGTTGAGCGGGTTGAACTGGCCTGGCAGGTTGCGAAGGCTGACTTTGAATATCGTTCTTTACCATTTTTCCGCAGATAGGGCAGAAAACGGAACTAATTGGGATGATGGCGTGACAATCAGGACACTCCATGTCAGTGTCGAGCCTTGCACCACATTTATTGCAAAAATTTGACCCATCGGCAACCATGTTGCCGCATTTCGGACATTTCCTCATAGCCATAATGTAAAAATAATAATATAGAAATACAAACGCAAAGATAGCACAAGCCAAGTTAACAACAAAATAATTCCTTTGATTTTAGACGTATTTTTTCAATCGCCACATTTGAATTTGGATGAGAATGCAAGGATAAAAAAGAAAGAGGACACGTCGGCTTTCGACTTGCCCTCTTGCGGATAATGCTAAATAAGTTTTATCAGAAAGCGTAGTAAATACCGAAATCCACACTGGTGTTGTCCCAATTGAATCCGAATCCTTCACCATCACCGCCATTGTAATAGCCCTTTTTATAGCCTAAAAAGCCAACATGAGCTACAGCGCTGATTTTCTTTGACAAGTTGTAGGACAAACCTGGCTTTAAGCCGATTTCCCACCCGTCAGCGTCGGCAGTGGCAACTCCAAAACCGCCATCGATGAAGAGTGTGAGCGGGCCTGACTTGTAGAATTTGTAACGTGCGTACGGGTCGAATGTAACGGCTGTGGCACTTCCATTGTCTTCCACTTTTGCGTAGGCTATTCCTACTCCCATGGCCAATGACCAATTTGAATTGATGTCGTAGCCTACTTCAGGAGAGAAAACGAATTGGTCGGTTTTTACATCGGCATCGCTTTTGTCGTGCCAATATCCAACACTTCCACCTGCCCACCAACCTGATTGGGCACTAATAGTCAAGGCAGCGCAAACTGCCATAAGGGTAAATACAAATTTTTTCATTACTCGTTTAAATTAAGTGATTAAATAATACTTTTCTATTACGCAATGTTGACTGAAATAGCCGTAAAAGGTTTAATCGCGCAGAATCTTTTCACTTTTTGGCTTTGGCCATAACTGTGGCATAAATCAGGTCAACTATCTCATCAATGCTGATTTTAGATGAATTCACAACTAAATCATAGTTTCGGGCATCAGTCCATGTGCCGTCGGTGTAGGTCCAATAATGATTTGAACGTGCTTTGTTTATCCTGATGATTTGCTCTTTTGCCTTATCGGGAGCGACATCAAGATATTTACACACGCGCTTTACTGCGAAGTCAACATCGGAATAAACAAACACGTGGAAACTCGACTTGACATCGCGCAAAATCCAGTTGGCGCAACGCCCGATAATCACGCACGGTTCATTCATGGCAAGCCTTTTTATCGTTCGGCTCTGTGCCACAAATATCGCATCGTCCTTCGACGGATTCATAGTGATAGGGATGGCGCTGTCGGTGAAAATCAGCTCCCAAAGTTTTCCGTTTGAAATGTTCTGCTCATTTTCGCGAACAAATTCAGCCGACATCCCAAGCTCGTTTGCAGCTTCATCGATAAGGTATTTGTCGTAGAGCTTAACACCCAATTTTTTTGCAAGTTTTTCACCGATTTCGTGGCCTCCGCTGCCGTATTCGCGGGAAATTGTAACGACTAAGTTAGACGACTGACTTTGCGGCTCCACGACTTCAGCATTGCTGGCAACGCCTGTAAACAGCCGTTCCGTCCAACCGAAATGCGGACTTAGCACCCTCACCATGAATCCGACATAGAACATGGCGAACAAAGTGCCTCCGCCGATCATTTCCCAGTCCCAATGACCGAAGAGGATGAAGCATAATATTATACCGATTATTACGGAAGTGGTGTCGGTGCAAATCTTAACTTTGCCGAATTCGGCGTTGAATGTCTTTGATACAGCGAGGAAAAAGCCTTCACATGCCATCAGCAGCACGTCGCAACGCACTTCCAATGCTATTCCGAATGCCATTATAGCTCCGCCAATGCAAAGCTGCACGAACCGAAGCGTGTAGCCCAGCAGTGTGCTGTCGAACTGGAACGGTATAGTCATCCACATCGTCAAGTCAGTGTAAAATCCGAAAAACAGCGTTATTGCTATTTGGAAAAACTGCAAAGGCTTGAAGTTTTTCCTCAGAAGCAGAATCTGGAATAAAATCAGCAATGTGTGCAGGCAGATGGTGTAGCCGCCCATTGTAAGCGGTGACCCAGGCATTACACTCAGCACATAAGGTGGGCAGGAAATAGGTGAGGAACCAAGATTGGCCCTGATTGAAAGAGAAGTACCGAAAGCAATGAAAAAGAGAGCTATAAGAAAGAAAATGTACCTCTTAAGCAATTCTGTGAATGACCTTTTTTGTACCATTTCAGATTAATACCATTATAAAAACAGGAAATCTCCTATGTCGTTAGGCTGCAAAAGTACCAACATTAATTCTTTTTTATTACATTTGCAATATAAATAGTTTTAATGATAATAATTGATTTTTTTAATGGAACTTACCCAATTAAAATATTTTGTGAAGTTGGCTGAAGAGTTGAACTTCACCGAAGCAGCCCGCAAACTTTTTATCACCCAAAGCACACTTTCACTGAGTATCAAGAAGTTGGAAGAAGAATGCGGCACTCCATTTTTCGACAGGATAGGGAAGTGCAATTATCTCACCGATGCGGGGAAAATATTTGTTGAGTTTGCCAAAAGAGCCATAAAAGAGGCAGAAACAGGCATTACCCAGATAAAGGAAATGAAAGGCATCTACACGGGAAAGTTGCGAATAGGAGTTGTATATAGCCTTCATGACATAATCAACAACTGCATCATTCCGTTCACAGAACGTTATCCTGAAGCATATCTGTCAATTGTCGAATCAAATTCTGTCAGGGATTTGGCTGATTCTGTCATAAATGGTGACATAGATTTAGCCTTGACCTATAGGCAAAAAACAATGTCGCATCTCCTTGAATGTCATCCGCTTTTTGAGAAGCCTCTATCAGTAATAGCCAATAAGAACCATCCAGTGGTTTCACATAATAGATTGCACCTTAGGGAACTATGCAAATATCCGTTCATATTTTTTCCTTATGGCATACATACACGGATGCTTATTGAACAGATGTTTGCTGAAAACAGGCTTCCCATGTTGTCGCCGCACGTCGAGGTGAACGATGCCAGCCTGATACTGAAAATGGTAGAGACGGGAAAATGGCTGACAATTCTTTCGGAAGGCATTGTGAACAACTGGCCAAACCTCAAAGCCATACCTATTGCCGAAGCTGCCCAGAACTTGTGTGGCTGCATTATTCGCCCCAAGGACAAGCATAGGTCGCTTCTTGAAAGCGAAATTTCCGATATTATCTGCCAGCATTGGAATGAGAAGTAACAAATTCAAGAATTGCAAATAGGCACTCAAAATTCATGAAACTGATAAAAAGTAGTGGATAAACTGTGAAAAGTTGAAAAAATAGAAATAATTTTGTAATATTGCAGTATCATAAAAACATCAAACATTATGAAATCATTCGGAAAGTTTTTGATGGCCATTGTTTGGGTAATAGTTATCCTGTTGATTTTTGCTGTTGTAGGCGGAATTCTTGCCGGAATTCTATGTAAGGTTGGCACTGGACCTTATCCGTGGTACATGGCAATATGGCACGGACTTTTCTTTATACCCAATTTTGTGCGTCATCTCATTTGGACAGATGTGGCATTTATTGCAAGTGTCACTACCACAGTCTATACGGTGCTATACTGGATAGTAGCAGCTATCACCGTGCTGATTGTGATTGGCAGCGTGTTCGGCGGTAAATCGCATAAAACTGAATATTAACGCTCGTGGAAAATACGTTTCGATTTTTCGGGCACGCATTTTGCTTTGTTGAATTGTGTGCAGTCGAGCTTTTCTCTCCACGCAATAATAACAAAAAAGAAAAGCTTATATGAAATATCGTGACGAAGACGATAAATGCTACGGAGTAACAGGCATGGCTATAGGTTTGACAATCTATAATGCCGATGAATATTTCGATGGCATTGATATTGATGGTGACGGGATGGATTGTATAGAATTCAGCTCGAACTACTTCTTTAAGGGTAATCCGGCGATTTCGGCAAAGGCTTCATGGCAGCATACCTTGGAAAGATTTCAAGTGACGCTTGGCCTAGTCATAGCCGATGCGCTTTGCCGCAAAATGATGCATGACCATGGAGTGGTAGACAAGAAACTTCGCCGTCAGCTTCTTGATATTTGTCTTGAAGAGGGTAAGGAAAGTTGTCAGCTTGAGGAGGATGAGGCGGAACGGATTTTCAATAAATCCTTCAATTATCTGGTGAGGGTGTTCTCAGCAAACGGAATGCGTGAGCTGATTCGTGATTTTGCCGGAAATTTGAAGGCGAAACGCTCATTTACTCGCCAGGAAGTTGCTGAAATGCTCCATCAATTGCGATAAAATTATTTTTATTGACATTAAACCTTGCAGATGAAAGTAACTATAGTCAACAAAAGCGACCAGGTGGGTGGAGCTGCGGTGGTTTCACTAAGATTGATGCATGCCTTGCGTGATGCTGGAGTGGATGCGCGTCTGTTGGCTTTGAGTGGCTCTGTTGACGATAAGTCTGTTGGATTTTACGGCAGTAAGTGGATCGATAAGTTCAATTTTCTTGCTGAACGGCTCAACATCTTCTTTCACAACCATTATTCACGAAAAAATCTGTTCAAGGTTTCAACGGCACTTTGGGGACGCGACATTGCAGAGCACCCTTGGATAAAGGATGCCGACGTGATAGCACTCAATTGGATTAACCAGGGAGCACTGTCGCTTAAGGGTATTGAACATTTGTGCGCATTGGGGAAACCAGTGATTTGGACCATGCACGACATGTGGTGCTGCACTGGAATTTGCCATCATGCGTATGAGTGCGACAGTTATAGCACCGGTTGCGGTTGCTGCCAATTTTTGCAGTCGAATAGGTCTTATGACCTTTCCACAAAGGTGCAATCGCTTAAAAAGGATATTTACCTCAACAATAAAATTCATTTTGTAGCTGTCAGCAATTGGCTGGCGAAGCGGTGCAGCGACAGCAGCCTGATGCAGAATCAGGACGTCAGCGTCATTCACAATGCTTTTCCGATTGAACAATTCAGCTGCGAACGTTCCGACGATGATTCCATTGGCGTTCCGAAGGATAAAATCGTTATTGTGATGGGGGCTGCACGTCTCGACGATGATGTGAAGGGATTTAATTTTGTTATTGAAATGTCGAGGAAAATTGTCGCTAACCATCCTGAGCTTGCCGACAAATTGCATATTGTGCTGTTTGGTAACATCAGAAATCAGCAATTGCTTGATGAAATAGCCATCGGCCACACATTCCTTGGCCATGTCAGTGGTGCGGATGCGGTAGCCAATGTGTATCGCCATGCCGATATTGTACTTTCCACTTCGCTTTACGAGACTTTGCCCGGCACCTTGATTGAGGGAATGGCTTGCGGCTGTACGCCTGTTACTTTCGGCAACGGCGGACAGGCTGACATCGTTGACCATCTGCAAACGGGCTTTATTGCTGACTACAAAAATGCCGAAAGCCTTGCCGACGGCATTGCGTGGGCTGCCAGTCAGCACCTTTCACGCGAAATGCTTCATGAAGAGGTGAGGCGAAAATTCTCGGCTCAAACCATAGCCGAGAAATATCTGGAATTATTCAGAAAATTAATTTAATTGCAAATTCTAAAACATATATAATCATGCAAACAGTTTTATTTCATTCCACAGTGTTCGGTCCCATCCACAGCCGTAGGCTGGGGGTGTCGCTCGGCATAAATCTTATGCCCGACGACGGCAAGATTTGTTCATTCGACTGTGTGTACTGCGAAGCAGGTTACGATTCACAAGGTCAGGGTACAGCAGGCGTTTCCACTAAAGAGGAGGTGAAGCAGCTTCTTGAGCATAAACTTAGGACTATGAAGTCGGCTGATGAGCATCTCGACGTGATAACGTTCTCTGGCAACGGAGAGCCTACTCTGCATCCTCAATTCCGCGAAATTGTGCATGATGTGCTGCATCTGCGCAACAAATATTTTCCTGAAGTGAAAGTGACGGTACTCAGCAATTCATCAATGCTTGGAAAGTCAACTGTTGTTGATGCGTTGAAGGATGTGGATTTGAACATTCTTAAGCTTGATTCAGCCATTCCTTCAACTTTCCGCCTTATCAACCAGCCAGTAAATGAAAGTTATCAGCCGGAGGGCGTCGTTGACAGGATGAAACAGTTCGAAGGCAAGCTGATTATTCAGACCATGATGCTTCGTGGTGACCATGATGGTCAGCACTTCGACAACACTACCGATGAGGAGGTTGATGCGCTGATTGCTGCCTATAAGGAGGTAAACCCGCAGGAAGTGATGATTTATTCCATCGACAGGCCTACTCCTGAAAAGAACATTGAGAAGATAACAAAAGAAGAACTTGAAAAAATCGGCAAACGGATATCGGATGCCGGAATAAAGGTTCAGGTTAACGCTTAAATTGATTTATTATGATTCTACCTCCTTCCCTAAAAAAAGGTGACAAGATTGCAATTGTTTCTCCTGCAAGCCCAATAAATCCCGACTATGTTGACGGGGCCTGCAAAATGTTTCGGCAATGGGGTTTCGTTCCTGTAGTGAGTGAGCATTGCAAAGGTGAAAAAGGCACTTATAGCGGTTCTGTGGAAGAACGTGTGGCTGACTTGAAGCAGGCTTTTGCCGATAAGGACGTTAAAGCCATTTTGTGCAGCCGTGGAGGTTACGGCACAGCGCATCTGCTTGAATATTTGCCTTCGGAACTGATACAGAGTAATCCTAAATGGGTTATCGGCTTCAGCGATATTTCAGCATTGCATGCCATGATGAGTGCCAACGGAATTTGCAGTATTCATGCTTCAATGGCCAAGCAGTTAACTCTTTTTCCTGCCGACAATCCTCAGAATGAGGTGCTGCTGCGTGTTCTTACCGGCTCAATGCCTGAATATGAAATTGCTCCCCATCCATTCAACCGCATTGGCTCTGCCCGCGCTAAAATCAATGGCGGAAACATGGCGGTGAGCTGTGGACTTCTGGCTACTCCATTCGACATGATGACAGCGGCAAAAGTGCTGTTTATAGAGGACGTTGGCGAGCCTATTTACAAAATAGAACGTATGCTTTATAATCTTCGTCTTGAGGGGGTGCTGCCAAAACTTTATGGCCTTATTGTCGGTCAGTTCACTGAATTGAAAGAGCCTGACGGAAATGGTGACACAATGTACGATATGATTCACCGCATGGTGCAGCCATATCAGTTCCCGGTGGCTTTTGGGTTTCCAATTGGGCACGTTGATGAAAACATACCTATAATAGAGGGCGCTCTCGTCGATTTCAAGGTTACTGAAAAAGGCGCAAGTTTGAAGTTCCTGAAATAGGAGGTTGATAATAATCCGAAATGATAATGAGGGGATTGCCGGCAGCGGTTAATCCTCTTTTTTTATGCAAACAGCTAAAATTTCACCCAACTACTGTTCCACTTTTCCCTACAGCAATACGACTGCGCCAAATGAGAGCCACATCAGTCCTATCAGAATCCATGAAAGGAAGTTCCTGTCGAAAAAGCATCTGTATGCAAGGAATGCTGAGAGCAGGTCATAGATAGGAAATAACATCAGCAAAGTCACGTTCTCATTCGCTGCGCTCTTGGCGTTAGTCAACAAATATGGCCATAGCAAAGTTGGAAGCAATGAAATCACAATCACAACTATGAACCATGCAGGAGGGCGTCTTATCCTTTGTCTTACCATAATATTTGAATAATAATGTAAAGATAGAGTATTCATTATTCATTTACAAACTTATTCTGATAAATTATTGCAAGTGTCCATGTCTGGAGTTGGATTCTTGGTTTCTGTCTCAGCAAGAACTTTCAGCAATATTGCCATGGATGGCCCTATATAAAAGCGAAAGTGCACTTTTTCACAAAAGCACACCTCCCTCATAACCAAAATTCAAGTATATATTTTTTGTTGTTTGTTGTTCCTTGTTAGTACGTTTGTCGTTTATGTTTTGTAACAAATTTTTAGCCAAGTTTTTCGCATAAGTTTCCGATGGGAAAACTTGATAATGCTTATCTTAGCGCTACAAAGGTAAAAACAATAATCGGAACAACAAAATGAAAACTTCTGAATAAAACTTAAAATATGTTTAGTGATAAAATAACACAATACGTCAAAAGCCGTTGAATTGTCGGTTCAGCAACTTTTGATGCGTTATTTTTCGCGCATGAACACGTTGATTGGTGTGCCTTTAAAATCCCAATTTTCGCGGAGTTTGTTTTCCAAAAAGCGTTTGTAAGGCTCTTTCACCCACTGAGGCAGATTGCAGAAAAAGACGAATGACGGGATTCGCGCATTCTTCAGCATTGTGATATATTTGATTTTTATCAGCTTGCCCTTCCACATTGGCGGTGGGGTGGCGGCAATTATATCATGCATAACCGTGTTGAGCTTTGAGGTAGGCACCATGCGTTTGCGGTTGTTGTAAACGTTTACTGCCTGCTCCAGCACTTTAAGAATCCTCTGCTTTGTGAGTGCTGACCCGAAAATAATGGGGAAATCAGTGAATGGCGCAAAGCGATTGCGGATTGCATCTTCCATCACCATCATGGCTTCCTGGCTCTTGTGTTCGGCTATATCCCACTTGTTCACGCAAACCACCAGACCTTTCTTGTTTTTCTGGATTATTGAGAATATGTTTGCGTCCTGTGCCTCTATTCCGCGAGTGGCGTCAATCATAAGGATGCACACATCGGAATTCTCGATTGAGCGTATTGAGCGTATGATGGAGTAATATTCAATGTCCTCGTTTACTTTGGCCTTTTTGCGTATGCCGGCTGTGTCAACAAGGTAGAAGTCGAATCCGAATTTATTGTAGCGTGAATATACGCTGTCGCGGGTTGTTCCTGCAATGTTGGTTACAATATTGCGGTCCTCACCGATAAAGGCGTTCACAATTGAGGATTTCCCTGAGTTTGGACGGCCCACAATAGCAAAGCGGGGCAGTTCTTCAAGCTGCTCTTCAGCTCGTTCTTCCGGTAGGCGTTTAACCACTTCATCAAGAAGGTCGCCTGTGCCGCTGCCTGTGATGGCAGAGATGGAGAACGGCTGTCCAAGACCAAGTGAATAGAATTCAGCTTCGTCGTAAAGGCTTTCATTGTTGTCGTCCTTGTTTGTAACGAGAATTACGGGTTTGCTTGTGCGGCGGAGAATATCGGCCACACGGTCGTCAAGGTCGGTCACACCATTCTTGATGTCAACCATGAAAAGAATCAGGTCGGCTTCCTCTATTGCGATTTTTACCTGTTTATTGATTTCATTCTCGAAAATGTCATCGCTTCCGGCAACCCAGCCGCCGGTGTCAACTACGGAAATTTCCCTTCCGTTCCATTCCATTTTGCCATACTGGCGGTCGCGCGTAGTGCCTGACGTATCCATCACGATAGCAGCGCGGGTTTGGGTGAGACGGTTGAACAGAGTGGATTTCCCTACATTGGGGCGACCTACAATCGCTATTAAATTACCCATAATTTTGTTGTTTCTTTGTTTTGTTTGTTCTTGATAATGTTGCCAAAGGCTATTCCATATAGCCGAATTCACGCAGCTTGTTCTCGCGGTTGCGCCAGTCCTTTTCGACTTTCACAAACAGTTCGAGGAACACACGTTTTCCGAAGAAATGCTCTATATCCTTGCGGGCTTCAGTGCCCACACGTTTCAGCATGTTTCCGCCCTTACCTATCATAATTGCCTTTTGGCTGTCGCGCTCTACATAGATGGTTGACATGATGTGTATTACCTTGTCGCGCTCCTCAAATTTCTCCACTATTACCTCTACGGAATAGGGAACTTCCTTATCGTAATCCAAAAGGATTTTCTCGCGTATTATTTCAGTCACAAAGAATCGAGCTGGCTTGTCGGTCAGCGCGTCTTTGCCGAAATATGGCGGTGAATCGGGCAGCAGTTCCACAATGCGTTTCATCAGGTTCTCAACATTGAATTTCTCCTTTGCTGAAGTCGGAAAGATTTCTGCGGTAGGCAGAATGGCTTTCCAGCTGTCCATTATCTTTACAAGGTCGGCATTGCCTGTGAGCAGGTCAATCTTGTTGATTACAAGCAAAATTGGAACTTTCTCTTTCTGCACTTTCAGCAGATATTCTTTGTTTTTTGTCGGCGTTTCCACCACATCGGTCACATATAGCAGGATGTCGGCATCGGTCAGAGCCTCTTCCGAAAAGTCAAGCATGCTTTCCTGCAACTTGTATTTCGGCTTCAGCACTCCGGGAGTGTCAGAAAAAACTATCTGATAATCCTCTGTGTTGACAATCCCGTGTATGCGGTGACGTGTGGTTTGTGCCTTCGATGTGATTATTGAAATGCGTTCGCCCACAAGCTCATTCATGAGCGTTGATTTTCCCACATTAGGATTTCCAACGATGTTAACGAAACCTGATTTGTGCATTATCGATGTATTATTGTTATTGAAACTGCTTATCGACAAAAAAAGCATCGGTTAGGATGCATTTTTTTCTGGTTACAATAGCCAGTTATGGCCATTGCTCCCGATTAGAGATTAAAAACCCCAGACAAGATACATGGCACCCCATGTGAATCCTGCGCCGAATGCGGTGAGAACTATCTTGTCGCCTTTCTTCAATTTACCTTTGTATTCGTCAAGGCAAAGTGGAATGGAGGCGGCACTGGTGTTGCCATAATGTTGTATGTTGACAAGAGTCTTTTCAGCCGGTACTTTCAAGCGGTCGCCTACAGCTTCAATGATGCGGAGGTTAGCCTGATGAGCCACAAACCAATCAATATTGTCGGCTGTGAGACCATTGCGTTTCATTATTTCCTGTGATGAGGTAAGCATGTCGATTACTGCGTGCTTGTACACCGCGCGGCCTTCTTGGTACACGAAGTGTTCACGTGCGTCGACAGTGGCATGTGATGCCGGCTTTACTGAACCGCCTGCCTTATAGACGAGGTGCTCAAGACCTTCACCGTTCACATGTGCTACTGCATCAATCACTCCAACATTCTCGTCGGTAGGCTCCACAAGCACTGCTCCGGCTGCATCGCCGAAAAGTGGGCATGTTGACCTGTCCTCGTAGTTGGTCATGCTCGACATTTTTTCTGCGCACACAACTACAATTTTTTTATACAAACCGGCACGGATGTAGGCGTTGGCGGCCTGCATTGCTACAATGAATCCAGCACATGCAGCCTGAATGTCGTAGGCATAGCCCTTTTCGCATCCGCATTTGTGTGCTATTACCGATGCTGTTGATGGGAATCGGTAATCAGGATTGGAAGTGGCGCAAATTGTCAATTCCACGTCTTCCGGGTTTGTGTTTGTCTCTTTCAGAAGTTTGGTGACAGCTTTAACGCCCATATAGGATGAACCCGCACCCTCAACTTTAAGGATACGGCGCTCTTTAATGCCCACACGGGTAGTTATCCATTCATCGTTGGTGTCAACGATATGTGATAATTCCTCGTTGGTAAGCACATAATCGGGAACGTACGAAGCTATTCCACTGATTTTTGCGTTTGGCATGAGTTATAATAATTATTTTAGAAAAGTATATCCTAAATAAGCCCTGTCGGGCATATTATTTAGGATATCTCAGTTATGCTGAATTGAAAAAATTATCTGCAAGCCGTTATTCAGCTGCTGCAGTGCTCATTTCAATTGCTACTTTTCCGCGATAATAACCACACTCAGGGCAAACTGAATGATACACGTGCCATGCGCCACAATTTGGGCATAATGCCAATGTAGGCTCTAATGCCTTATCGTGGGTTCTTCTTTTTGCTGTTCTTGTCTTTGACTGTTTTCGTTTAGGATGTGCCATATTGTTATTAATTTTTAATTGTTATCATTTAACTGCTTCAGTGCGTCCCAACGTGGGTCAGTACTGTCGTCGTCGTTATTATTGTTCTCATTTTCGTTCTCATCGTCGCCGTATTCACCATAAGTGGCTTCACCACCTTCTTCATCGTCCACAGCGTGCTTTTTCAGCACTGAACTCATCTTTTTATTGCACTTGCCTACCGGATGAACGTGCTTTAGCGGAATTGTCAGCGCCACTGTGTCGTAAAGCATATACGCAACGTTGAGATAACTGTCACTTTCAGGAATTACCAGAACATCATCACTTTCGTCGTTGTATTCGTCACCATATTTCACCGTAAGGTGATAAGTAGTATCGACGGGAAGTTCCATTTCATCAAGGCAGCGGTCGCAAGCGACGTAGATGCTGCCTGTGAGCTTGAAATTAAGTTCATACGCATCACCCGTGCACTTCACGCTGAGATTTACGTCCACATCGCCGTGAAGCACATCTGCACTCTCCATATCGCGGAAAAAGTCACCACCCAAATGGTACTCAAATGTTTGAACACCAACGGGCATTCCCTTGAGAGGCAACTTAAATGCTGCAAACTTTCCCAAAATATTTTCAGTTAAATCAGCCGCAAAGGTACAAACTTTCCTATTAATAATCAATTATTTCAACTTAAAAATTGAATATAGCTCTTAAAACTACCGATTGGATAGAGTAAAAAAGCAACAGGGGTAAGTGTTCCAATGAATTTTCACTACCGCTGATGAACTCGGATGTTGCACCTTTATTGAAAATCTGAAAATTGCGGTCAGATAAACAAATTCATGTTGGCATGGTCGGCACGTTCCATGTAGGTGGCTACACCACCAAGAGAAACATTGTCGAGCAGTTCTTCTTTGGCTACGCCCATCACGTCCATGCTCATGGTGCAGGCAATCATTTCCACACCGCTGTCGATGGCCTGCTGACGCAGACTTTCAAGTGATTCGATGCCCCTGCGCTTCATAATGAACCGCATCATAATGCTGCCAAGTCCAAACATATTCATTTTCGACAGACCAAGTTTCTTGCTGTGGGCAGGGAGCATGAAACTGAACATTTTGCCAAAGAAATCCTTGACCACATGAGGTTTTTCCTTTTTCTTGATTACGTTAAGCCCCCAGAAAGTAAAGAACATGGTCACTTTGCGTCCTGTGGCAGCAGCACCGTTGGCAAGCACGAATGATGCCAAAGCCTTGTCGAGGTCATCGCTGAACACGATGATGGTCTTGTTGCCGGATTCGGAAGGGCAACATGCCGATGCATTCTGCGGCTTGGCCTCGCGCTTGGTGATTTCAGCCACAATTGTGCCCGAAAGGTTGTCAACTGAATTTAGTTCGGCACCTACAGTCCTGCACCATGACTGGACATCACGCTGAAAAGCTGGGTCGGTGGCTTTCACTTGAAGCGTTTCGCCATCGTGGAGTTTGGCATAAGCGTTTTTAAGCTGCATTATCGGGCCAGGGCACATCAGTCCGCATGCGTCGAGAGTGACGACCGATGCAGAGAGTGATGTCTGAGGAGCAGAGGTAGACGCCTGTTTGTCGTTGTGGCTAACAGTTACTGGAGAAGTGGCCGCGAACCATGTGCGGTAACCACCCGAAAGATTGCGGACATTGCTGAATCCATTTTGAGTGAGGATGCGATAGGCGAGATAGCCGCGCAGACCCACAGCGCAATTCACGATGATTGGTTTGTCCTTAGGCAATTCAATCAAGCGGCCACGCAACATGTCGAGGGGAATATTGACGAAACGAGGTATAGAACCAAGGCTGAATTCGATTTCACTGCGCACATCAATGCACACGGCATCATCAGGAATTGCCGCAACATCGCGCCAAGTGATATTTTTGAGTTTGCCCGAGAGTATGTTGTCGGCAACAAAGCCAGCCATGTTGACTGGGTCCTTAGCGGAAGAATAAGGAGGTGCATAAGCATTGTCGAGAGTGGCGAGGTCATAAACTGTGCCACCACGCTGAATAGTCTGGGCACACATCTCGATGCGCTTGTCCACACCGTCGTAACCTACAATCTGTGCGCCAAGCAATTTACCATCGGATGGCGAAAAGATGATTTTCACGGTCATGTTGAGTGCATGAGGATAATATCCCGCATGGGAAGTGGAATGAGTCCACGATGCAAGATAGGGGATACCAACCTTTTTAAGCGATTTGGCGTTGGCTCCTGTAGAGGCCACTGATAAATCAAAAACTTTAGCGATTGCAGTAGCGATACTTCCGGCATATTTTTCATGATTGCCAAGCACCATATTGTCGGCGACAATACGTCCCTGCTTGTTTGCCGGGCCTGCCAATGCAATTTTGGCAGGTTGGCCAGTGACGATATTGTTGATTTGTACAGCATCACCGAGTGCATAAATGTTTTCATCGGAAGTCTGCATAAAGTCGTTAACCTCGATAGCACCAAGAGAGCCAATCGTCAAGTCCGCCTGCCGAGCCAAGGCAGTGTCGGGACGAACACCGATGGAAAGAATTACGAAATCGGCAGCGACAGTCTTTCCCGATTGCAAAGTTACCGACAGAGCAGTGCCCTCAGAGTTGAATTTTGCCACACCGTCGCCAAGAATCAGGTCAATTCCTTTATCTGCGAGATGGTGATGCACTATAGAAGCCATTGAAAAATCAAGCGGAGCCATAACTTGGTCGCTCATTTCCACAACGCAAACCTCAATGCCAGCTTGTTTAAGGTTTTCGGCCATTTCCAGCCCGATAAACCCACCGCCGATGACGGCAGCTTTGTGCGGATGATTATCGGTTATGAACTTCTTGATGATGTCGGTGTCGTCAACATTTCGCAGAGTGAAGATGCGACTGTCGTCGATGCCTGGAATGGGCGGACGTACAGGGTCTGCGCCAGGTGAAAGCACTAATTTGTCATAAGTTTCCGTGTATGTGCGTCCCGAAGCAAGGTCTTTCACATCAACCAATTTTTCAGCGGGATGGATAGCCGTGACTTCATTTTGGGTGCGGATGTCGATGTTGAACTGGCCGGTAAAGCCTTTGGCCGTCTGGACAAACAACTTGTTACGGTCGCTGATAGTACCGCCAATGTAATAGGGAAGCCCACAATTGGCATATGAAACGTAATTGCCTTTTTCAAACAATATTATTTCAGCGTGTTCATCGAGTCGCCTGAGCCGGGCAGCCGTGGTAGCACCACCGGCAACGCCTCCAACAATGAGATATTTCATAATTATTAAATTACGGGTTAGTACAATATTCTTTTTGTGACAATAAGATTCAATTGGCAAATTAAGTAAAAATGTACGATATAATCAAATTACATGCCAAAGATTGAATAAAGTAAAGAAGTTTATAATGAATGAGGCAGGAAATACAGCTCCTGTCTCATTCATATATTTGTGTGTAATAATTTACTTAATATCTTTGCGCGGAGCTGGTGGATAGTCGAGGGAATAGTGAAGGCCACGTGATTCCTTGCGCTCCATTGCCTGACGCATTATGAGGTAACCTACATTGATTATGTTGCGAAGTTCGCAGATTTTGCGGCTCACTTTGCTGGTCTTGAACAACTTTTCAGTCTCCTCATATAAGATGTCAAGGCGGTTCCATGCCCTGTTGAGACGGATATTGCTTCGGACAATGCCCACGTAAGTTGACATGATTTGTCCGACTTCCTTTTCGCTTTGGGTGATAAGCACCATTTCCTCGGGGTGCTGAGTGCCTTTGTCGTCCCATTCGGGAACGTCCTCACGATATGTGAATTCATCCTTATGCTCCATAGCGTGGCGGGCTGCAGCATCAGCGTAAACCACGGCTTCGATGAGTGAATTGGAGGCAAGGCGGTTGCCGCCGTGAAGTCCAGTGCATGAACATTCGCCCACTGCATAAAGCCGCTGGATGGATGAGCAGGCATTGAGGTCAACTTTTATGCCGCCGCAAAGATAGTGTGCAGCCGGAACCACTGGAATATAATCCTTTGTGATGTCGATTCCGAGGCTGAGGCATTTTTTATAGATATTTGGAAAATGCTTTTTGGTTTCTTCCGCATCCTTGTGGGTGACATCAAGGAACACATGATCGTCGCCGCGAAGTTTCATCTCATTGTCGATTGCACGTGCCACAATGTCGCGTGGAGCAAGTGACAGACGGGGGTCGTATTTCTGCATGAATTCTTTGCCATCGAGTGAACGAAGCACTGCGCCATACCCGCGCATGGCCTCGGTGATTAGAAACGATGGACGGTCGCCGGGGTGATAGAGTGCGGTAGGGTGGAACTGCACAAATTCCATGTCCTTTACAGTACCTTTGGCGCGATATACCATTGCTATGCCATCGCCAGTAGCCACCAATGGGTTTGTCGTTGTACTGTAAACTGCCCCTACACCGCCAGTGGCGATTAATGTGACTTTTGAAAGGAAAGTGTCAACCGAGCCGTTGTCCTCGTTAAGAATGTATGCTCCGTAACAGGCTATATCAGGTGTTTGCCGGGTAACTCTCTTTCCGAGGTGGTGCTGTGTGCATATTTCCACTGCAAAATGGTGCTCGAACACATCTATATTGTTGTGCTTTTTTACGGCATCGATAAGGCTGTCCTGAATTTCAGCGCCGGTGTTGTCCTTATGGTGCAGAATTCTGAATTCGGAATGTCCTCCTTCACGGTGAAGATCGAAATCCCCTTTCTCGTTCTTGTCGAAATCCACGCCCCACGAAATCAGTTGCTTGATTTGCGACGGAGCTTCGCGTACTACTTTGTTCACGGCTTCAGGGTCGCTGAGCCAATCGCCCGCAACCATGGTGTCGTGGATATGTTTGTCGAAATCGTCAACGAGCGTGTTGGTAACGGATGCTACTCCGCCTTGTGCAAGAAAAGTGTTGGCCTCTTCAAGTCCAGTTTTGCAGATCAGGGCTACTCGGCCAGTGCCAGCTACCTTTAATGCAAAACTCATTCCAGCTATGCCGGAACCGATAATCAGATAATCGTATTTGTAAACCATGTCGATTCTAAATCAGAGTTATTTTCGGCAAACTTACGCATTATTTGTAAGAATTTGAAATATACTGTGCATAAAATATTTTGTTACGGATTTGCGGTAAAAACTATAAGAAAAAAGTTAAAGATTTATTTGCAAAAAGGAAAATAATATTTATTTTTGCAATGTTTATGTTATTATTCACAATAGAATCATTTTGGTGAAGAAAAGTGAAGTGATTATAAACGCTGTAGAAACCTATGGATGAAGCTATCAGCTAATCCAATTTTGAAACGAATATAGTTAGTATAACTTAGTCAAACAATTTATTTACAAATTTAATCTTAAATTAATTATGGCACAAATTATTTGTCCTAAATGTGGACAACAAGTTCCTGACAATGTGGCTAAATGCCCATTTTGTGGTGCACCTCTTCAACCAGTAGCTGCTTCTCAGCATGGTCCTTTTGAGGCAGGTCCTTCCGGCAAAAGCCGTGGTGTGGCTGCTCTGCTTGCCTTCTTTATTGGCACTTTGGGCATTCAGTATTTTTATCTTGGTAAAGCCAAAGCTGGAATTATTTTTATTTTAATTACGATTGTTTCATGTGGAATTATTACAAGCATCATCAGCCTCATTCAGGCCATCATGATGTTTACCATGACTGAAGAAAAATTCGAGCAGAAATATGTGAATTCCACTTCCACTTTACCTCTTTTCTGAAAGCAGACAGTTTAATGAATGATATCATTGTCCGCTGGTAGCACCCGCATTACTTTTAGGGTGCTCAGCGGATAATGATTTTTTTATTTTGAAATAATAAAGAGCAAAAATATTAATAATTAATAGGTTATTGCGACTTTGTCTTGCCAGCTTACAAATAATAGGAGGATTAGGCTTTGGCTCTTTCGCCACTGTGGAAAAGTCCTGCAATCCATTCAGTGAAATTTTGATGCTGGACTGCCTTAGGCTTTTTCGTGCAGTCGATGGAGGAGGGATTTGATTCTCCCTCCTCAAGCTGACTAAGCCTATTATCAATAATCTGGTCCACTTGCTTTAAAGTCAATATCGGTTTATTCTTGGTTTTTTCATTAGGCATAACTGAAAGATTTTATTTGGTTGGAAAAATAGCGTGGATAGAATAAATCTATTTTGTCTTGTAATAAATGCCGTCGATGTTCATGTTAGCTCCAAAATAGCTGCCCGGACTGCCACTGACGGTCTTGATTGCAAGAAAGCCGTCGCAGAATGTGAATTTTAAATTGCAGTCACATTCGCAGTCGGTGTCCTTGAGACGATAGGTCATGGCGTTGCCTTCCAATTTGCCATAGCCTGCAGCGTCAGCCATGTTGTAAGAAGGACTATGGCCGACACAACTTGCACTGAACGATATAGTGGATGGCTTGCTGCCTTTTGTGATTTTGACAGTGCCAGAACCTTCATCGCCTGGGTAATCATATTTATAAGTACCTGTTACACTTTTACCTGCTTTTGGAGCTAAAGCATACGTTTTTGTGGCTGCAACTGGGTTGAGCGTGAAATTGAGTTCCTTTGCCCCGACATGGTCGTAGCCTTCAAATTTGCCTTTTTTGATGCTGCCATTGAAAAATTCAGAGATTTTCCCGGTAGGACCAAAAAGGTAACATAGAATCATTCCGCCATCTTTTACAGCACCGACAATGCGGGAAGTGACTTTGCCTTTTATCAATTCGCCCTTGACGATGCCATCCTTGGCAGTAAGTGAAATTTTTGCCGTTTTTTGGGCTATATTGCCTTTCCAGCAGTAGTTGCCGTTGGTTACAGCAGATGGTGCCACCGCTTCCTCTTCGGCTTCAGGGCCTTCGGCAAGAGTGGCTGAAGGCGTAGGGGCGTTTGTTCTAGCTACAGATGCCTCCAATTTAGCCATCTTCATTTCGGCAGCCTTCATCATCTGCGTGTTCAGTTTCTCAATTTGAGAGAGTTTGGCAGTGACTGCGGCGATGTTGCTTGTGGTAGGATTATACCAAGGTTGTGCCGAGAAATAAGACTTCAATTCACTTGATGAGAAAATCAGGCCGTGACGTGCGAACACCTCATTGCGTGCCAAGCGCAGTTCCTTTGAAGTGAACTGATTGAAGGCAAAACCATTAAGAATTTCAGTGGAAGTGAAAGGATACAGGCCGGGCACACGTTTGCCGTTGGCATCCTGCATTGAAGCGATTTTGGTGAGATGCAAAGCTAATTGTCCTTTATTCCACATATCGTTGTTGCTGCCTGTGGCATTATAGAGATCGATGCCTTTTTGAGTGCGTTCAACCCAATAATGCGTCGTGCCGAATGAAATCACGTTGGCAGGCATTTCGTAAATCTGCTCGATGGCATACTTAGATGCAGCAAAGCCTTCAGCCTCCTTCATGCCAGTGAAGAAAGTGTAGGTCTTGTTGTCGCTTCCGCGGTAGGTTCCGGCAAGCAGATAGTTAACAATGCCCATTTCGCAGTCCTTTTCAAAATCATCGGTGACGCGCAGGGCAGTTTCGGCATTGCCAGCCTTGTCGTAAACGATAAGCCAGTTGATTCCACCGATTTCCTGATAGCGCACAACGTCGCCCTTTTTGCCTGAGATGCTGATTTGTGGACTGCTGTCGCCAGTGCTTTTGGCCGCTCCAAGCACAAAGTGGTCGCCTGCGCAGGCGAGGCTGAACGAGTAGCCACCTTCGTGGAGAGTGCCGCCATGGAATTCTATGATGTTTCCTTCCATGGCCGGATTGAAGCTGCAAGTGCCGTCGGTCCAAGTCTTGTCAAGGACAAGAGATGGCGAGACATCCTCGGCATTTGCCGTCAAAGCCATAGTAATGACCGCGACAAATACCAGCAGAGCCTTTAGAAGAATATTATTCCTGTTCATTTTGTACCATTTGACTTGATTATTTCCTTAACCCATTTGTTGCTGCTTTTCTTGGCAACTATTTCCTTACCGGTTTTCTGGTCGTAGGCGGCAATCACATATTTCGGGTCAACATAAACATGGAACAGCATTTTCATCTTTCCATTAGTGATTTTGTAATCGTAATAGCTTTTGTCGGCATGGTATTCACTATACTCAACGTGGGCATCGGGAATGGTTCTTTTGACCACAGGAATGCTGAGAATGTCAGCAGAAATATGGTCGATGATAGCGTCCTCGATTCTATCGGCGGCGTCATTGCCTTCAGAACTTTCCTGAACTTGCTCGTTGCCAGTGTTGCCAGTGACAGAGCTTCCGCTATTTCCAGAAGAAGTTATGCCGCTCATGTCAACTGCTTTTTCAGCATCTTCAGCCACATTATACTGCATGATTTTATATGGATTCGTGTAAACATGAAACCAATACAAAGTAGTGACATGGTCGCCCTCATCGTAACCGACTTTGAAAGTATAATAGTTCTCCGCGTCGGAAGGAACACCTTCGTTCGTCACGAAATATTTGCCAGTCAAGGCTTTTACCATAGGTAGGCTCAATATGTCGTTGGACATTTTGGCGATTTGCGGGTCATTTTGCTGGCTTGCTTCAACTTCTTGTTCAGGACCTTCAGCAAGTGCGCATTTGGAAATAGGACTTGCCTGTGCAGCTATAGTCATTGAGGTGAAAACTGCGATGATGAGGCTGATTTTTAAATAATTGACATTGAATTTTACCATTTTGAAAATTTTAATGAGTTATAAAGAAAGATTGTTGCCACCAACCTAAGTTGGCGGCAACAATTAAGAGTAATTTACTGTCGTGGTGCCTGATTGTTCTGGCCGTTAAGCCAGTTTTTGGCACTGTCGCCAATGGCCTGCTTCAGCTGGTCGCCGAGGCTTTGTGGATGCTGAGGCTGTTGAGGCGGCATTTGCTGTTGCTGAGGCATTTGTGGAGGCATCTGTTGCTGCTGTTGAGCCTGTTGCTGCTGGAATTGCTGCTGCTTCATCTGGGCCATAGTCTGACTTGGCATTCCGTTGCCGCCGCCACCACCAGGGCCATTTTCTGATTTGGCCTTAGCGCGTTTCTTCAGCCAAATAATGAGTGCAACGGCAATAACAATCAAGATAATGCCGAGCACTGGCCTATAGAAGAGCCAAGCAATTGCAATCACGAGCAACGACCAAACAAAGCCGAGAATTGCGCAGGCAAAGCCGATAATAGCTCCCGTCAAGTCCTTCAGGAAAGGAAGGAACACGAGAATCATTGAAATGAATCCGAACATGGATTTGAGGCCGAAAATAGCGAGCAGAAGTCCGACGGCGCGGAGAATCCAAGTCATTATATCGTTGTTCTCCTTCTCCTGCGTCAACATTTCTTCAGAGCTAACCTTGCCCTTATAGATTGTGGCGAAAGTCTTGCCATTCTTGGCAGTGAACTTCTGGAAAGTGTTGCCTGCAACCTTTGCGATGATGGAAATGTCGTTCTTAGGCGGCACTTGAGTGAAAGTGATGCGGACATCGCCGATTTGCGGAGATGATGCAGAGTGTCCAACATAAATCACGTTGCGGCGGTAACTTACCATATTGCCGCTGTGAGTGGTCCTTTTTCCTGTGGAATCCGTTTCAGTGTATTGAGTTACTCGGGCAGGGTCGATAGCCTTTGAAAGTTCATCCATGTCGTTTTCGACTTTTGCGGAGTCGAGAGTGAGAGGGACACTTGTGCCTATGCTCGATTTCAGGAAATCAGGAATCGTGTAAGCCCCGAAATCAACATTATCGGCATATTTCACAACCGGGTTATCACCTGGTTTAGAATCATCGCCCAACTGCACAAGAGTGAAATTGGAACTTTGATATTGCGGGTCGTGGAAAGAGCCAGAATCAATAGGCTTGTCACTCCACGTACGTTTATAAGTGTAAGTGGTAGTTGTCTCTTTGGTTCCGCCTATTTTTTCGTGGGTCTGAGTCTTCGACTCTTCCTCATACTGATAATATTCCACCAAGCGTGAGATGCTTGTGGCATTAGCTGTAGCCGAAGAGAACATATCATCAGAAATAGTGTCGTTGGTAACGGCAGTGCCTGTGGCATGGATAAGTTTGCCCTCGAAGGAGGCATCAACTTTAGCCACATCGGGCATCTCCACCACTTCCTTTTGCACTTGGTCAAGCATTTTTGCGGTCTTTACCGCACGCCCCTCATTCCACCACAATAGAACTGTGGCACCGATAAAGAGGATAATACCGGTGAAAATACCCTTGAAGGAGTTGCCAACTCTGGTACCATAACCTTCACTTGTCGTCTCTGTATAAGCCATGATTTTTAAGTTTAAATGTTTATATTATAGGATTAAAAGTCTATATTCAGAGCCAGTGTCAACGAGTGCCGCCGCCACCGCCGCCAGAGAATCCGCCGCCACCGCCGAACGATGAGAATCCACCGCCGCCGCTTGAAGAAGAGGCAGAAGGAGGAGGAGTGGTAATTGCGCTTGCCATGGCATCGGAGAATGAACTGCACACAAAAGTAGTGTAGAGCACATCCGACACATCCATTCCGTAACCGCCTTCTTCAGGAGATTTCAGGAAGTAATCAGGTGCAAGTGACTTGAACTGGTGAGCGACTTCCTTAGCTATACCAAGCATGGAAGCGTACATCATGTATTTGTCCCATAACTGCACCTCACGGGCTTCCCGTTCGTTGAGAAGAGTGAAGTCAAGCAGATAGTTCTTAAACTGCATTACCTTGCAGGCCTCTTTCTTCCCTTCTTTTGATAAATCCCACCGGAGCTTATCGTAAGTTGTGTGAACCGCCATATTACGCTTCTCAAAATATGCTGCGCCCTGCGATACCATTAAAATGCCCCAATTGCGCATTTTTTCAGTATGAAGGCTTGCCCATTGCTTCATTTCGTGAGGCTGAAGCACATAATCAGTTCCGCTAGCAAGTTTGATTATTTCGAAAAGACGGCGTTCAACGTTGTCCTCTAATTTCTTTTCATTTTCAGGATGGTCGAAAGCAATTTCAATCTTCTTTCCATTCGGATTAGGAACAATGCTGACGATTCGGGCGCGAATCCATTTAAGAATCAATGCGCTGATGATGCCGCTGATTTTTCGGGAATGGTCGGCCTGACAAAGCACGAATTGCGCCGCGTACATGTCGCCATTATAAGGTAATTCACGCAAATATCCGCTAACCTTTTGCCTGCCATAGGTTCGCCTCCGAGCAAAGAAATTGATGTAAGTGAGGAGAGTCAATATAGGCAAAATGATGATGAAGAAAATGAAAGAGCCGAAAAACAGGATATAATCCCAGACGGACAAGGCATCATCATCGCTTTCGTAAGTGCTGCCGTCGAACGCTTTCTCTTTCATGTCGGAGAACATGCGGTCCTGATGCTCCTGCAGAGCAGGGAACAATTTCGGGTCGAAGCAAAGCATTATGTTCACATAGCGGTCGGTTGACGGAAAAGCCTCTGAAGTTTCAAACACAACAACGCCGTTGACAAGGTCGATAGTTCCATTGCAACCGAAAGCCCACATCTTGGTGTTTTCAAGAGTGAGAATTTTGTTGTCGATGTTCCAAGAGCCAGGGATAGCCTTGCCAATTTCAATACGGGCATGCTCCACCTCGGCAGGCAAGTCCTCATTGATAAATCGATAAATGAATGCTGCTGAATCCTGCAATTGCTTAACCATGTTGGTGATGTCGTAGGTGAGGGTGTAGGTATGCGGCCCGTAGGTGCCTATACCCCAGCATTGCTCCACACCATCCTTGTCGGATACATCGTTGATTCCGCAATGGCCAGCCTTTTCCTCAAGGCTTCGATCAAGGTCCCAAGGTTCGTCGAAGATATACGTTTTGCCCGTTTCATCCTTTACGGAGAAATTGCTGATGTGCATTCCGCCAAGATTATAGCGGCACATGTACCATTCGGTGCCAGTTGAAGCTTCCATCTGCCATTTTTCCGTAATATGGGCTGAACCGGAATCATTGAGTACCACAACGATATTTACATCGCTAATGGTATGTTCGCTGTCGGCCCAAGCCAAAATAGAGACGAAAGCAGAAAGAAGGATAAAGAGCAGACGTTTCATTTAAATGTTGATTTCAGGATATTCTTCTTTCTTTTCGTCAACTTTCAGATATTCGCGGACAGAAAATCCGAGGTGTCCTGCAATTAAGGATTCCGGAATTTGACGAATCATGCGGTTGATTTTTGTAACTGTGTCGTTATAAACCATACGGCTCATGCGAACGTTCTCCTCATATTCCTGCATCTTGCCCATGGTGTCCAAATAAGTCTGGTTGGCTTTCAGGTCGGGATATTGCTCGGCTACAGCGTTGATGCGACCGATAATCTGTCCCATCTGGCTTTCCTGGCTGTTGACATCGGCAGCTGTAGGAGTAGCGTTGCTATTTACGCCTGAGCGGTTGGCTATCACGTCACTAAGAGTACGATACTCATGTTCAGCATACGATTTAGTCATTTTCACCAAAGCGCCAATTAAATCCCAACGGCTGGTAAGCTGTACGCCGATTTGGCTAAGTGCGTTTGAGCATATTTCATCCATTTTCACCAGTTTACGCTGAGTGCTGAACACCCATAAAACAATGATGACTACAAGAACGACGATAACGATTACAATAGCTGTCATAGTTTGTTATTTTTTTGAAGTTAATATTTGTGTTTAATCAATTGGATTAAAATTCACAATGCGAATATAATGTTTATTACTTTCATTTTATGCCATTTCAATGAACAAAAATGAAATATGGCATTATTTTTTCTTCTTTTTCCGCTTAAATAGCCTTTTTATCCACTGCCCGAATGACAGTTCGCTTTCGTCTTCAGGGAATAGGCTGACATCCGGCTGAGAGCCTTCGTCAGGAATTTCTTCATCAGTTTTGTCCTTAGCTGCCTCGATGCGACTCAACTGGTCGTCGATAATCTTATCGACTTGATCAAAGGAAAGATTCGGTTTAGATTTGTCGTTACCCATAACGATTAATTTTTTAAGCAAATAATTAAGTTTTTTCTTCAATGCAAAGTAAACTATTAATAAAACGAACCAATGGACTATGTGACCAAAAAATGGACTATGTGTGTCATTGTTAAAAGACAAAATGGACTATGTGTGTCATAAATATGATTTAAGAAGTTTAGAATAAGTGCTTTATATAGTCCATTTGTGCTTTTTGGCTTTTAAGTTAACGTTTATTTACGAAAGCCAAATATAGTTGGCACATACATTTTTTGTCGTTTCTTCACCGCAAGCGAATGATTGAGCCAAATTCACTTCACAACATGCACGATGCAGGGAGAAAAATCCAAGTCAATAGCAGCAAGCTATGCAATTTTGTTTCAGATTGGTGTCTGGACACCAAAACTGCCCGTAACGCATTGAAATCACAGTATATTGCGAAAGTGTTCACGGTGAGGTGGTGCACACAACTCTACAAGGTTCTCGCCTAAATTCAAGCAATCAATAGCCACTAATGCAAGCACCAAATTCAACGTTGCAAGGAACGATGTAAAGTTAGCCCATCAAGTAGAAAATAATGCAAGAAAAAAGGAACGATTAAACCTTTGCACGCTTACGATATTGAGTAGGAGTCATCTTATAGAGCTGCTTGAAAATACGAGTAAAATAAGAATAGTCCATGAAGCCGCATTTGTCGGCAATATCGCTGATAGGAGTGATGTCGTCCTTGGCCAGCATGCGCATTGCGCGTCCCATACGGGTGCGCAGGATGTAGGCAGCCGTGTTGTAACCGGTAATCGCAAGAATCTTCCTATTGAGCTGTGAGCGGCTCATGAAAATCTTGCTGGCAATCGTCTCAGTGTCCATTTCGCCGTTGCTCATCTGGGAATAGATAATGTCAACAAGCTTATTAAGGAATTGCTGGTCGGATTCAGCGAGCTGCACAGTCTGCTCCTTGCCCTCATCCATGGCCCGCGAATATTTCTCACGGAGTTGATGCCGCATATCGAGGAGCTTAGTGACGCGGATGTTGAGTTCATCGGAATTGAAAGGCTTGTAGAGGTAGGCATCAGCTCCGACTTCAAAGCCTTTGACGCGGTCGGCCTCAGTGCTCTTTGCCGAAATGATGATAATAGGGATATGACTGAGAATTTCGGAAGAACGGATTTGCCGGCAAAGTTCGTAGCCGTCAACCCCAGGCATCATTAGGTCAGTAATGATAAGGTCGGGCATCAATTCTCCGGCGCGTTCAAGACCATCCTCACCATTTTTGGCGTAGAACAGATTGTACTGCTCTTTAAGTTGGGTGCCTATATAGTAAGAAACGTCAGTGTTGTCCTCAACGATAAGAATGGAAGGAACAGACGATCCTTCCTGCATTCCTTCAGGGAGTTCCACATCGGCATTATCGCTGGAGATGTGATCAGTGTCAACAGCTTCCGCATCGGCATAGCCCAAGAACTTTTCAAAACGGCCTTTGCCATGCTTAATAGGCAAAGTGACGGTGAAAACAGTGCCAATGCCGACATCACTGCTGACGGTGATTTTCCCGTCCATGTTAGTGACAATCTGCTTGACGAGGGAAAGACCGATACCTGTGCCCAAGTGCTTACTGGAATTGTCGGTCTGGAAGAAAGCCTCAAAAATGTGAGGCAAGTCCTTCTGGGCAATACCAACGCCAGTGTCGGCCACGCGGATAATGATGTTGTCGTTGCTGAGCTTTGTCGTAATGAAAATTTTGCCGTATTCAGGCGTGTATTTCAGTGCATTGGAAAGAAGGTTGCGCATGATTTTCCTGAGATAATCAGGCACGAAATCCATTGTGACCGATGTCTCGGCAGGAACATAAGTAAGTTCGATGCGCTGCTGGCTGGCATAGGACTGATAATTTTCGGCAATCATGCGGATGTAAGCCACGGCATCACCGGTGCGCCAATCAGGTTCGCCTATGGCAGAACGCACTTTGGCAATGTCGAGAAGCTGATTGATAAGTTCAAGCAAACTGTCGCCCTGCCTGACGATGGCCCGCCCCATCGACTTAAGGTTTTCCTCATCGTGGACTTTACCGTCCTGAATCTGGTGACCCAAGCCGAGAATGACAGTGAGAGGTGTGCGGAATTCGTGGGTGATATTGGTGAAGAAATTCGTGCGGGTGCGTTCCATCTGCCTCATGGCCTTTTGGCTGCGCACGCAATGCATACCACAGGAAAGCGACAATGATGCCCGACATCAGCAAGATGATAATACCAGTATAAATGAAAATGTTTTTCAGGCGCTGCTCGGTCTGGTAATTTTGCTGCATATTGTCAAGCTCACCTTGACGCTTGTCGCGCTCATAACCTACACGGACATTCTGAATGTGATTCAGGTTCTTCTCATTGTTGAGACTGTCGGAATAATTATGGCTTTTAATGTAATACTGCAGAGCAGCCCTGCAATCACCCTGATGCTGGGACCAACGGTAATTCTGCATTGCCACTGAGGCAAGGTGCTCAAGTGAATGGATGCTGTCGGCCTTGTCCTGAGCGAGATTCAGATATTTTCTTGCCTGAGCCATGTCTCCTTTAGTGATGTTGACGCGGCTCAATGCTATACAGGCTTCGAGCCAATGCCAACTGTCGCAACCTTTCTGCATCAGGTCGTAGGCAGAAAGGAACTCCTTAATGGCATCATCGTATTTGCCCGCATTTTCATAAAGACGGCCAAAATTCAGGTTGCAAAGGGCAATACCGAGGTCGGACTTGGCTTTCTTGTTCATCACCATGGATTTTTTGTAATAAATCCAAGCAGAATCAATTTGGCCGCGACTTTCCATGATGGAGCCGATGTTGGCATAGTTGATGGCTTGCCCGAGAGGGCTGCCAAGCTCTTTTTCACCTTGAAGCGCCACACGGAAAATGCTGTCGGCAAGTTCGTTGTTGCCAAGAGTGATATACACATTTCCAAGACCGTTGAGTGAAACAACGCGGTCCTTTTTCAGTTCCTTGTTGCTCTTGTCGCTATAAACGCTGCAAAGCGTCAAGGCACGGTAATGAAAAGTGGTGGCTTCATCAAGCACTCCCATGCGTCGGTAATTAGTGCCGATATTGTTGAGCGCCTTAATCACATCGAGAGTGTCACAAATTTTTGATGCGAGTTCAAGTTCCTTCTTATGATAGATGATGGCCTCAGTGAACCTGCTATTTTCCCTGTAGAGCTTGCCCATTTCATCGAAACATACGGCAAGGCCCAATTTGTTGTTCTCTTTGGAGAATTTTGCGATTTTAGCGTTGATAGACTCAAAGGAGCGGTCGGAATTAACAAGGCTGTCCATCTCATTGCGCTGCTTTTCAGTAAACTGAGGATTATCAGAATTGCCGCATGAAGAGAAGATGGCAAAAACGAAAAAGAGAGAAACGGGCAATAGATATAATTTCCCAAAATCATGAGCCGAACAATCAAGAAGATTATTCATAGAAGAATGAATGTATTTCAAGAAACTATTCATATAGTATTTCCATCTGTATAGAGTTAACTGATAGTCTTTCATAAAGTTTAAAAACTGTAAGTTTGAAAAAGTGCCTTAATGCTAATCATGAGTCTTAAACCATGCAAAAATACAAATAAATTTATTTATTGCAAAAATATCTAACAAAAGGGTAATATAAATAGTGAAAAATATAAAAAATGTCGGTCATTAGGCTAAAATGGCCTAATAACCGACAAAATATCGTGAGGTTCAAATTACTATATAGGACTAAAGCATAATTTTGATGCCATTTACGATGTGGAATCCATGAGGCAGACTGGAAATCACGTTTTGCCCTTTAGTCAACTGGACAGTGCTGGTCTTTCCGTCGATACCTGAAATGACGATGGACATGGACTTAGGAGCGGAAATGTAGAGCAGACCACCAGAAGCATAGGCTTTAAATGAATTGGCAGAAATACCATCGATGCCTGAAAGCTGTTCCTTAAAACCGTTGCTGTTGTAAAGTCCGTTGTTGTAAAGAACAAAGCCCGGCTGATTCTGAGCAGGAGCCTGATTTGAGCCATCGTTGAAGAGAAGTTTGCCCTTGCCCTTGGTGATGGTCATTGTGAATTGCAGTTTGTAGTAATTTCCATCAAGCGACATGGAAGTACCCGGCCATTCGCTGAGTTTCTCGGTCGTGCCAGTTTCGTCATCGTAAACGTAGGCATTTTCAGTGCTTCCCCAGCCGTCGGGCTTGATGAAATAGATAGTCCAATCAGAAATCTTGGTGTTATCCTCAGTGCCGCCACCACCTGTGCCGCCACCTGTAGGTGTGATGGTCTTTTCAAGACCGTCGATGCCATAATAGCCGCCATTAACCCAAGTAAGGTCCTTTGTTTGGTTGCTTCCATCGTTGAATATTACTCCGCCAGCAATAGTGTCAGTGCCGGCATATTTCCATTTATAAATCATTCCACCGATGTTGGTCGCTTCTTCGCCTGGCCATGCTCCAGTGTATTTCTTTAATGGACTTGCAGTTTGCCAAACGTAGGCGTTGATTTTCGATGCCCATGAGGAAGGACGGACGAAGAACACAGCCTGCTCACCATTGGCAAGTTCAACTTTGGTAGTGTCGCTGCCAGTCTTAGTGGTGTCGGAGCCGCCAGTACCACCGCCAGTTTTCACTGAAATGGTCTTTTTCAGTCCGTCGATTGTGTAGTAGCCGCCGTTCACATAAGTGAAACCTGCTTTGTCGCTCTGGTTGCTGCCGTCGTTGAAAATGACTTTGCCATCGACTGTTGATGTGTTGGTGTAAATCCATTTGTACACATTGCCAGTGACGTTGGTAGCCGCCTGACCTGGCCATGTGCCGCCAGTGAAGTTGGTCTCATCGTTCCATACCCAAGCGTTAACTCCGCTCCAAGTGGATGGTTTCTCAAAGAAAACAGCTTGTTCGCCCTCGTTGAGGACAATTTTGGAAGTATCAATATTGGTGTCGCCGCCTGTGTCGCCGCCTGTACTGCCACCGCCAGTGGTTGAGCCATCGTAACCTGCATAGACAACTGCTACGCCTGTTGAACCGATTGAGCCAGTGATTGTGGAAGCCGTTACAACGAATGTGTTGCCCGTGACTTCGTCGGTGTAGTTTCCTGCCGCTACGGTGGCATTCTTATTGGCAACGCTCACGCTGCCAGAACCTGAAGGCTTTACCAGCACGCAGCCTTTACCGCGAAGTACACAAACTGTGCCGTTATCGATATTGAAATATTCGCTTTGGCCAATCATGGCGTTGTGGAAATGGTTAACAGCAACGACTTCCTTGTCTTTCCAGTTGCTTGAACCTTCCAGACCTACATCGCAGCTGCCGGTAGGACGTGAAAGATAAAGTGCTGAGTAACCTTTGCGGCTTGCCACCACTGCCCATGCCTTGTTGATGGTAGATGTGGAATATCCGCGGCTTTGACCTCCGTCGTTGGCATAAGTGTCGTGACTTTCGGCCCACAGCACGAGGTTGCTTTCCGAGCAGCCTTTCACGGTGAGATTTCCGTAGCCGAAGCTCGTGTTGCCACTGTTGATGCAGCCGGCCACGCCGTTGCCGTAATTGTTGTCGGTGATGCTCATCAGGCTGCAATAGCGCTTGGAAAGAGTTCCGTCGTCGCTGGAGCAGGGGCTGTCGAGCACTTCGCCATAATTATACATAGTGTGGTCGAGCACGTTTGACCAGAATGAGCCGCTGGCGTTGTCCCAATCCTGAGGAAGGGCAATATGCTTTGCAGCATCCCATCTAATACCCGACACGCCGCAAGACTTAAGAGTGGCAATGTAGTCCTTAACCTTGCCCTGCACAAATGAGTTCTCTGAGTTGAGGTCGGGAAGTCCGATGCGGCCACGAGTGATGGAATAACGGTTGCCGTAGTCGATATTGTCGATGCGGTCGTGCCAATATTCATCGTTCTTGAATTCGCTGTCGATGCCGCTGTAATAACCTGCCTTGCCACTGTCGCCACCGGCAAGATGGTTGGCTACAACGTCAACAATCACCTTGACACCGTACTTACTGGCTTCGGTGCAAAGGTTAGTTAAATCCTGCTGGCTGCCAAGTGCGTTGCCCAGACGGAACCCGTATGGGTCGTAGAGCCAGTACCAAGTGGAACCTCCACCATTAGCTTGCGCCGGAGAGGTTTGGACTGAAGTGTAGCCTGCTGCGGCTATTTCAGGAATACGGTTCTTGATTTGGTTGAATGTCCAGTCGAAGCAATGAAGTATTACTCCGTCCTGACAATTGCTCGCCAGTTTGTAAGTGTTGTCGGCGAGAGAAATTTGCAATGCGAACGCGATTGCAAACAAAAATAACATAATTCTTTTAACCATAGGTTTTTTAAATGTATTAAGAAATATGTAAATGGATAAGCCGGTTTCAACTGATATTGAAAGGAAAGCACATAAAAAAGGTAAAAAAGGCGTCCGTATCAGCTACGAGAATGCGGACGCCAAACCTAACAGTTCTTTTCTACCTTTTATTTATAGGTCGATGTTAAAAACTTTTGCTAAAGTATCACCTTCTTGCCAGCGACGATATAGAATCCGTGAGGGAGATTTTCGAAAGTATTCATACCCTGCTCTACTTTAGCAGTGCGCATACTTCCGTCGATTCCGTAAATATTCATGTCGCCTGCAATCGGGCTATAGATGTAGAGAATACCGCTGTTGGCGAATACTTTTACAGTTCCGTCGCTGAGCGAAACACTCTGCACGCCTGAATGGTCATAGCCGTTGACAGTGTAATAGCCATTGTTGTAGAGAATGAATCCCGGGTCACCCTTAGTCTGGTTGCTGCCATCGTTGAAGATGATATAGCCAGTCTTCATTTCCTTGGTGAATGTCAGTTTGTAATATTCGCCGTCGAGCGTCATGCTTGTGCCTGGCCAAGATTTCAATTCAGATACAGAACCTGTCTCATTTGTATAAACATAAGCATTGATTGAGCTGCCCCAATTGCTTGGTTTTGAGAAATAGACTGTCCATGCGTTGCTGCTGGTTTTGGTGGTGTCGGTCTTTGTAGTGTCACCGCTGATGTCGCCAGCTCCTGAAATTGTCTTCTGATAACCGCTGATTGTGTAGTAGCCGCCGTTAACATAGTCAAGGTCGGCTGTCTGGTTACTTCCGTCGTTGAAGATGACTTTGCCGGTTATCTTTTTTGTGCCGGTGTAGTCCCATTTATAGACCTTGTTGCCGAGGTAAGTTGCAGCTTGTCCAGGCCATGAACCGCCTGTGAAATTCTCGCTGGAGTTCCAGACCCATGCCTTGATAGAACTTCCCCAGTTGTCGGGCTTTTCAAAGAACACTGCCTGTTCGCCTGCCTTCATTGAAGGAGTAATTACTGTGTCGGGTTCTGTTGTCCCTCCGCCAGTGCCATCGGAACGTTTTGTGACATAGTCACCAGCTTCCTGATTACCGTCGTAATTGCCCTGAGTGGCGATTACTGGAGATGAATCATAGAGATATTTGCCATCAGTACCAACCTTTCCAGGAGCTGGAGTGAGGCTTGTGTTGAGCACATAGATGCGCATGTTGCCGTCGCCGGAACATGTGGCTGTGAGAGTGCCGTTAGTAACGACCTTAGTGTCGCCAGTGATAGCGTCAACGTAAGTACCGTTGAGGATTCCAGTGAATGTGGAACTTCCGCTGATAGTAACAAGTGCATAGCTATCGGTGGTAGCATCGGTGTAACGGCGTTTGTAGGAAATGCTTCCTGAGCAGCCGTCGGTGGAATATTGGCCTTTGCGCAATGCAGGAATTGCCATACGCAGTTTGTTGAGCCTCTGGATGTGCAGAGCAAGCGGATAGTTGAGCGAAACAGCCAAGTTGCCTGTGGCATCGGAATAGTCGGCGAAATCGTTGACATTCACTGAACCAGTGATGTAACCGCCATAGTATGCGCGACCGGTGTTGATAAGCGGAGTGTTGATACCGTTATCAATAACGCAACCTTTCTTGAATTCAATTTCACTTCCGTAATAGATGCAAGGAATGCCACGGAAAGTGAACATCAAGTCGAGGTTGGAAGCCCATACACTTTGAGGCTTTGCGAAACGTTGTCCTTCAGGTGCTCCATCAGGTGCATAGTCGTGTGAGTCAACGTAGGTTACATTGAATGTAGCGTCGTTGTAGAGTTTGTCGTCACCGTGGATTCCGAATGCGCTTGGAGTGTTCTCGAAGTTCCAATGCATAGGGAAGTCGATTACGTGGAGGCCATTGGCCATGGAGTAATCAGGAGTGTGATAGCTGTTGCCGTTGAGCAGAGCGTTGGTGCTGTTGTGAGATGTGCGCCAAGTGGATTCATTATTGTCGTCGTTGTAACATTCAATACATGAAGCTTGATTGGTAGAGGCAGTGAATCCTTCAGTGCCTTGTGTGCAGACGAGGTTTGTCCATTGGCTCTCGTCGGTGCTCCATGCGTAGTCCTTGCTGTCTTTCCATGTATAATATGGTGTTGACATAGGAGGAGTGTTGCGGTAGATGACGTTGCGGTCGCGGGTGCATACTTCAGCAAACATAAAGAAGCTGTTGTTGCCGTCGGCTTTAGCTTCATTAAGGAATGCGTCGTTGAAAGCCTTGTTGAATACAAGTCGGTTGATATGGCGGCCAGTATCGATACGGAAGCCATCGCAGCCAAGTTTGATGAATTGGGAATAGCACTTCACGATGTAGTCGTCGACTGCAGGGTTCTCTGTGTTGAGATCAACGCAGTCGCCTGCAATCTGTGCCCATTGGCAAGTGATGTCGTCCCAGTTGAAATTGCCGAAGTGGTGCCAATAGTTCTTGGTGTCGTGGTTCACTCCATCGGTGTTTTTCATGAGCGCAAGGCGTGCCTGGTATTGGGCGCTGCCTGCCAAACTTGAATAATTGGAAGGAAGGAGGCTTGTCGGTTTCATTACAGCGTTGATGTTCGACTGATTAACTGAATAGTCCTTGTCGAACATGTGGCACAAACCGTTTTCACCGAAGTTGCCGGTGTCGTTGAACACTACGTCGATGATAAGTTTCATGCCTTTGGCGTGAACAGCATCGATTAGCGTCTTGAGGGTGCAGTCGCTCGACTCATAGCGTGGGTCAACTTTACTGAAGTTGAATCCGTGATAGCCGTGATAATCGTAGCCGGATGCATTTTCAACCACTGGAGTAATCCAGATGGCTGTGAATCCGAGAGCCTTGATGTAGTCAAGTTTCTCGATAAGTCCTTTGAAGTCACCACGCCAAGATGGGTCGTTTTCATCTTTG
>JAKVKZ010000011.1 GCA_022484565.1 Muribaculaceae bacterium
AAAGATAATGACAATAGCAGCGATTTTATTCGCTGCAACAGCAGTAGCAAGTGTGGCACTTCCAAAAATCATAGATTTCAAGATGGAAGACAACAGCAATGTGACAATTCATTCCTACAATGTGGCAAACATCGGCAAAATTGACCTCACATCCCCTACCCGCCAAATAATTTACGGGACTGACAACGCCACAGTGCTGTCGAGCGTGTTGATTGACAGCCTAACTGACAAGAAATTCTATCCTGTGCTCAACGACAGCACATTCTTCAACGGAAGTTTCAGGACTGACTCATGGCACTATATGCTATTCCCTTCTGACGAAGCATTCATAAGCGAACTCGTTCCGGCCAACACAGTGATGAAAGTGAAATTGGCAGATGCTGGAACAAATCTGCAAGTTCTTGCCGACGGCAGCACAACCGCACTTGAAGGCACTCCTGGAGTGACACAGCCGACTGAAGGCGGAGCATACATAGCTTCAAGCGGTGCCGTGCAGGACAGCGCCTACGAATTCAAGCTGTCGGCCAACGACCTCTCAGCGCTCGACGCATCGAAAGGACTTGTGATTGGCGGTGAAAACGCCACAATCAAAAGCGTAGGTCTGGCAAGCGACGTGATTTGGACAGGCGACGACGTGAGCTACAGCGACTGGGGCAGCAACACATCGGCAGACGCAACTACCGACCCGTTCAACCTCAAGACGCTGAAAGCAGGCGATAAGGTGACATTCCACATCCAGGCCATCGACAGCGACAGCAAGGGATATGTCAACTTCCAGATTATGAAGAACGCCACAGGTCAAAACTCATTCGACTGCTTCAAGTCAAAGAACGCAGGCACTGAAGGCACAAACGTTTACTGGAATGTACTCGGAAGTTCACTTATAGTATCCGACACGGTAACTACCGCAGACGTTGCAGCCCTTGCCGAAGGATATATGGTAAGTGCAGGCGACGGAACAGTGAAGGTAAAGTTCATTACAGTTGAACACAAAAGCAACAGCAGCACCACCCCAACCACAAACACCCCTGTAACAATCTACAGCGGAAGTTTCGCGCTCGGCAACTGGGACAGCGACCTCTCAATCAACGTACCGTCAGGCTTCGAATTCAAAGCAGGCGACACAATCGCAATCAATTCCACCCTCGCCGGCGACGACCAAGTAAAGGCAGCCATTTCCAGCCCATGGACAGTGCTGTACGAGAACTATTCAATGACAAGTTCCCCTGCATCCTTCACCATCACAGCCGACCAAGCCACTGCCCTCAACGCAGCCCATCTGTATCTTCAGGGAAAGAACGCAACCGTCACTTCAGTGGTTGTAACACACGCTGAGTAAAGTTTTTAGTTTCGAGTAATAATTAACAGCCAATGAGCCGCCGTCCGATTTGGGTCGCGGCTCATTTTTTTGTCGTGAAAGTATCGTAATCGGATAAAATAGTATCATTAATATCGGCAGGCAAGCATTAATTTTGTGACGTTATTCCCTGGCCTACAATTAAGCGAACTCAGGCCAATAGCCAAATCAGGTATTGCACGCAGAGGGACATGAACATAAACCACTTTACAAAAAAGAAAAATGAAACGTCACTTTATCATTCTATTAATGGCAATGCTTCTCACATCGCTGACAAGCGCGGGAACGTCATTAAAGATATTCCATTACCAAGCTAAAGATGCCAATGGGCGTCTGAATTACCGCTCATTCAATGCAGCGAACATCAAAAAAATTGATTTTTCAACCATCGACGTGCAGAAGATAGTGCTTAACGACGGCACTGAGGCGACAGCACCGATGAGTGAGCTTGACAGCCTTGTGTGCATACATGAAAGCGGAAATATGTGGAACGGCAGCTTAGGATTGACCGACACGGACTGGAAATCAGGACTTGTGACAGGCACAAACGAAGCCGTGTGGGACATGATGAGCAATTACGACGTGCTCGCATTCGACTACTCGCTCACAGGCAGCACGCACCAATTCCAGGGACTTATCCAAAACTCGGCAAACACTTCCGATGCCAACAATCTGCTGAGCGACATGAAGCACTATTCGGGCAGCAACGCCTACATTGAAGGACTTGAAAGTTCATGCCACTATGTGAAACTCAACCCAGAGGATTTAACCAACATGAAGACTTACGGAGTGCTTTTCAACGGCATAGGATTGACATTGACATCAATACACAAGGCATCGAACGTGATTTGGAGCGGTGCCGACAAGACTCTCGGCGAAGGTGACGCATGGAGCACAAATGCGACAAAAGTGAACATGATAATCGGTTCATCCACAGCCGACCCGCTAAATCTGCGCAATCTGCAGGTTGGCGACAAAATCACATTTCACTTCTACTCCACTTCGGGCGCGGAATTCCAGCTAATCAAGGATTCACAAAAGGACCTTTTTTCGTTCATGACGAGCGACTATTACAGCGTGGGCGGGTCAACGAGCTTCACAACAGGTAAAGTAACCCAAGCCGACATCGACTACATCACCTCAAACGGCTACATTATGGACGGGCACAACCTTGTGCTTGACTTCATCACCGTCACACATGCCACACCATCAGTAGCCCTCGCGGCACTCGATCCATCGAAAGTGGCAACATCGCTTATCGACCCCAACGCCACTCAAGAGGCGGTGAATGTGTATAATTTCCTGAAATCCACCTATGGCAAAAAAACACTGTCGGGCATAATGTCGCATTATTGCCTCGACACCAACGAGATGGCATATTGGGTTTACAACCGTACTAAGGCGCTCAGCGGCACCGGCTACTCGCCTGCTTTCGTCGGCTACGACTTCATCGACGGCACCAACGGCAAGAGCGCTCCCGAGGAGCAATGGAACAATGGCGGACTTGTGGGCTTCAATTGGCACATCCGTGCCGGCGGCAGCGGTTTCTACTCAGCTGCCAACACCGTAGGTTGCTCTCCAACGACGGATTTCGATATCCGCAAGGCAGTGACCGAAGGTACAAGTGAATATAATGAGATTATTGCCGACATCGACAATGTATCGGCTTATTTGAAGACGCTTCAGGACGAGAACATTCCAGTGCTTTGGCGACCTCTGCACGAGGCTGCAGGCGACTACAACAACGCTTGGTTCTGGTGGGGACGTTACGGAGTGGAATACACTAAGCAGCTCTATTACATAATGTACAACCGCATGGTGAACTACCATGGCCTGCACAATCTGATTTGGGTTTGGACCATGCAGACGCCAACGGCACAGGGCAACGGCACGATTCAGGACATGAAGGATGCATACGTGGGCGATGACTATTGCGACATCGTCGGAGCTGACATATATCAGGACAAGACTTCACGCATCGACGATTTCAATGAAATCCGCCAAGCCATAGGCGACAAGAAAATCATCGCGCTTAGCGAATGTGGCAATATTCCTGAACCGAGTGCCTGCTACACCGATGGCGCGCCATGGTCGTATTTCATGGAATGGTGCCTCTACGGCATCGACACGCAGAACAGCACTGCCGACGGATTCGGCAATTCCGACACTGATTGGCTACGCATCATGACGGACAGCCACGTAATAACCCGCGACGCCATGCCGAATCTAAAGGTTACTACCACTGAAAGTGCTACAGAATTGTGGAACTCCACCACTGCTGGCGTTACCGTGGGCAGCACAAGTGGTTGGGGCAGCAGCGATGTAACGATTCCTGCAAGTTACTTTTCCACAGTTGCCACAGGCGGCAAGTTGCAGTTCATCATCAGCGGCAACAGCGGCCAATTCTCATTCAAGAAAGTAGGCAGCACTGATGGTGCAGACCTCGCATTCGATTGTTGGAACAAGACCAATACATCCGACGGAAAGACCTACGTGTATTCCAACGTGTCGAGCGGAACTACAATCATCCAGACCACCGCCCTCACAGCTGCCGATGTCACCGAACTTCAGGCGAACGGCTGCAAACTCAACGGCAACAACAATGTCGTCACTTCCATCCGCTATGTAGCGCCATAAAATTCAATCTAATATATTCAATCGAGCCGCCAAAGATTCAAATGAAATTTGGCGGCTTTTTTTAGCATTTATTCCGATAGAGTACACTATCAATTAAAAGTCAGGCCAAGTATCATTTATAGTTTCACACTTCCACTCCCTCTCCTCTTGCGCCTCTTTATCCTTTAGATAAATAGCCTCTTTATCCTCATCTTTAAGAAGTTTATAAAATTCTGCTGGGACATCAGTAAAAATAGCGAGTTTAGTCGACCATAATTTCACAATACTATATCCATCGCTTAGTTCATAATGAAGGAGAGCTATCAGATAGCATAATTGATTGTTAGCAGTACGTCTACCAGAATTACCAAAAGCACAAACTGTAGCAGTGGGATCCGCAAACCTTTTTCTATGAATACGTGAAAAAGCAGATTCCATGTGCCCAAGCGCTTCGCGAATTAATGACTCATTTGACCCGGCTCTCTCTAAAATTTCTTGGGCAATCAATAATTCTTTCCTTGCTTGACCAAAGAATATTAAAAACTGATCCCTAACGCGGGGCAGAGCCTTGACAACTGTATTAATTGAAGAAGAAGATACCATAGCAAAATAATTAAATTAATCAATTCTATAATGACCTACTAAAATCATCTATAACAATGAATGTGAAACTAAACACATCTATCACAAAAAGCAAATAAAATTCAGCTCCTTACTAAAATAAATTAGTAATAATTTTATTTGCATTATTAATTTAGTATTTTTGCTGAAGTAAATATCAACAATCGATTTCGACTATTTACAATTATATTTAACGATTTCTGAAAGGTCTTAATCTATTGTCCACACATTGGTAATCGTAATATTATAAAAAAATAGTGACATGAGTGACTCTATATTTGACAACCCAATTTTTCAGGCATTCAACCATGTTTCCATGGACGATTTTCTAAAGCTAAGCCAGCGCTACAGCAAATTCGGGTTAACCCCTGACGAAATAAGGGATGCAGTGAAATCAGCATGTGATTTTTTCAATATACCAATGCCCAGACTTATTCAGGACTTGACCAATACGCCAGGAGGACAAACAATGTTTGTCAATTGGGACCGTGGAAGCTACGAAGATGATGTGATATGCTTCAATATGCAACAGCTAATCGACATGAAAGTTGACAGCAAAGATGCTTTTTCTTTAGTAATCACCCACGAATGTGGGCATAGGGTATTGCAGAACACTCAGTTTCCTGGAGTAAACAATGGCGCATGGGAATCGGAACTATGTCCTGATTTTTTCATGGGATGCCGCGCAGGGTTATGGAATATGGATATATCCAACGTTACGTTAGGATTGATACTAACCAGCGGAAGTCAAAGTCATCCAGTAGGCACACTACGCGCACTGTTCATCCGTAAAGGATATTATCGTGCACCTGAAATGTATCATCAAGGAATTCCATTAACAATACAGAATCTTGTGAATGAATTCATGCTTTTCAGTGAACAGAATCTAAATGAAATACTGGACCAAGAGCATAAATTCTATAATTTCTAAGAAAATTATACATAAAAGTTCGAAGTCAATGAATCCTTACGAGATAATAAGCCAATATGACAAATTTCGGCGTCGGCACAAAGCAAATATTTTCGATTCAATTTTTTCAGACACTGAAGTCCTACAAGCAAAAGACATATCAGAAATACTTCAAAATGTCGTGAATTTCTTTACTCTGCCTGTACCACAAGTAAAAGAGACCGATAGGACATTAGCAGAAATAGTAACCCATGAACATGCAGAAGACAGCGAACTTTATTATAATCTTAGAATGTTGGTAGATAATGGAATCAACAATAAAGATGCACTGACTCTATGCTTAGTGCATGAAATGAGTCATCAAATTCTCCACCAAACCACATTCATGCTATTCCAAAATGAGCTATGGATTCAAGAACTGGCGGCTGACCTATTATGTGGAACTTATGCTGACCGTTACGATATTGCCACAGGAAAATACAAATTCACACTATCCAGACTAAAGGCATCGCCAACACATCCGCCAGGCAAAATAAGAGAGGAAATCGTTGAATATGGTAGGAATTTAAAAAATTCTTTTCTATCTTTGCACAAGCAGTTCAACGTTGATGACACTTTATTAGCTCTACCTGCTTTCGTATATTGTCATATGAAAGATCTGTCAATGTGTTGGAAAGAAATAGCAGCAATGGATTGGAATACATTCATTACAAATAAACCTATAGAACAAACCATCAACATTGACGATTTGCCAGGCAGTAATCTTCTAAAACAATACAAGCTGAAACACAAATAACAAAAACTATATAAAGACAATGAAAATTATTAACAATAACATGCTAAAGAATCCTCCAGTAGGAAAATTCATCAGTGAAGACAAAGCTATAAATGGTTTGGAAACCAACCATTTATATCTTCTTGCACCAGTAGAATCAGAAATCTCAATTGAAGCCCAAAAAGCAATTAAAATACTGCTCGACCAAACAAATAAGGAATCATTTATAAACAAATATGATTTTTCAGTGTTTGCCGATAAGTTATGCCTTGAGAACCAACCCACAATGAAATCCGAACTGGAATCGGGAAATTTCAATTTAATTCTACCTTTGCTAAAGATAAACAGGACTAATGAACTATATCTCATAGCAAAAGCTCAAAAGGAAGATTTGATGATGACCATTCCTTTGATGTTCAATACGGCTGAACAAGTAACACGTGAAAATCTGGTAGAGATTATAAAACGTTATGCGAAAGAAGACACTGAAGATTTTTTAGCTCTATTAAAACAAGTATTCTCGATTAAGGATATTACAAAGAATTTATCATTAAATAGCCTATTCACATCCATTCCATCATTCGGCATGGTTACAGGACCGTTAATTTCATTCATGAATATGGGTAAAATTTACGAACGGCTATCCGAAATCGTACGTTTATACATAAAAGGCGACAAGAACGCCAAAATGGAAATTCATGCTATAACCAAGAATATTGACCCTCGCATACTTATTGAAATATTTAAAAGAATGCCACCATCAATGGTAAATAAATACTGCAAATATCTTAATCCAAACTTCTTAGCAAAGTCATCTACTCTTAAATTTGAAATCCGAGACCACTCAGAATCCTATAATAAAAAAACCGCCAAAGAAAAAAGGTTGAAAAATGATGGCAAATTCGTATTATACCTTACTAAAAATAACCAAGAAGAATTTATTCATTTTGGCCATAAGGAATCATTCATTCTTTACCTCATTTACCTTATTGACCGTTATGAGAAAGGTACTGAAGTGGATACGCTGAAAATTCCCAAAATGAAAAAGGACTTTTGCAATTTATTTAACATTGTATATCCTGGTTCAGGAATTGACGGTGCATCCAGATTCGATAGAATGGTAAAGCCTTATATTTCACAAGGCAAGACGCAAAAGCCCAAAATCAGTAGTTACTACTCTGAAATCCGCAAAAAGGTTTATGAAGCATGTGATAATATGAATGAAGTCCCCGTGCCTTTTGTTATATCCGATCCCACAAGCCATATTTACACACTTCAGAGCAACATTATCATAGATCCTTCCCTGCTTAAAGAAGTTCAAAAGACAACGAATAGTTAACCAAAGTTAAACACAAATAGACGCTGATTCATAACGTATTTATTTATAATACGTTATAGCTAATTTTATACCCTTGATAAAATAACCGTACCAAAGAGGGGTGATTCCGTCGTGAAGTTCCGATTTTTGCATCATAAAGACAATGCAAAAGTTGATACTTCATTAATAATTCTAAATACGACGGAGATATGGAAAGCAGCAGCAAAACAAACCTGAAAGCTCAGCAGATTATTTCATCAGCTGACAGAACAATGTACACGCTTACCCGTGAACAACTAATTCAATTCATAACAACATTCTGCAACATAACACTTTCTGAAATTACTAATACGAACAAAAAGGTATCAGAATTGTTATCAGAACTTGTTGGCGAAACATTTTCAAGAATTGAAAATAATAATGGATTAATCTTCCATGATGACCATGAAGCCCTAAAGTATATTTACAATGAAACTCATTGCTTTATCTGGTATATTGCCATAAAGGAAGAGGCAAATTATATCATTCAGCGACTAACTTCAAATGACATAATTTTTGCAAAACATTTCTTTTATGATGACAATCCGAAAGGTTGTAACATTTCACGTCTAAGGTCAAAGATACTCAGTCAAATATGGCTGATTTATCATATAAAGCTATCAAAACAAGAATTTAACACCGTAATATATACACTTATATGGGCAGACGGCACTTGGTCGGCACTAAAATCATATAGATATGAGAGCAGTATTTTCGCATGGATGCTAAATGTCGCAAAAAATGGGATAATCTTATATCTGAAACAGATGGGTATGATAAAGGAAGCCCCAAAGCGTACAATTGCAAACACAAGGACCAAATTATTATCAAAAAATGCACTCACATGTGAATTTGTGATTGAAATGGTGGTACAAAACGCTGATATGCGCAAAATTCTTATAGACATATATGTTAAGCGAATAGATGATAGCACAATTATGTCACGGCTGGGCATGAATGAGGAGCAATACAACAAAATCAAAGACAAAGCCATAGCTATTTTAAAAAGCGGAATTATCCGGTCGCCATATAACTTTGAAGATATGCTTGGCGATAAGGAGCACAAAGTAGTGACCGTGACGACTGAATATGCAACGCAATTTGCGGAATGGTGCGAATACAAAGCTGAAGAGAATCCGCTTATTGATATTTTTGGCACTAATTTAAGTGATGAAGAAATAGCTGAAAAGGTTGACGAACTGCTTCACTCCATGTACGAGAAAATGGATTGGAACGAATCGGAACGATATCTGTGGCGCAAACGCTATTTCGAGGATGCCTCCCCTAATGATTTAGCAGAAGAATTAGGCATTCGCCGCTCGAACGTGGATGTGCGTTACTCTCGCCTTAAGGCCAAATTCTATTCTGCACTGCGTGAATGGTGGAAAGAAAATTCAAAATAACTTAATCCTATAACAATATGATACTCAATATTAATAAACCGTTCAACAAATGTGAGATTGAACATATTGTTGACACAGGCAACTGCAATTATCGTGAAGTGTACATAATCCACGATAAATCAGAGAAACAAATGTTTCTGACCGTATATTCCATAGATGAAATGCCTGAAAGCATGAATCATGATGACATTAAAGAATTCACGCTTTGTGAAAGTCTTGCCAATGGCGTATTCCCTAAATTCATTTCCAAAGGGCAAATGAAATACGACAAGAAGGCCATAAAGTGGATGACTACTGAATATCAAGAAATGATGCCGTTAAGGACATTGGTAAATATAAAACCGCTTTCTGTGGAGACTTCCTTAAACATCATATTTGATATTCTCGTCGGGCTGAAAGAGATAAAACACAATTCACCAAAATCAGGGCACTTCAACATTTGTCCGGACACGATATTTGTCACCAAAGAAAACAATGGAAACATAAAGACTCATCTTAGAGGCCTTCAATTTGTTGACGATGATACAAACAACAATATTGGGATAGACACAAAGCTCATTAATAACTGTTTTCGCGCTCCTGAAACATTTCCGGGATTATTTTATGAACCCTCCATGGTGTATTCTCTCGCCATGCTGCTTGCTTATATGGCCCAAGGATTTTACCCTCTTAAAATAGATGAGAGCATGAATTCGTTTTCATGTTATAGCATAAAGAAAAGAGGAGACTTGAATTTGACTTTGCCTAAAGCGCTAAAAGCAATAGTAGTTAAAGCAATGAAACGCAAGATTTCCGAGCGCTACCAGACAATAGAATTATTCGGTCAGGCATTAGCGAAACAGATGAGAAACAAGCATAAAGATGTGTTCAGCTGCTTCTCTAATGAAACAAACGATAAAAATTCCACTCATAAAGGCAATTCAAAAAAAGATGTCGCCAAGAAAAGTCCGACAAAGGAAGAGACGGATTCAGAAGAGGGGATGAAAGAGATATCGAAACAGAGCCATGACTTTCAAGTAAATGTGCCAATCCAATCAATTAAGGGTGTCGGATTCGGGGCTGTTGCAGGAATGACGAGCCTTAAGCAACGCCTAATTCGCGACTTTGTTGATGTGGTCAACAACCATGAACTAGCAAGTGAATTCAATATATCGGCACCCAACATTCTGTTCTACGGGCCTCCCGGAACAGGTAAGACTTACATATCAATGCGATTGGCCGAGGAGTGCGGTCTCGAAACAAGCTACGTCAAGCCATCAGACCTCGGCAGCATCTACATACATGGTTCACAAGCGATGATTCGGGAACTGTTTGACAATGCTGAAACGCAAGCAAAGGAAAACGGGAAAGGTGTTCTTATCATATTTGATGAATTTGACGCATTCTGTCCAGTACGTACTTCAGAGGACCGAAACAATCAATCAGGAGAAGTGGCAGAGTTCTTAACGCAGCTAAACAACAGCAATGAACGCAACATATTTGTTATAGGTACCACTAATTGTCTTGACCGCATCGACAAAGCTATAATCCGCAAAGGAAGAATGGACGAGGTGATTTATATAGGATTGCCTGACGTGACGGCACGCAAAGAAATGTTTGAACTCGAACTTACAAAACGCCCACACGAGGAAAGCATTGATTTATCACATCTGGCAGAATTGACAGATAAATATTCTTCATCCGACATTTCTTTCATAATTCAGGAAACTGCACGCCAATCGTTTGCCAAGAGCTTATGCAATGCAAATAAGGAACTGGTTAAAATAAGCCAGGCAATGGTTGAAAGCGTAATTAGTCAAACTCGCCCATCCGTTTCGCCTCAGGAGATGCGCAAATATGAGCAAATCCGTGATGAATACGCACAATGCGGAACGAGTCAACAACGGCATGTGGGATTTATCGCATAATTATGATAGAAGATCTATTATATCCTATTCTTTAATGTATAACAATTAAAATTTTATTATTATGAACAAGACAGAAGTTATAGAACATTTCAGCGAACTCGGCTTCACATTGGAGGAGATTCCTGATTACGCTTACATTTTCCACTATGAAGATTTGAACATGCTTTATATGCCAGATGATGAGGATAACGATTTCTTTAGAATCGCACTTCCAAACATCTATGACGTCACTGAAGAAAATCGCGCATTTTTGCTTGATGTAGCCAACGAAACGAACTTAATGATTAAGTCAGCAAAAATCTGCCTCACGCATGATGATGTATGGGCAATGTATGAATGCCCCATTTTCAGTGAAGACAAAATTGAGAATATGATTCAATACGCTGCGGAACTGCTTCAGGCAGCATCTGCACTATTTATCCGAAACCTTAATGGTGAAGGCTTTGGAAACGAAGAGGATAACAATGATGAAAAGCAAAATGACAAATAATTAATTTTTGATTATGGGATCAACAATTTTCTCAAGGATAAACACCATCTTGACCAATAATAAATACAAGATTGTAGAGACAGACGAAAGTAGCATCATCATACGCTTTCAACTTAATACAATGCATATTTATCCCAGTGACCAAGATGATAATTTTGTCAGTGTCTTATTGCCTAACTTCGCTCCAATAGATAGCGAAAGCGATAAAGGAGCATTTCTTGAGCGATGTCAGCGTCTCAATCTCGAAATGAAAGTCGTAAAGATATATTCTTTGCGTGATATTATTGTAGCCTCATATGAATTCTATTTTCAGAATGATGATGACTTGGAGTTTAATATAAAACAGTCATTTAAATCACTTATATCAGCCAAAGTCGCTTACAACAAACTGGAACAAACTGATTAAACATATCCAACATGAAACTATTCAAAAAAAAGAATTTGGAGTGGTGGGCAAAAAACCACCCTCCAACAAATTCATTTGCAGCAAGTGTGGAAAAAGTATTAAACGACAATTGGTTTGCATACCATTATGATAGCACAAGTGATAGCTTTTTTCTCACACTTAAGCGTGTAATTCAGGATTCTCTTGTGTACAACATAATTATTAATTGCAGACATTACACCATTAAGACTTACACCGGGCTTCCGATAGTGTATCAAAAAGACCATAAGCACCTCAATGAAGTATTGCAACAAATCAGCAAAGAATCGGAACTGATTAATCTGGAAATAGATGACATGACAAAATTAATTACAACTTCGCTCAATATTTATAATATTCAGGAATTCAATTTCATTATTCCGATATTAATCGAACAAGCGACCATAATTGACTGCCATCATGAACAAATCAACAAAGCATACGAATCACCTAAAAATTGTTATATCCGGACAATAAGTGACTATCATGATTTTATGATATTTGACAAATTGATAATCAACAGGATAATAAAAATCGACGGAGAATATGCCATTGCTCATTTAATCAACAAAAAATAATGAAACCCGATAATAAAATATTATTGAAATTATGCAGCGACTGCAAAACAACAGTTCACAAAAACATGAACAATTTCATTGCCTTTGCACAAAATATTTTAATGAATAAAACTTTTATCACTTCAGCGTATTCATTGCTCCCTTTTGATAAATCCATAAACACAAGCATCGATCTCAACAATAATAAATCTCTTGTAAAAAATCTTGGTATAACTCTAATGCGTATGGATATTGAACCTGACTTGTTTTCATTTGGGCTGTCAATAACAATTAGTGGCAGTAAATACAGCATTGGCGAAAATGCTACAATATTGATTAGCGCAGGTGTTTCATTCGACAAGATTTGTGAGAGCATTAATTCAACGGAATTTGTAAATTATGCCTATACTCTTTTCTCTCAGCAAATTGACGATTGTTTTTCAACAATTCAGCTAAAGGAATTAATTAATATCACATGAACAACCTAAGTGAAGAAAAGTACATCAAAATTATTTAATATTATAAGTTTCAAAACTCCACGCTTTTATGATAGAAATTCCGTCGCCATCATCTCTTTATTAGTGTAACATTTATAAAATAGCAATATGGAAAAGGACAACAAACAAGAAGATTTCGTATTTTCAGAAGCTGCTATATCAGCCTCCTTTTTTGCTTTTGAAAACCGTGAATTTGTAGAAGGACATTTCAACAAACTGACAGTAGAAATGGTGAAATGCGCAAACGATGAAAAGTTCATTACGAACTTACGTGAGCTAAAAAAGAGACAAAGAATAACACGTGGCATAACATTCCAACCAGAGGATTTTTGCTTTGTCAATAAAATATGGTTCTCGATTCACAAATCCACATCCAATTATTACGACACCTATTCACTAATTATAGGAGTAAATTTCGAACTTAGCGCAATGTGCCCATTCGCGAAAATACAAGGTAGAGTTTATTATGGCTTTATAGATAAGTTGATTGAAGCCATGAAATCCAATGAATTTCATGAGAAATGGCAAAAGTTATTAATGGAAAATGTATATGACAATCTTTTCAATGGCTATAATGAAATTTTCAAATAAAAATTCAAACTACACTTAAATTAATTTACAAAATAATATGGGAAAGCAAAAAATCAAAATAGAATATACGTCGGAGACAATAGCAGAAAGGACTTACGGAGACGGCGACGATTGTGATACAGTTTTTATTGAAGTTCAATCTGCTTTCGGAAAGCCCGTTAAACTCTGCATCGGATATAATCGTTGCAGTAAAGACCTTGAAGAATACTATGGCGATTGCGACTTAGAAGATTATATTCACGTCGAAGGAGATGATCTTAGAAAATTGGCGTCTAAATTTTCTGCTTTGAATACAAAGACATTGGTAGAACGTATCGTGATTAGATTCGAGCCATATGGATTAGGGGCATATAAAGCTTTTGAGGAGTTTCTTAAGAAAAAAGGCATACACTACTCCACAAGTTTTTATTAACTGCCAAATTCACAATTTAGCATCATAGCACTATTTCAATCCTAATATTTATTCACCATCACAAAACAAAACGACCTCATTTTTCCTTTTTTTCGCAGAAAAGTATCACATATAGATAAGAAAGTATTATTTTATTTGGAAATTCGTGTCTAATTTTGTCACGTTGAAAATAGCCTATTCGGGCAGGAAGTGATATCCCGAAAATCTGAAACCAAATTGTCCTGCTGAGATAGGCGCTTATTACATACCGCAAACATAGACCATAAATAAATAATACATGCATAAATCATTACTTTTATTATCATTGCTGCTTGCATCGCAATTTGCAGGCGCAGAAGGCTATAAGACAATCTCCGTCATAACCAAGAACGGCAACACCACCGCTGTGGATATTGCCGAGCAGACTCAAATCAAGTTTTCGGGCACTCAAATCACTTTCGGCGACAAGACTTTCAACCGCGCCGATGTGGTGAAATTCTCCTATGTTAAAGGTAGCGGCACGGTAGCAATAAAGACCGGTGCTGAACGTCCTTTCCGTCAAGTGGGCAATTCGCTGATTTTCAGTACCGATGCAAATGCTGCCATTTTTGCCGTTGACGGCCGCAAGGTAATCAGCGACAAGGTGGAGGCTGGATCATCAATCAGCATAGCTTCGCTGGCAACTGGAGTGTATATTATAAAGGTAAACAATGAAACTTTTAAAATAGCCAAAAGATGAAAAAGTATATATCAGCCATTGCAGCTCTTTTACTGCTGGCATCCGCAGTTACGGCAAACGTAACATACATAACACGTAGCGACAACGCTTTCAACGCTTTTGTTGAGGACAGCGTGAAGTGCATCCAGTTCACCGACGGCTCAGCAGCCGATGGCTACAACACACAGCAAATAGTGAACAACGATGGCACAGTCAGCAATATCGACATGAGCAAGATTGAAGAATTGGTGCTCAGCGACAACGCGACAATTTGGAAAGGCAGCGTGAATTTCGGCAACTGGCTCGCCAACGGCTATCTGCAAATCCCCGCAGGTGACCCGTTGATGTCAACATTGAAGGCAGGCGACGTGCTTACCTTCAACTTCACAGAGGATTCCTCCGCATCGTGGTGGCAGTTCAAGTTCACTGATTCCAACGGCAGCGACAATGTGATGGCCTGCGTAAGCTCAAACGTCAATACTTACAACTGCGTTGACATGAGCAAAGGTGCAACCACATTCAGCATCAAGCCGACGGCAGCCGACATCACTTATCTGAAAGCTAACGGAATGTTCATCAAGGGCTGCAATCTCACTCTCACATCTATTGAGCACGCAGCCGCCCAAACGGAGACAACAGTGTGGAGCGGCAGCACAGACCTCGGCACAGCATGGTCGTCGATGTTGACGATTCCAGCAAGCAGCCTGCAGGACGTGGTAAGCGGAACCAAAATGACTGTGAATTTCACCGAAAACTCATCATGCACATATTGGCAACTCCAGCCGCTTTACAACGACAACTCTTGGACGACGCTCAGCAGCGTATCCTCCCTCGTCAACCAATACAATTGCATTGACATGTCGCAAAATGCCACAAGCTACACCTTCACCATCAATGAATCCGATGCCACAAGCCTCAAAACCTACGGAATGATTTTCAAAGGCTACGGACTTACGCTCACATCAGTGGTGATTTCCGGAGGTAGCGGAACAGGTGGAGGCGGAACTGGAGGCGGCGGAACTGGCGGCGACACCACAACAACCAAATCCGACCTTTGCGACGCAAAAGCCACACAGCAGGCCGTGAATGTCTATAACTATCTCAAATCAGTGTATGGCAGCAAGGAACTTTCAGGCGTAATGGCAAACGTTGACAACAACAACACCATGAGCAATTGGGTATATGCCAAGACCGGCAAGCACCCTGCTCTCACTTGCTACGATTTCATCAACATCGGTTACAGCTGGGCCAATTACACAATTTCCTACGCTCAGGACCAATGGAACAACAACGGTCTCGTGGCATTCATGTGGCACTGGCGTCCAGGCAGTGAAGACGGCTTCTACACTCCAAGCGGTGGCTCACCTTCCACTGAATTCGATGTTCGTCAAGCCGTGACTAAAGGCACCAGCCAGTACAACACCATCATCAGCGACATCGACAAGATTGCCGTCGTCCTGAAGAATCTCCAATCGGCCAACATCCCCGTAATCTGGCGTCCACTGCACGAGGCTGCAGGAAATTCATCGGGCAGCAACAACAACGCATGGTTCTGGTGGGGACGTTACGGCGCAAGCTACACAAAGCAGCTTTACGACATAATGTACGACCGCCTCGTCAATTATCACGGCATCCACAATCTCATCTGGGTGTGGACATTCAACGACAGCGACACTGGCACAATGACCAATTGGTATCCCGGCAACGACAAGGTTGACATAGTAGGCACCGACCTCTACCCTACAGGAACGGATTCGCAAAAATCAGTTTTTGATAAAATCAACACTGTCACCGGCGGCAAGAAAATCATCGCCCTCGCCGAGTGCGGCAGAATTCCCGACCCCGACAAGTGCTTCTCATCAGGCGACAAATGGTCGTGGTTCATGGAATGGTACAAATACGGAATCACAACAAGCGACTCGAGTGACGGATTCGCAAACACTGCCGACTATTGGTCACAGATAATGAACAACAGCCACATTGTGACCCGCGAAGCCATGAAAAGCTTAAAGTAAGAAAGAATAAGCGTTTAAAGGTAATTATAAGTTTTAGTTCAAAGGTTGTTGATAAGGTTGATATGTTATCTGCATGGATTGGCGCTAAATTCGCCACCATGCAGATAATTTTTTAAGGTAAAACCGAAAAAAGTAAGATTAGTGTCATAATCTGCTAAAATAGTATTAGAAAGTAGAGAAATTGTAATTTACCTTTGCATCAATGAATGTTAAGAGCCGTTTATAATCAATTATTATGATGATTATTTTAAATTTTGTCCAAAGCAATAATTCATCAAGAGTAACATTTTTATAAACTCCCCAAACCAATTCAAGAAATACTTTTTTTAATAAACCAATTTATAATTAATCAATTTTCACGACATGAAAAAGTCATTACTATTCGCATTTATTCTCTGCGCTGCACAATTAGTGTCGGCAGCAGGGTTTAACACCGTGGTAGTTTCGATGAAAGACGGGACGTCGAAAAACATCCATCTCACCGAAACCAGCCAAATCACATTCACAGGGACGGCAATCGATTTTGGCGGCACATCAGTCAATCGTGCCAACATTGTGAAGTTCGCCTACACATTCGACTCAAGCGTAGCATCAATCAATGCCAACGCGCAAAAGCCATTCAACAAAATCGGCGATGAACTTGTGTTCAACACCGCCGCCATCGTAGCGCTGTTCTCCATCGACGGCCGCATGATTACCCGCCAGGCAGTTCAGTCCGGCTCTTCCCTCAGCATCTCCAGCCTTGCAAATGGAGTGTATATTGTAAAGGTAAATAATTCATCCTATAAAATCGCGAAGTGATGAAAAAGTCTATTTTATTCTCCGTTCTCGGCGCTGTAGCAATTGCTTCAGTAGCCTTCGCAGCTGACAATTATTTCTATTACAGCCGCAACGATTTCAATTACAATTCCTACAACGACAATAAAGTCACTTCCATCGATTTCGCCAAAAACGGCGAGGAAAACCTCTCCGTGCAGTATGTACGCAATGCCGACGGCACAACCGATACAATTCCGATGAGCGCTACCGATGCAGTCATCGTGGCCCAAAACGATTCCGACCTCTGGCAAGGCAATGTGGCCTGCACATGGAGCAATAATCATTTCATCAAGATTGGCGGCGGTGAACCGGCATTCGCCAACCTGAAATCAGGCGACATTATAGAATTTGCTGTAAGCGCCACCGAAAGCGGCACTACTCCTCAAATGCAGTTCCTAAAAGCTGACTGGACCACTCCTCTTGAATGTGTTGCCGGCAGCGGAAACAACTATGTTGACCTTCCTTCCGGACAGACCACTTACGACATCAAATTAACAGCAGCCGATGCAGCCTACATCATTGCCAACGGTTTCAACATCAAGGGCAACAACGTCACCTTCACTTCCATGAAGATTGTCGCTCCTTCCACAAGCAATGTAATCTGGCAAGGCAGCGAAGACTGGACAAGCGGCTCTATGGACACTTGGATTACTATCGACCCTAACAATCTCGTGGTTCAATCGCTCGAAGCCGGTGACGAACTGGTATTCTACTTCACTGAATCACAAGCAACTACTTATTGGCAGATTTTCGCTTATCTCGGTGGCTGGAGCGCAGGTTTCAATGGTGAGACCAATCCTCAGCTCGACATGAAATCAGGCCAAACAAGCTATGCCATCACCTTAACAAGTGCTGATGTCAATACCCTTAAGACTAAGGGAGCTTACATCAAGGGCAAATATCTCACTCTCACAAAGATTACCAAAGGAGCTGACACAGGTGGCGGCACAGGCGGTGGCGGTTCATCAACCGGCGATGTTTACTGGGAAGGAAGTCTTGACATGGGCGAATGGGCTGAAACTGGCCTTATCAAAATCGCTCCCGACGCTAAATTCAGCAGCCTGAAAGCTGGCGACGTAATAGAATTTGACTTCACTTGCGATGCTACCAAGACTTACTGGCAAATCAAGCCGACCTATATGGACTGGATGACTCTCCTCGGCGGCAAGACAGCTTCACAAATCGACGTTTCCGGCACTTCATATTCATTGACACTCACAGCAGCCGATGTTACGGAAATCCAAAAGAATGGCTTCGCTGTTAAGGGTTACGGCGTGACTATGACCAAGATATGCAAAGGTATCGCAATGGCTGCCGGCAACATCTGGGAAGGCGCTACTGATTTCGGCACTGACTGGAGCAAATACGTCAAACTCGACGGCGACGCTTTCGCCAACGTAGCTGAAGGTACTGTCCTGACTTTCAACTTTGCTGAAGGCACCACTGACTATTGGCAAATCAAATGGACCAAAGCCGACTGGAGCAGCATTTTCGACTGCGAAAAGACGCTTGTAAACACTTACAACTGCATTGACATGACTTCTGGCCAGACATCACAAAGTGTGACTTTGACTGCTGCCGATGCCACTGCATTGAAAGCTTCAGGCTGCGCAATCAAAGGCTACGGCCTGACCCTGAAATCGATAAGTTATAAGTAAAAATAAGTTCAGTACAATACAAGAAAAAGTTATAATAGTTATATTGTAGTAGTTTTAGTTGTGTTGACTAAGAGGCTGACCACTGTGAAAGCGGTCAGCCTTTGTTATTTTTCCGCTCAAAAACGTTCCTATTACAGAAAATTTATGTACGTTTGTAATTCAGAAGCTAACGTTTTGCTGAATTATGGATTTCCGCACTGTCATAAAAATTGCTCCGCATCGTGGCGAAATCCGCCACTCCGACAGGCTCATGCTGATTGGCTCATGCTTCACCGACAACATCGGCGCACGCATGCGCACAGCCATGATGCATGCCGACGTGAATCCGCTCGGCACGGTTTACAATCCTAAAAGTCTTCAGCGGATTGTGGGTAGAATAATCGACAATAGGCAAGTAGCGGACGACGAGCTTTTCGAGGCTGGCGGGCTATGGCATCATTTCGATTTCCATTCCGAGTTTTCGGGCACCGACCGCGATTCAGTAAAGTCCGGCATGAATGCCGCAATCGCCTCAGCAAACGCCGCCATAAAGAGCGCACAATGGGTGATTATCACGCTCGGCACTGCTATATGCTACGAGTTTGCCGACACAGGTACGGTGGTGAACAATTGCCACAAACTGCCTGCCGATCGATTCGTCCGCCGCATGGCCTCTGCCAACGAAATTGCTGAAATTCTGGGCAATGTGGCCGACAGTATTAAGGCGGTTAATCCGCAATCGCGCGTGATGTTCACAGTAAGCCCTATCCGGCACATCGGCGACGGCCTCGACACTAATTCGCTAAGCAAGGCAACTCTGAGAGTGGCAATCGATGCCGCAATCAGCCTTCATCCCAACTTTTGCAGCTACTTCCCAAGTTATGAAATCATGCTCGACGACCTTCGCGACTACCGCTTCTACGCCGCCGACATGGTTCATCCGAGCGAAGTGGCAATCAGCTATATCTGGCAACTTTTTGCCGAAACTTATTTCGACGACAAGTCGCTCGCAGCCATCGACCGCTGCCAACGGCTGTCGAAACGCCTTGCACACCGCATCATGACCGACAGCCCCGAAAACTTGAAATTCAGGGAGAGCACGCGCCAAATGTGGGAGCAACTTGTGAACGATTATCCGTATCTTAATGATTTTGACCAAAATTTTAATATATAAACTATAATGAAATATTCTATAAAGGAAATTGCTTCGGTGCTTCACTTCTCCGCCGACAGGCTCTACGACAAAGAAGCCATAATCAGTGAACTGCTCACCGACTCAAGGTCGCTCAACAATCCAGCCGAAACTCTATTTTTCGCCATACGCACAAGCAACAACGACGGTCACCGCTACATCGCCCCGCTCTATGAACGCGGCGTGCGCAATTTCGTCATCGACAACATCACAAGTGTGCCGCCGGAATTGCAGGAGGCCAATTTCATCGTTGTGCCCAACTCCATCGCCGCGCTCCAGTCAATAGCCACTTACCACCGCCGCCGCTTCACAATCCCAGTTATCGGAATAACCGGCAGCCGTGGCAAGACCACCGTTAAGGAATGGCTCAACCAGCTGCTTCAGGATGATTTCAACATTGTGCGCAGCCCGCGCAGCTATAATTCCCAAATCGGTGTGCCGCTTTCATTGTGGGAAATCGACGACAGCACCACCCTCGCCATCATCGAGGCCGGAATTTCACAGCCGGGCGAAATGGGTTCGCTGCAATCGATGATTCGCCCGACAATCGGCGTAATCACCAACATAGGCAACGAGCACAACGAAGGATTCATTTCGCTTGAGCAAAAAGCCACTGAAAAGGCGCAGCTGCTCACCGCCTGCGACTGCATAATCTATTGTGCCGACGACAAAATAGTCAACGGCACCGTGCAGCCGATTCTTGCAGTGGCGCAGGAAATAGCATGGTCAAGGCGCGATGCCGACCGTCCCCTCTTCATCTCGAAAATCGAGAAGCACGACAAAAGCACCACGATTTGCTATAATTTCCTCGAAACTCCCAACACTGTGGAAGTGCCGTTCGTCAACGACAGCGACATTGAAAATGTGATTATCTGCATCGCCATAATGCTTTATCTCCACATTCCGGCTGAAGAAATCGCAGCCAAGGTGAAGAAGCTCACAGCCGTGGGCACTCGCCTGAATGTGATTGAAGGAATGAACAACTGCATGGTGATTGCCGACAGCTACACAAGCGACTACAACAGCCTTGCACCAGCCATCGACTTCATGGCACGCCGCTCCACCCCGCACACTTCCATGACGGTGATTCTTTCCGATGTGCTTCACGGCTCAATCGAGGACGACGACCTATATCAGCAGATTGCCACTTTGCTCGCCAACAAGCGCATCAGCCGGTTCATCGGCATCGGTCCGGGAATGGTGGCACACAGCCGCTTCTTCGACGTGAACTCGCAATTTTTCGCATCCACTCAGGAATTTATGGAAAACATGTCGCAAAGCGACTTTGAGGATGAGCTGATTCTCGTGAAAGGCGCGCCCGAATTCAATTTTGCGCAGATTACGGATAAACTTGAGGCAAAACAGCACCAGACGGTGCTTGAAGTCAACATCGACTCCGTGATAAATAATTTCAACTTCTTCCGCTCGAAAGTTAAGCCTACCACCAAACTCGTCTGCATGGTCAAGGCTTCGGGCTATGGTGCAGGCTCTTACGAACTCGCAAAGACCCTTCAGGGCGCAGGCGCATCCTATCTTGCTGTGGCAGTTCACGACGAGGGCGTTGACCTCCGCAAGGCGGGCATAACCATGCCTATCATGGTACTCAATCCTGTTGTGGTGAATTACAAGGCCATGTTCACTTATCGCCTTGAGCCTGAAGTTTTCAGCATTGATGAATGTAAGGAAATCATCCGCGAAGCCGAAAAATACGGCATCACCGATTATCCTGTCCACATCAAGCTCGACACCGGTATGCACCGCCTCGGTTTTCTGAAGGAGCAGCTGCCTGAACTGGTGAAATTGCTTCAGGGGCAAAATGCCATACGCCCAGCAAGCGTATTTTCGCATCTTTGCGTGGCCGACGAACCCGCACAGGACGAATACACCCGCGGTCAATTCAAATATTTCGATGAATGCTGCGAAATTCTGCAACGCGGATTCCAGCACCACATCCTCCGCCATATCCTCAACACCACAGGCATTGTCCGCTTCCCTGAACATCAGTTCGACATGGTGCGCGTGGGAATCGGGCTTTACGGCATCTCCACCACCACCGACGGCAGCGAATCGCCTTTGAAACCGGTATCGTCGCTGCACTCCGTGATTATCAGCATCAAGGATTGGCCTGAAGGCACCACCATCGGCTACGGGCGCAAAGGTGTGCTTCACCGCCAGTCGCGAATAGCAACTGTGCCTGTGGGCTACGCCGACGGTTTCGACCGCCATTTCGGCAACGGGCACGTGAGCATGTACGTCAATGGCACTCTCTGCCCCACTGTGGGCAATGTGTGCATGGACGTGTGCATGATTGACGTTACCGATGCCAAATGCCAGGTTGGCGACCATGTGGAGATTTTCGGCGACCACATCCCCGTAACAGTGCTTGCCGACGTACGCGGAACGATTCCTTATGAGATTCTCACCTCAATAAGCAACCGCGTTAAGCGCGTTTACTACCGTGAATAAAATCGACGATAATCTCGACGAACGCTACATGCGCATCGCCCTCGACGAGGCGCACAAGGCGGCTGAGGCCGACGAGGTGCCGGTCGGGGCTGTGATTTTGTGCCGCGGTACAATAATCGGACGTGGACACAACCTCACCGAAACCCTCACCGACGTCACCGCTCATGCCGAAATGCAGGCCATAACTGCCGCGGCGAGCTATCTTGGCGGTAAATATCTGATTGATTGCACGCTCTACGTCACTGTGGAGCCGTGCCTGATGTGTGCCGCCGCACTCGGATGGAGCCAAATAAGCCGCGTGGTCTGGGGCGCCGACGACCCCAAACGCGGCTATCATTTGTTCTGCGAAAACCCATTCCACAAAAAGACGATTCTTGCAAAAGGAGTGCTTGCCGACGAATGTGCAGCCCTGATGAGCGATTTTTTCCGAAAAAAACGCTAAATTCAGCATTTTGCACCAATAAATTCATCAACTAAATATTATTTTTGCATCAAAATAATCATCAAAACTTGATTACAATGAAAACTCTCAAACTACGCTCATTCTTTTTCCTGATTGTCTTCCTGCTCACGTCAGTGACATTCAGCCAAGCTTCAACATTCGCCATTCCGCAGAACGACGACAGCAAAGTAATCATATCGGAGGAACAGCCGCAAGCCGACACCATTGCAGTGCCGAGTGCAAAAATGGGACGTTCCATAAAATGCACAATCATAGTCCCGGTGCAATATTTCGACGACACATCCTCGCGCTTTCCTGTGGTGTATCTCCTTCACGGTTACAGCGGCGACTACAAGTCATGGTCCGACATCACAAAGCCCAACATCGGCGACGTATCCAGCCAGTACGGAATGATTTTCGTCTGCCCCGACGGTCAGGACAGCTGGTACTGGAATTCACCCATCGACCCTAAAATGCAGTTCGAGACATTCATGACCACCGAACTCGTCCCTTACATCGACAGCCATTACCGCACCTTGGCCGATTCAGCCCACCGTGCCATCACAGGCCTCAGCATGGGTGGACACGGCGGTCTTTGGCTCGGATTCCGCCATCCAAACATTTTCGGTTCATGCGGCAGCATGAGCGGAGGTGTTGACATAGTTCCGTTCCCCGAAAAATGGAAAATGAAAGAGCGTCTTGGTGATGAGGCCACCAACATGGACGTATGGCGTTCACATTCCGTGGCAAGTCTCGTCCCCACCCTGAAAAATATCGGGCAAAACGTGATTTTCGACTGCGGCACTGAAGATGAATATTTTGTGAAAGTCAATGCCGAGCTTCATCAGGCACTGCTGAAGCAGGGCATCCCTCACGATTACATTGAGCGTCCGGGCCGCCACAATCATGCATATTGGAGCAATTCCCTCGATTATCAGCTCCTTTTCTTCGACAAGGCTTTCAAAAAAGCCACTTCCAAAGAAGAGCAGCAATAAGGAATAATAATAAGGAGCAGGCTATGGAAAAGAAGCAGCCTCACTTCACTTTCGCCGAGTAAGGTTTTGCGTCAGTGATGCGCCAAAGCATCACGCCGAGGCACAGACAATGGTCGGTGACTTGGCTGCGGTCGGTGTCGAAACCGTACATGAATGTCACGGGCGCCACATCGAAATACCGGTCAAAATCGTCGATATTGGTGACTGTACTGATAAAGTGCCCTTCAAGGGTGTAATATTCGCGGCAACGCAATTGGGCAAGTTGGTCGCGGGTCATTATAGCCATCACGTCGCAATGGATGGCGCGCAGATTATATTTCAGCTGAAAGCCTTTAGGCAATTGCCAGCCCTGAAAATCCACCACATATTTATTTGGCTTGTATGGCTTTATCTCCATCATCTGTAGCGGTATGCCCTCGATGAACTCATTATCGATGGAATCGGCGAGGGCCATTTCAAAGGCTTTGTTGGTGCTGCGTATGGAAGATTCATCATCCAACCAGTCGGAATGTTCGTCGGCAAATTCATTATAAAACCGTTCCACCGGCAAATCGGCACGATTAGGCCCGCTTTCTCGGCAGCTGCTGAAAAGTGCGACTAAAATGCTCAATATCAATAATGCCGGTTTCATCATAAGTTCTGGCTTCGTTGCTTTTCCATTTCCGATTCCTCGGCAAATCGGCAGGCAACATTTTTGCAAAAATAGAATTAAAGACTGATTTATCGAAATTTGCGCCACTATTTTTCATTTTCGGCATTTTTCCGATATAGCTCATCCAAGTCAAGCAAATTTTCACCAATCATTGATTTACAGACCGTTATAAACCTTTTGCACAATTGTTGCAACCATATTTTTGAATTATTAGCAGAAAGAATTTTTCTTTTTCCATGCAGTTTGATTATCTTTACCACAAAGAAATTAAATCAAGGATTATGCGCATGTTGCGCAAATCCCTAAAAAACATAGCATTGCAATGAACAAAACAATGAATTTCGGATTCAACATCCCCACAAAACTCATTTTTGGTGCGGGAGAATTAAGCAAACTGGCAAAAATGCCCTTACCCGGGTCGAAGGCCCTAATCGTAATCTCGTCAGGCTCCTCAATGAAAAAATATGGTTATCTCGACCGCGTTGTAGAGTTTCTAAATGAGAACAACGTCGATTCAGTAGTCTTCGACAAGATTCTGCCAAATCCCGTAAAATCACATGTCACTGAAGGTGCCGCACTCTGCCGCGAGGAGAAATGCGACTTCGTGATTGGCTTGGGCGGAGGGTCGTCAATCGACTCTGCCAAGAGCATCGCCGTGATGGCCAAAAATCCGGGCGACTATTGGGACTACATCGTCGGTGGAAGTGGCAAAGGACAGGAAATAGCCAACAAACCGCTGCCTATCGTAGCCATCCCTACAACTTCGGGAACAGGCACGGAGGTGGACCCATGGACCGTAATCACCGACCTAGAAAAGAACGAGAAAATCGGCTTTGGCACTCCATCGCTTTTCCCGACGATTTCAATCGTTGACCCAGAACTGATGCTCACTCTTCCTCCAAAATTCACTGCTTATCAGGGTTTCGACGCATTCTTCCATGCATCGGAAGGATTCATTGCCAATATCGCCACTCCTATCAGCGACATATTCGCAATTGAGGCTATACGCCTGCTCTTCAAATATCTGCCTGTTGCCGTCAACGATGGCAAGAACATCAAGGCACGCAGCAAAGTGGCTTGGGCAAGCACCCTTGCAGGCATGGTTGAAAGCACTTCATGCTGCACCAGCGAGCACTCAATGGAGCACGCCATGAGCGCATTCTTCCCTGAATTGCCTCACGGAGCGGGCCTGATTGCCCTTTCCAAGGCTTATTTCCGCACGTTCAAGAACGACACGATGAAGCGCTACATGAAAATGGCTGAAGCCATGACTCAGCAAAAGAGCGCACGCCCGGGCGATTTTATTGACGCACTCGAGGTGATGCAGCGCGAATGTGGCGTTGACGACGTGAAATTAAGCAGCTGGGGTATCCAGCCATCCGATTTCGACCGCTTTGCTGACAATGCGATGACTACTTGCGGTAATCTCTTCGACCTCGACCCGCGCCAGCTCACGCGTGAAGAAGTCATAAACATTTATGCACAATCGTGGAAGTAAAAGGCTTTAATCCGGAAAACGTGCCGGCGGAAATCGCCGACGACTGCGAGTTGCCACTCGACGCGCTTTTCCAGAACACATTTGCCTCTGTTTCCGATTTCCATCATATAAATAAAAATATGCCAAATCTATTCATCGTTTCAGGGTGCAACGGCGCTGGCAAGACCACTGCCTCCTACACCGTGTTGCCCGAAATTCTCGGCTGCGAGGAGTTTGTCAATGCCGACGAGATTGCTAAAGGCCTGTCGCCTTTCAATCCCAAGGGCGTCGCCATCGATGCCGGTCGCGTAATGCTCATGCGCATGGACTCGCTCATCAAGCAGAAGCAGACGTTCTCCATCGAAACCACCCTCGCCATAAAAATGTACGAGAAGTTGGTGCAGAACGTCCAGAAGCAGGGCTATGCGGTTTCCCTCATTTATTTCTGGCTCAAATCGCCTGAACTGGCCATGCAGCGTGTGGCCACGCGAGTTGCTTCCGGCGGACACGACATCCCTGTCGACACCATTTTCCGCCGTTATGAAAGTGGCATCAACAACCTCTTCAACATTTACCTTCCGCTGGTCGATTATTGCCTGATAGTCGATAACAGTTCCTCTCCAAGCGTCCTCGTCGCTGAAAAGCGGAAAGATGAGGATATCAAAATCTATAATCAAGCAATTTTTAATGAAATGCAAAGCCATGTCAAGCAAGAAGAATAACAAACCTACTGAAACGCCCGACGACATGGGCGAAAAAATCAAAGAGGGCATTGCACTTTCCTACCGAAAACTCCTTGAAAGCAAAGCCCAGGAAGATCAGAGCCTCGTCTTTGAAAACGGCGACGGCAAAATTGTGTATGTCAAGGCAAAGGACTTGCTGAAAAAGAAGGATTTCCGCCTTTAGTTCCGCAAGCGATGCCTATTTATGGAAGCTAAGCAATATTATGCCTCGTTGTCGGCTTCAGCCCGCGCTGAGCGGAGCAGGTTGTCGCGGAGCATCACTCTTATATCCACACTCCGATTGGCGACGGTGATTGCCGCCATTGCGGCGGTGTGGATTTTTTGGTCGAGCACTCCGGCTGTCATCGGCATAATCCTTATTGCCATCGCAGCTTTCCTTTTCCTTGTGAAATATCACGACCGCCTTTTCAGCTCCCGTGCCATGCAGGATGCCCTGATTGCCATTGCCGGCGACGGACTTGCGCGGATTGCCCTCGACCTGAAGAAAATGCCTGCCGGCGAGCGGTACATCTCGTCGCGCCACCAGTACACCTACGATTTGGACGTGTTCGGCACTGATTCACTTTTCTCGCTGCTCTCATCCACTGCCACCGTTGCAGGCTCCGACCTCCTTGCTGAACACCTTGCCGCACCCGATTCGCTCCGCACTTCCATCGCAATGCGACAGCAGGCCATAAAAGAGCTGTCGGAAAACGTGGATTTCCGCACTCATTTCCGTGCGCTCGGCATTATGGCTCAAAATGAAAATGCCGATTCTGTCCCTCTTGATTTCTCCAAGATTCCCGATTTCAAAATCAGCGGTTGGCAGCGCGCCGTCACTTGGATTGCGCCTTCGGCAATAGGCGTGCTCATCATTCTTGAGGCCATAGGCTTTGCCGTCACTCCGTTGCTAATCCTTGCCATCATTGTCTCCATCGTGCTGGCGGGCATAGGAGCAAAGCGCGTCGGACATCTCCACAGCACGCTCGATACGATTGTGAAGCAGATTTCAGCGTTTCATTCACTGCTGCGCCAAATTGAAGACACCGATTTCAATTCTCCGCTGCTCATTAGTCTGCAAGGCGGGCTTCGCACTGGCGAAGTCACCGCCTCGGTAGCTTCCGAGCGGCTTGCCCGGATTCTCACCAATCTCGACCAACGCTACAACTGGCTCAGCTATCTTATTCTCAACTGCCTGCTTCAATGGGACTATCGCCAAATCATCAATGCTGGCCACTGGATGAAGCTTTATCGCCAGTCACTTTCCGATTGGCAGAATGTGCTGAGCAGTTTCGATGAACTTTCCGCCCTCGCCACTTTCAGTTTCCACAACCCCGCTTATTGCTTCCCCGAAGTCGTGGCCGACGGCGACAACACCGTCATCGAAGCCGTACAAATGGGGCATCCGCTCATCCCGTCGCAGCGTTGCGTCTGCAATGATGTGCGCAGCATGGCGGCAGGCGATTTCATGGTGGTTACCGGAGCGAATATGGCTGGCAAAAGCACCTATCTCCGCACTGTCGGTGTGAATTATCTCCTTGCCCTTATCGGTGCGCCGGTTTTTGCCAAGTCGATGCGTTTCAAGCCTGTCACGCTCTTCACTGGCCTCCGCACATCCGATTCACTTCACGACAACGAATCATATTTCTTCGCCGAGCTTTCACGGCTTCAATCGATTGTTAGGCGTGCCACCGCTGGCGAACCGATGTTCGTCATCCTCGACGAAATTCTGCGCGGCACCAACTCAATCGACAAGCAAAAAGGTTCCTTGGCACTGGTCAGCAAGCTCACAGCACTCGGCGTCACTGGCATTATTGCCACCCACGACCTCACTCTTGGCACTCTTGCCGACAAATTCCCGCTCCACGTGTTCAATCGCTGCTTCGAGGCTGAAATTGAAGGCACCACAATGAAATTCTCCTATCTCCTCCAGCCGGGCATCGCCAAGAACATGAACGCTTCTTTCCTGATGCATCAAATGGGCATCACTTGATATTTAATGTCACTCGTGAGCATATTACACTGCAATGTCAAAACTATATTTATCTGCAAAACAACTGCAAAAAGACACAATAAATGTACCCTTTTGCAGTTATATTGTAAAATGAATCAATATGGAAGATTTATCTTTAGCTGCATGGGTTGACAATAGGTCCAAAAAAGGACTTTATTGTTTTACCAAAAAAGAGATATTAAATGCTCTAAGCAATGTGAAGAAGAATACTATAAAAATGGCTCTTCACAGACTTATTTGTTCCCGACGAATAATATCACCTTGGCACAACTTTTACATGGCCGTACCAGAGGAATATGCGTTGAAAGGCGTTGTCCCCCAGAACCTATACATTGACCAGCTGATGCATTTTTTAGGGAAAGATTATTATGTATGTCTCATGAATGCTGCATCTCTTCACGGTGCCGCACATCAGGCAGTGATGACATATTCTGTAATGACATCGGTTCCATCACTGCGTAGCACAACGAACGGAGATATGCAGACAAACTTCTATTCACGCAAAAATGTACCCATGAAGTTTGTGGTTCAACGCAAGACAAAGACTGGATATTATAACGTGTCGTCACCAGAACTTACTGCACTGGATTTAATTTCTCGATACAAGGAAGTGGGCGGACTGAACAGGGTGGCAGTAATAATGAATGAACTGGTGGAAGCAATGGACATGAGCAAAATGAGTGAAGAACTGCTATCATTTTTTTCTATTGCCGATGTGCAAAAATTAGGTTACATATTAGACACAGTATTAGATGAACATAATTTGGCCGACAAATTATATGACTTGGCACATGCCAGATTCAGAAAAACGGCACTAAAAAGGTCGAAGCAAGCTGATAGTGCCGAAATGGACAAAAAATGGAAAATACTAATTAACGAAAATATCATTGTAGAAGAATGATACAGATAGGCGCATTAATGGAGCACAGAGCTATTGCACCCTGGACTACTGATATGATGGTAGAACAGGATTTGCTTATCTGCCGTGCTATTGTAGAAATCTATAGAGATGAGTTCTTGGCTAAAAGACTCGTTTTCCGTGGAGGAACAGCTTTGCATAAATTGTTCTTTTCACCTCAGCCACGGTATAGCGAAGACTTAGACTTTGTTCAGATGGAGCCAGAACCGATAAAAGAGACGTTCGACCACCTTTGGGACGCTTTGTCATTTCTCGGCAAGGGAAAAGTTAAACAGAAAAGGAATAACAACGATATCATATTCCGCGTTGCCTCAGAAAATGACACGGAACTGACGCTTCGTATCAAGGTCGAGATAAACTGTATGGAACACTTTCACATTCTTCCATTACAGATAGTTCCTTTCAAGATAAACAACCAATGGTTCTCAGGAAGTTGCTCAATATTGACTTATCAGCTTGAAGAACTTGTTGGAACTAAGTTCAGAGCACTTTATCAGCGACGCAAAGGAAGGGATTTGTTCGACCTCTACACAGCCCTGACAAGGGCTGAACTGAACATGGACAGCGTCTTGCAATGCTACGAACGTTACATGACCTTTACAACAGATCATCTTCCAACATACAAGGAATATGTGGCAAATATGGAAGAAAAAATGCTCGATGATGAATTTCTTGGTGACACCACTGGATTACTTCAACCTTCACTGAAATTCAGTCCTAAGGAAGGTTACAAACTTATAAAACGAATGATGATAGACAGACTACCCGGTGACAGAGATTAAATATCGTGTTGCTATACAAGATGTCTCTCTTTTCTCTTGCATTTGTCGATAAAAGTGTGCAACTTTGGCGCGTGAATAAAATATTACTGTCATGACACGTAGATTTGCTCTTATCTTTTTCTGCCTCGCCCTGCTGGCTTTCGGCGCTTTAGCGCAAAGCCGCTACTACTGCCGTTATTGCGGCGCAAGTGCAGGCAGCGTCTATTCCCTCACCCACAGCAAATGCGAACATTCCCCTCTCGGCTCTTATGAAGGCTATCACGAACCTTACGACGGCCCGATTCAGCAACGCTATTACTGCATGTATTGCGGTGCGGGCGCAAGCAGCCTCTATTCACTCACCCATAGCAAATGCGAACATTCGTCGCTTGGAGCTTACGAAGGCTACCATGTTCCTTATGAAGGCGGCATAAAGTCGCGTTATTACTGCCGTTATTGTGGTGAAGGCGCAAGTTCCATCTACTCTCTCACCCACAGCAAATGTTCACATTCACCCCTCGGCTCTTACGAGGGCTATCATGTACCTCTCCGCTGATTTCCATGGATGCCAACATTAATCTTCATCCTGCCGACGGTTCAAAGCCTCCACGCTGGAAAGTTGTCCTCGCTTGGGTGTGGCTCGCTGCAGCCGTCGCCTACGATGTTCTGCCCGCCGATTTCATTCCCGACATTCCTTTCATCGGTTGGATCGACGACTTTTTCTTCTCGGCAGCCGCAATCGCCAATCTCATTGAGCAGCTCGGCGGAAGCAAGGCCAAGAAAGTTGCCCATGTGGTAAGGTGGGTTGAGGTGTTCGGCTGGCTCAAATGGGTACTTCTCGCAGCCTTCATCATTATGGTCATTGTAGCGATTGTCGTCGCAGTGATTCTCGGTTATGCCATTTTCAGCTGATACGGTTTTGATGGCATTTTATCCGCATTTATCCCCTTCGATTTCTTGCTTTTTTGTGAAGTAGCTTTTCCTTTAGCCATTCGCGCACAGGGAGGTCGTAGAGTTTCAGTGATGCGTAGGCCAAGCCTATCGAAAGCATGAACACCGAAATGCCCACGAAGATGTGTACCTGCAATGGCGCGTTCGCATGCCCCGCTGCCCATGTCTTTTGAAGGTAAACCAGCGGCAGATGCATGATGTAGAGCGGATAGGAGATGAAGCCAAGGAACTTGCAGGCGGCAATCCATTTCTTGCCTTTCACAACGCTGCCGGCACCGATGCTCACCACGAGCGGGAAAATCACGAGGATTACTATTGTTTCGTACAGGCCGTTAATCCACAGGTTCGATTCACCTCCCAATCGGGGCATGATTTGTATACCTGCCACAATGAGCGAGCAGAGCAGAAAGCCGCCCTTCACTTTTATCAGTTTGTTTAGGCGAGATATTAGCAGACCTACGAAGAACGGATAGAGCAGGCGTGTAAAGCCTATGGTGATTTGTTCGGTGTCAATGCTCCATCCACCAATTACGGTGTAGGCAGCATAGTCACGATTGCCCCAAAGCCCCAGAATGTCGATGTTCATTGTTAGATTGACGGTGAGCAGTGCAAAGAATGCAACCAGCACTATCAGCAGCTTGGTCTTGAAATGACGAATGAACAGGGCATAGAATATATTTGCAATGTATTCATAAAATAGCGACCATGCCGTATCTACAAGTGGATAGGTCACCATGTCATAACGAATGTTCATCCAGCTGCCGAATGCCGGAAACATGAGGCAGCCCAACGCAAACATCACGAGCAATTTCCACACTGGTGTGCTGTCAACAGGCGGTGCAAATGGTGCTCCAGTGAAATAGAACATGAACAGTCCGAAAATTGTTGCGAGAATCACCAACGGATGAAGGCGTATCAGTCTGCGCTTGGCAAAATCGCCCAGCGACATACGGTCCCAACGGTCGTCGTAGGCATATCCGATGACGAATCCCGAAAGCACATAGAAAAAGTCCACCCCCAGATAGCCGTGATTGATGAACTCTTGATAGACTGGGCCTCTTGAATAAGTTTCGCATAAATGGAAAGCGACGACAATCATTGCAGCCACTCCGCGAAGTCCGTCGAGAATCTCGTATCTTGGCTTCGATGCAAGGTAAATGGAGTTTTGTGTCATCATCACCACTTGTTCCAATGAACCTTATTTTCCACTGTCGCCTTGATTTGTGCAGGGATTTCAGGATTGGTTATTGAATATCCCATACACACGAGTGCTGGAAGATAATATCCAGCGGGGCTTTTGATAAACTCCTTAATTTGGTCAGGCTCTTTCTTTACGGGAATGTGGACCACTGAGCCAAGCCCTTCGGCGGTGGCTGCAAGCAGAATGTTCTCAATCAGTGCCCATGCCGCACCCAAGTCCATCAGCCCATAATCGTTAGTGGCACTCTTCAAGTCGTATTTCAGCTTGAAAAATGGCAGAATGACGCATGCCGCTTCCTCCACCATTGTGCGTTGCTTGGGGAATGCGATCTTAAACATTTCCTGTTGAGGAGTTTTAGGTTCGATGATACGGCAGGGATATGGCTTGATGATTTTCGCCAATTCCTTGATTATTGACTTGTCGGTTAGTGTAACCAGTTCCCACTGGCGCTGATGGTTAGATGACGGTGCTTTAAGCCCTGCGTCAAGAATGCTCTCCAGTGCATCCTGCTGTATCGGCTTGTCCTGAAATTGCCTGATACTTCTTCTTCGGTTGATTACTTCGTAGAATTCCATATTATTTATTGTTTCTGTAACATCCCATTGATTTAATTCCCTCATATTATGAGTGCAAAGTTAGAGCAACAACTTGTTGGACATTTGTCGTATATTAGTAAATTCTTGTCGGATATTCACAATAATTCAAGATTTGTTGCTTATTTGCTTTTTTCCCTTCAAAACTTGCCGTATTTTTGCATACGGATAAATTCTTTGAGTTTCGGATTATGGAAGAGACAGTGATTCCCTACGAATTGCCCGAACAGGCCAACCATTCGTTTTTCTTTATTGATCAGCGGTTGGATTTTAACATGGAGGCCCCTTTGCACCAGCATGATGCATGGGAGTTGTATTGTGTCCTCCATGGCCATGGGAATCGCACGGCTGGCGACTCACTTCAACCGTTTAAGGCCAATGATGTGGCTCTAATTCCTCCAATGATGTTCCATCGCTGGGATTATGCGCCCAGCTCTGCTGATGCCGATGGTAAAATCCATTATCTGATGGTGGCTTTCAGCCATAAATTTGTGGAGCGTTGCATGGAAAATTTCCCCGAAATTTGCAATCGGTTGCAAGCAACTGAATTTCCTGCTGAAGCGTTAGTGTTTGGCTGCGACAGCGCCCGTAAAATCAAAAGGGTGCTTGGCCGAATGTCAGGACTTGACGAACTTGGCCGATTGAGTGCCTTTCTATGCCTGCTGCCAACAATTTTCACCTCTGCCGACAGGATTTTGACAGGACGCCCCATTAATATAGAGCGCGATGTGCGTCGCATTCAGCATGTAAATGAATATGTGATGCAGCATTACGTCCACCAAATTTCCCTTAATGATATTGCAACTGAGATGGGCATGAACCAGTCTTCATTCTGCTTTTATTTCAAGAAGCATAAGGGCTTGACGTTTTATCAGTTTGTCACTCAGTATCGTTTGAGCACTGCGTGCAAACTCCTTAGAAATACCCACGACCAGATATCCGACATCTGCTACATGGTGGGCTTTAATGATGTCCCTCATTTCGTAAGGGTTTTCACGAGGGAAATAGGCATGTCGCCGAGCAAATACAGAAAAGAGAAAATAATATGACATATTACTGTTGTAACTGAATGGCCTCAAAATGGGTGTAGTCCTGGCATAAATTCTCGGTTATGCCATTTTCAGTTGAGTCCAGTTGATTCCGTTCAGAATAATCAATCTTTCTTATCCCTTAAAGATACTATTATAGAACAGCAGGCAAAGAGCAAACCCACCAAGCAGACTCCCGTCCACCCTAATATGCTCCACCCAAGACTCGAAACGAATGTGCCCAATGCTCCAAATACGAAATAAGTGGTCATGAAGATGGTGTTTACCCGATTGGCCGCCGACGGAAGCGTCTGTATGCACCCGCTTTGATTGCTCAACTGCTGAAACTGAAGGCCGATATCAACCAAGATTACGGCTGAAATGAGGCCTGCAAATGAGTTGAAAATGCCTGCTATAAGCCATGCTGAAATCTGTATCAGAGAGCCCATGATGCTGAACCGTTTCACACCCAGACGCTCTACGTACTTGCCTATGCCCATCGATGCCACAGCACCGGCAACACCGCACAATCCAAGCAAACCCACCATGTCGCTGCCTGCATGAAAAGGTGAACCTGCCAAATGGAATGCAAGACACGACCACACTGACAACATGGAGCCGAAAGCCAACCCTGCGCGCAGAGAATTAAGCCGGATTTGAGGATAAGCCTTGAAAATATGGAATACTGACCGCATCAAATCAGCATAACTCCCTGTAAAGTTCTTTTTCATTTTGGGGAACAGACGCCATGTAAAGAACAAGCACAAAATCATAATCAGAATATTGATTTCGTACATCATGCGCCATCCGAATTGTTTACCTATAATTCCGCCAAGTACACGGCTTGCCAATATTCCCACAAGCAGCCCTGTGAGGATATAGCCCATGTTGCGACTTTTGTTTTCCGGTTCGGAATATTGGCCTGCCACAGGCATGCAAAGTTGAGGCACGATAGAGCTGATTCCAATAAATAGGGATGCGGTCCACATCACATGAATATCTGTTGAGAACGACATCACTGTCGTCATCAGCAGAGCTACAGAAATACACGACAGAATGAGTTTACGCTGGCTGAACAAATCGCCCATCGGGATGATGAACAACAGGCCAAGCGCATAACCGGTCTGGACTATAACAGCCAAAAAATTGGCCTCTATCGATGAAACTTTTATGTCTTTAGCTATAACATCCAGAAGAGGCTGATTATAATATAGGTTGGCTACCATGAAAGCTGCGATGATGCTCAGCATGACCACCATTTTCATTGGTATTCCCTTGTTCTCTTGAAGTATCATTCCTTTTTATTTTTTTCTTGACTTTGCGACGTTTGCGTCTGTTTTTGCGCAAATTTGAGTAATCCGTTTGTGCAATTTAGTGAACATATAGGCTTATTTTATTTGCAAAGATACTCAAAAGTTTCTATCATTAGTTCCCTTTGGAAGGCATATCTGACTTTTTGTCCTTTATCTATCACTGCTTTCACTATTTATAAACTCTGACATCATGATGATTGATTTTGCCTTTCAACCTTGTCATATTCATTTCCCGTCATTTCATTCCATTTTGTCTCGTGCCATTATAGATTAACAATTGAGGCTTTTAGGACACAATCCAGCAACAAATTAATTTGTTTTTTTCATGTGCAATCATTATCTTTGAGGAATAAATGTAAGTTGATTCCGTGCATTATGTTTTGGCACGAAAAATGTTGTTATTGTTGTAATTTACTTAAGCTGAAACAATATGGAAAATCCAAAAGACTTAGAAAGTTATTCCGGCCACTATAGTGAACCGAAATTTTGGGATAAGCTTACCAAGGTTGCCAAACTTGCTGGCGTGAAGGTTATTTATGCCTCCCTCCTGCTTTTCTACGTTCTGCGCAGCCCCGAAGTCTCTATTGCCGACAAGGCTAAAATCTACGGTGCTCTCGGCTATTTCATTCTCCCTATCGACTTTATTCCCGACACAATTCCAATCGCCGGCTATTCCGACGACCTTGCAGCTCTGATGTGGGCGTTGCATTCTGTCAGCAAGAACATCACTCCTGAAATAAAGAATCAGGCAAAATTTAAATTGAAAAGTTGGCTCGACATCCCTGCCGGTGAGGAGCTTGACTCTTTTTTCAATATTTAGCTCATCCCTTTTTCCCATTTTCGTGGTTTTTACCACGTTGATGCCTCTTAACTTTGCATTCGTGTCCGTTGGCCTGTTACCGGCGGGCACGAATAACTTTTTTAATCCACTTATCATGAACAACTTTAAGACAAAGCACAAGCATCAACAGGAATCCGACGATGATTCCTCCCAAAATCGCTCTTTGGCGGTGCTCAATGCCGCCTATCGCGCTTGGCTCGCTTGGGCCGACTTCCGAAAAATTCGTCGCCGCAACAAAAATTTCACCTATGGCTCGCAATGGAACGACCTCACCCGCGACAGCGACGGAAATGTCGTCACCGAGTACGAGGAAATGGCTCAAAACGGCAAAGAGCCTATAACCAACAATCTTATCCGCCAACTCGTGAAAAGCGTTGTCGGGCGTTTCCGCAACGACCTGCAAGCACCCTCCGACGAATGCCTGAAAGCCATCCATTCCAGCAATTTGCTCGATGAACTCGACAGCCGTTGCCTCGAGGAATTTCTAATTTCAGGCTGCTGCATCCAGCGTATCGGCTTTGCCCGCCATTTCAACCGCCGCGGCATCAGGATTGACAATGTGAATCCCAACCGCTTCTTTTGCAATGCGCTTAGCGATTCGCGTGGCTGGGACTACGAAATTGTGGGGCAAATCCACGATTTGAGCCTCACCGAAATAATAATGCGCATTGCCAGTTCCGACCGCAATCTGGCGGCTTGGATTCGCAATGTTTACTGCAATCTCAATTCCACTTCCATTTCCTTTTTCGCCTCATCAATCGGCGCTGATGCCGAACTGGGCGACGACTTCTGGCACGCCCGCACCAACCGTTGCCGTGCCATCGAGGTGTGGACTCTTGAAAGCCACGAAATTCTGCGCTGCCACGACGTGAAATCGGCTGATTTCTATTATGTCGATTACGACCGTCGCGATGCCGTCGAGGATGAGAACCGCAGCCGTGAAGAGGCGGGCGAGCCGCTTATCATCACCAGTTGGGACATAATCGAAACATGGCATTGCCGCTGGTATGCTCCCGACGGCACCCTGCTTGCGCATTTCGATTCTCCCTATGCCAATGGCGCGCATCCCTTCATCATGAAGCTTTATCCGCTCACCGACGGCGAAATTCACTCGTTTGTGGAAGATGTCATCGACCAGCAGAAATATGTGAACAGGCTCATCACGATGGTTGACCACATCATGGGGGCAAGTGCCAAAGGCGTGCTGCTTTTCCCTGAAAAATGTATGCCTGCGGGTTATTCTTGGGAACGGCTAAAGCAGGATTGGTCGAAAACCGACAGCATTATTCCTTACAACACTGTGGCTGGCGAGAAGATTCCGCAGCAGATTTCCACCAATGCCACCAACATGGGCGCTTACGAGATGCTTTCGCTCCAGATGCGTCTTTTCGAGGAAATTTCGGGCGTAAGTGGCGCGTTGCAGGGCCGCACTTCCAATCCCGCCACAGGTGCGCAGCTCTACAATGCGCAGGCGCAGAATTCCGCCATCGCCCTGTCCGACATTTTCTGCTCTTTCCAATCTTTCCGCTCCGAGCGCGATTCGCTTGCACTCGCCTGCCATGAAGCCTGACTCTGTCAGGCTTCTGCTTTTTTTGTCGATTTTTGTTGGGTACTCGCCATAAAGATAGTACTTTTGCATTGGCTATTATTTCTTGGCCGAATTTTATGATTGAGCGCATTATTCTCATCGACAGCGTTGACCCCGTGGTGTTCTACGGTGTCAATAACTCTAATATCCAGCTTATCCGCAATCTCTTTCCGAAATTGCGCCTTGCCGCACGCGGCAGTGTCATCAAGGTTATCGGCGACGATGCCGAAACCTCGGAATTTGAGGCTAAAATCAAGGAACTGGAACAATATTGCGCTAAATACAACAAACTCACCGAGGAAGTTATAATCGACATCATCAAAGGCAATCCCCCCGAGCAGCTTAACGTCGACGACGTTATCATTTATGGCGTCAACGGCAAGCCAATTTCCGGGCGCACGCCCAATCAGCAGCTCATGGTGAAGCTGTTCAGCCGCAACGACCTGCTTTTCGCTCTCGGCCCTGCCGGCACTGGCAAGACTTATGTTGCCATCGCCCTTGCTGTCCGTGCGCTGAAGAACCGTGAGGTGCGCAAGATTATCCTTTCGCGTCCGGCTGTTGAGGCCGGCGAGAAGCTCGGTTTTCTCCCTGGCGACATGCGCGACAAAATCGACCCGTATCTCCAGCCTCTCTACGATGCTTTGGAGGATATGATTCCTACGGCCAAGCTGCATGAATACATGGACTCCAACGTCATTCAGATTGCTCCGCTCGCCTTTATGCGCGGACGCACTCTCAACGATGCCGTAATCGTCCTTGATGAGGCTCAGAACACCACCACGCACCAGATTAAGATGTTCCTTACTCGTCTGGGCATGGGTGCAAAGATGATTGTCACCGGCGACATCACGCAAATCGACCTTCCGCGCTCTTCAGTTTCCGGACTTGTGCAGGCGCTTCACGTTCTTCGCAATGTCAATGGCATCGGCCGTGTGGAATTCGATAAGAAGGACATCATTCGCCACCAACTTGTGCAGCGGATCGTTGAGGCCTACGAGCATCACGATGAGGAAGTTCGTGCTGCTGCCGCTGCTGAACGTGCCGAAAAGGAGGCTCAGGCCTTCGATAGGAAAGAGGATACAAATCAATAAATTCATATATCAAAATGGCAAAGACTTTAGTTCGCACTGATTTCAGTTTCCCTGGTCAAAAGGGTGTGTATCACGGCAAAGTTCGTGACGTTTACAACATCGACGACGACCTCCTCGTGATGGTCGCCACCGACCGTATTTCGGCTTTCGATGTTATTCTTCCTAAGGGAATTCCTTCAAAGGGGCAGGTTCTCAATCAGATTGCAGCCACTTTCCTTGATGCCACTTCCGACATCGTTCCTAACTGGAAACTTGCCACTCCCGACCCTATGGTCACCGTCGGTCTGCGTGCCGAAGGCTTCCGTGTCGAGATGATTATCCGCAGCATCCTCACTGGCAGTGCATGGCGTGCCTATTCCGAGGGCTGCCGCGAACTTTGCGGTGTGAAATTGCCTGATGGAATGCGTGAAAACCAGCGTTTCCCCGAACCTATCATCACCCCTACCACCAAGGCCGACAGCGGCCACGATGAGAACATCTCCCGCGAGGAAATCATCAAGCAGGGCATCGTAGCCAAAGACGATTATGAAGCTATGGAACGCTACACCCGCGCGCTCTTTGCCCGTGGCAGCGAGATTGCCGCCAAGCGCGGTCTGATTCTCGTCGACACCAAATATGAGTTCGGCAAGCGCGACGGCAAAGTCATTCTCATCGACGAAATCCACACTCCCGACTCTTCACGCTATTTCTATGCCGACGGCTACGAGGAGCGTTTCCAGAAAGGTGAGGCACAGAAGCAGCTTTCCAAGGAATTTGTCCGCCAATGGCTTATCGACCATAATTTCATGGGCAAAGCCGGCCAATCAGTTCCTGAAATGACCGAAGACTATTGCGAAAGCGTTTCGCAGCGCTACATCGAACTTTATGAGCATATCGTGGGCAAAAAGTTTGAGCCTGCCACTGATGCCGACATTGCAGCCCGCATCGAAGGCAACGTCAAGGCTTATCTCGCTTCACGCAAATAAAATTTTTCATCGCTGGAGGGCTGGTCATTATCAGTCCTCTTGCTTTTTCTTTATTAATTTTCAATGCCCTACAAATCTGAAAAAATATTGCCTTATGGCGAAGGCGGCAGCAAGACGGGACAGGTGCGCGACATGTTCAACAGCATCGCTCCTGCCTACGACTTCATGAACCGTGCCATGACTTTTGGCATCGACCGGCTTTGGCGGCGCCGTGCCATCAACCTTTTGCGCAAAAATTCGCCTAAGGAAATCCTCGATGTGGCCACTGGCACTGGCGATTTTGCCATTCTCCTTCAGGAGAAGCTGAATCCTAAGCACATCATGGGCATCGACCTTGCCAAGGAAATGCTTGCCATTGCCCGCGAAAAGGCGGCTAAACGCGGTTTGCGCGATAAAATCACTTTTCAGATTGGCGACTGCCTCAACCTTTGTTTCGACGACGGCTCTTTCGATGCGGTCACTGTGGCTTACGGTGTCCGCAATTTCGAGCATCTCGATTGGGGCTATCGCGAAATGTACCGTGTTCTCGCACCGGGCGGCATTCTCTGCGTGGTGGAATTGTCAACTCCCGTGAATCCGTTCATTAAATTCCTCTACAACATCTATACCAAGGCTCTTATTCCGATGGTTGGCCGCCTGATTTCACACGACCGCCGCGCTTATTCCTATCTTCCCGAAAGCATCGCAGCCGTGCCGCAGGGCGACGACATGCTCGCAATAATGAGCCATGCCGGTTTCACCGATTGCCGCTGCATCCGCCTCACTTTCGGAGTTTGCTCCATCTATTTGGGCAGAAAATAGGCATTCTTCATCATTATCGCATTATCACTGGATTTCAGTTGAATTCCAGTCCTTTGATTGTATAAATTAGTATAATGTTTCTCTGCTGTCATTCTTCTTTATTCCCAAAATCACTAATTTCGCGCCAAAATAAATTCTAATGAGAAATGCAAAAGCAGTAAAGGCCCACATAAGCATATTTTCGGCATGTCTGATTTGGGGCCTTATGTCGCCTGTCGGTAAAGATGCCATGCTCAATGGCGTGAGCGGCCTTGCTATGGTGGCGTTTCGGGTGGTTGGTGGAGCAATTTTGTTTTGGTTGACTTCCATTTTCATGAAGAGTCAGAAAGTCCCGCCGCACGACATGCTTATGATTGCTCTCGCTGCCGTTCTCGGACTTGTCTGCAACCAATGCTGCTTCACTATCGGGTTAAGCATCACTTCCCCCATCAATGCCAGCATTGTCACCACCACTTTGCCTATCATCACCTTAATTCTTGCTGCGCTGTTCCTCCACGAGCCTGTCACCGGCAAAAAGGTTATCGGAATATTTTGCGGAGCTGCTGGAGCGTTGATGCTGATTCTCGGCAGCGCTTCGGCTGTAAATGCCAAGGTGGGCGACATCCGTGGCGACATGCTTTGCCTTGTTTCCCAAATTTCTTTTGCCGGCTATCTCTCTATTTTCAAGAACATTATAAAGAAGTACGATGTCTTCACTTTCCAGAAATGGATGTTTCTTTTCGGCTCTATAATCGTCATTCCTTTGTCGTTCAATAGCGTGGTTTCGTTGCCTTGGGCGGCCATTTCCGTCGCCACTTGGGGTGAAACGGCTTTCGTCGTGGTTGGCAGCACATTTTTCGCCTACATCCTCATGATGATTGGCCAGAAGGTGCTTCGTCCTACGGTTATCAGCATGTACAATTATGTGCAGCCTGTCGTGGCGTGCGTGGTCAGCGTCATTGCCGGTCTGGGAGTGTTTGGCTGGGGACAGTCAATAGCTGTTGTCCTCGTGTTTTCAGGCGTTTATCTCGTCACTAAAAGCAAAAGCCGCAACGATATGCTGAAGGATGCCGCTGCAGGCAATTTGCCCCGAAAATAAGTTTTCTCCTTATTTTATTTTTATTATTCATTTCTTTATCTCGCTCCAAATAAAAAAGTATTATCTTTGCATTCGATTAACCACTTGTTATGGCTTTTCTGTATTCACTTTAATACGTTTAGATTATGGAAGGAATTAAAACTATTGGTATTCTCACTTCAGGAGGCGATGCCCCCGGAATGAACGCGGCTGTCCGTGCCGTCACTCGTACTGCCATTTACGCAGGTTTCAAGGTTAAGGGCATTTATCGTGGCTACAGAGGCCTAATCACTGACGAAATCGTCGAATTCAAGACTCAAAACGTCTCCAACATCATACAGATGGGCGGTACTATTCTGAAAACTGCCCGTTGCAAGGAATTTGAAACTCCCGAAGGCCGTCAGCTCGCCCACGACGTGATTAAGCGCGAAGGCATCGATGCAATGGTGGTTATCGGCGGCGACGGCTCCCTCACTGGTGCTCGTGTTTTCGCCAACGAATTCAATTTCCCTATCATCGGTCTTCCTGGCACTATCGACAACGACCTTTATGGCACTGACCGCACTATCGGCTACGACACTGCACTCAACACCATCATGCAGTGCGTCGATAAAATCCGCGACACCGCCACAAGTCACGAACGCCTGTTCTTCATCGAGGTCATGGGCCGCGATGCAGGTTTCCTCGCTCTTAACGGCGCTATCGCATCAGGTGCTGAAGCTGCCATCATCCCTGAGATCTCCACTGAGGTCGACCAACTTGGCGAGCTCATCAAGAACGGCTTCCGCAAGAGCAAGAACTCTTCAATTGTCCTTGTCGCTGAAAGTCCTGTCACTGGTGGTGCAATGGCTCAGGCTGAACGTGTAAAGAAGGAATATCCGCAATACGACGTGCGCGTCACCATTCTCGGCCACCTGCAGCGTGGCGGTTCTCCTACAGCTATCGACCGCATCCTTGCATCCCGCACGGGTGCTGCTGCCATCGATGCCCTCCTTGAGGACCAGCGCAACGTGATGATTGGTGTCGTCAACGACGAGATTGTCTATGTGCCTTTCTCAAAGGCCATCAAAAAGGAGAAGCCTATCAATCGCACTCTCCTCGAAACTCTGCGTCGCCTCTCCATCTAAGCGCACAGTTTTTAATCCGAATCTGAATTTTCAATTTTTCAAGATAAATTTCTCATGCTGGCTTCTGGTCGGCAGGAGTTTTTATTATGTATTATCTTTCATTCCACGAACATAGAGTTCGTACTTATTTTGTACTTTTGCAGCGTGAATATTTTGCCTCAATTTTCTTATCGATAATTATAACACTAACGAACTATGCCAGCAAACAAGAACGCAATGACGCGATATAAGATTCTCGACGAACTGCTCAGCAGCCCTTATCATGATTACTCGCTCGATGAATTGACCGATGAAGTGAGCAATCGGCTTTGCGTTTTGTATCCCGATTTCGATGGCGTTGTCCGCCGCACAATTGAGAAAGATATATCTTATCTCGAACGCGAAGGCCCTTTCTTGGTGGATATCAAGCGCTACACCGTAAGCACTTTCAATTGGGATAAGCAAAAGAATGTTGAAAAGCATTGTTTGCGTTATGAAAAGCCGGGATTTTCAATATTCAAAAAGGATATGACTGACGATGAAAAGCACCTTTTGTCGGAAGCTCTTTCTTTGCTCGGCCAGTTCGACGGACTTCCTAATCTTGATGCGCTCGAGAATTTCAGACTTGGTTTAGGCGTAAGGGAAAGCCACAAAATTATCTCCTTCACCAAAAATCCGTTGGAAAATTCCAATTTGCTCGGAGAAATATTCACCGCAATTTCCCAGAAGCAGGTCATTGAAATAATTTATCATAAGTTCGGAGATTCAGCCGATGAACTCAAAATCAACCTCCATCCATATCTTCTGAAGGAGTACAACAACCGCTGGTTTCTTTTGGCTGCCACTGAAGTCGAGGAAAAGCTGCTGTGCTTCGGGCTGGAGCGCATTGGCAAAATCACGCCCTTGCCGTCGCATAAATATTTGGAATACAAAGGCAATCTTGACGAATATTTTGAGGACATCATCGGTGTCACCAATTACGCCAACAGCAAAGTGGAGCACATCGAATTTTGGGTAAGCGACATTTCCAAGGATTACGTTGCCACCAAGCCTCTTCACGATTCCCAGAAGCATTATCATGGCGAAGCCGAACAGCAATTCCGCCTGAAATATCCCAGCCTCTCCTCAGGCTCTTTCTTCTCCATTGATTGCAAGGAGAATTACGAGCTGATTCGCGAACTCTCCTCCTTTGGTGAAAACCTATTGGTACTTTCACCCCGTAACATTCAGGATAAAGTGTACCATTCCATAACCCAAATGGCTGAAAAATATAAATCTTTACGAAAAGAATAATTCCACGAAAATAGAGTTCGCACATGGGCATTAACTTTGTCGCACTAATCAACGGAAATTATGCCCATGGGAGGAAATAGTAGCATTTGAAAATTGATGGCGTTAATCAATAGCTGGCTGCCTACCCTAAGTTAGCTGTAGATTCGCCGGATTTTTTCACGTCATAGCAATAAAAAATCCCGAAGGAAAGCCTTCGGGATTTTTAAATAATGAAAATATCTTTCTAAAATTCAAATTTTTCGAGTTTCATATTTCCCAAACTTTGAATTTTAGGGACAAGCGTTGTGAAATGCTTCGAATTCTCATGTGCTGTCAGTGATGCAGCATCCTTCCATGTCTCACAAATCATCATCACTTCCTTGCGTGTAGCGCTCTCAAAAATGTCGTATGCCACACATCCTTTGTCGTTTTGCGACTTTGCTACAAGTTCTTTACTTGCTTCGAGGGCGGCCTCTCTATTCTCGGCCTTCACCTCAACAAAAACATTCAATCTAATCATAACTTTTTACTTTAAACTAACTATAATGTTCCACAAAATTATAATTTATATTCCACTTTTGCAATAGCTTCTCCGCAATCTGAAGCCGTCACAATGCCGTTATCTGCTCAATCATCTGAAAAATAATCTAATATTTCTTTTCCCCAATAGGATATTTTCATGATAAATTTCACATCATCAGCATTATTTTCGCAATTATCTAAACAAAATAGTTCCTTGACACATTTGCATAGTTATTAGTTAATCCAAAAATGCGAAAAACATGGTGAAAAAATTTGTGGGACACGCCTCCAATAGTTCTGCAATTCAGCCAATTGCAAGCCGAAATTTGTCCCACTCGCATGTCCCGAATCGCACTCTTGTCCCGCTTACGGCATGAAGTATTCACAAGCAGCATCGTGCATGCTTCTATCAGCCAGACATTTCCAGATGTCCCACGGAAAAGTAAAAAGCGGAAAATATTCCGAAAAATCTAAAGGAAAGGATGCCGTAACTTATTGGCGGATAAGCCTTGGCATCCTTGTTTTTTGTCCCAAATTTGTCCCGTGTTTTCACACGGCAGTTTTAATATGTTCTGTTCTGCGAGTCGGTATATTTATTGCCTGTATAGACGGGGTTATTGGTGTTTTCCTCATCTTCCTCGTCAGTATTTTTCTTTGTTTGCTGGTCGCCCTTCTTCGATTCAGGCTTGTTCTTCTTGATTTCTTCCGGCTTCTGTTTGTCAACGGCTGTGATGTAGATGTTCCACGTCTGCTCGTTGTCCCAATTCTTCTTCAAAGTGATTTTTTTGGGAAAATAGTACACTTCTTCAGGTTGCAGGCGTTCGTTGTAGTTGCCAGTGTCCCATTTGCCGTTGCCGTTTTTGTCCTTTATAAGCCTTGCGTAGTATGTGCCTGGGGTCACATTTTCAAAGGCAGCCGTGCCGTTCTTGACTTGCGAGGCTCGCACCACTGCATCAGAGCCATTAAGCAGTTCCACAAATGCGCTGTCGCGGAGATTCACGTTCAGGTAGAGGTTTGCGTATTCATCAAGGCTCTTTACGGTAATCTGCTGTGTTATCGTCTTGTTCATCAATCCGTAGATGCTCCTCACCGACATTGAATCAATTGTTATCTTGTAAATGGCGCCCGGCTCCCACTTTTGTTTCATCACATAGTAGAGCGGATTATATGGCGATGCCTGTTCCAACTTTGCCGGCGTCGCATCAGTCCACACCGAGTCCTTCGCTGTTTTCTTCATCACAAGATGTATTGCCGCCTGATTTATGCTGTCAATAGGCTCATCACTCTCAAATTGTAGCGGCAAGTTTACCTCCTGCGAACTTCCGCTCTTCAAGTTGAAGCCAAGCATTTTCATTTCGGGTATCGAATCGTTTCCACCCTCGCGCTTTTTCTTCAGGGCCATTTTTTCGGCATAGTCGTCTTCATCTTTCCTTCCGCTCGGCTTCGATTTTTTTTTCTTTGCGTCCTTCTGCTTCTTCTTTTTCTCTTTTTCCACTTTTGCCTTCTCCTGTTTCTGCTTTTTCGTCAATTTCTTCAAATTGAAGTTCAAAGTGTCGTTCTGCCAAGTAAGGTGATCGGTTGAATCAGTATGCAGATAGCGTGCCTCAATCATCAGCGAATCGGTCTTCACGAGGTTGGTGTCAGTTATCCAATAGTTCAGCGTATCGTTATGTTCCGAATGTTGAAGCACGTACCAATTTTTCTCGTGCTTTGCGGGACGGATGATTTTCATCGTTGGCAATGTGTCGCTCGGAGCGCCGAACATCATTGTTAACCTGCGCCCTTCAGGTCTTTCATGCTTCACAAGGTACTGCGACTTGTAATCTTCATTGAACATGCTTAGCAGTATGTCGTTCGGCGTGAAGAATGTGTGAACATTGTTCACCACGGTGTCAACTTTATGCTTCACCGTGAACACTGTGTCGCTTGTCTCCTTTCTGTAGCTCGACGGCACTATCACATCGCCAAGAAAGGCCAAATCCTCGCTGCGCGCGAACTTATAATTATTGTCCACGTCGTTTAGGGCATAAATTCTATATTTTCCGCCCTTCACGCTCCTGATTGTGAATTGTCCCTTGTCGTTGGTCCGCGCTATCCTGTCGAATGGCAATGTCGTGAATGCCGAATCGGCAAGATTGTTGTGTATTCCCACTATCACGTTCTGCATCGGTTCAAGGTCTTTCGCCCTGAGCACCATGCCCGAAATCTGAAGTGAATCAATTGAGTCACCTGTCGAGAATGCGAATGCGAAGTCATTAAGCGGGTTGCCCTCGTTATTGTCCTCTATCGCATCTGAAAAGTCTATAGTATATGTGGTGTTGGGTTTCAATGTGTCGCGCAATTCTATCGTCACCTTTTTCCCTAATGCGCTGATTTTTGGAGCATCGTGCTGTACTGGCGACACCACCACTTTCTTGCTTTGGTCTTTTAGCTGCACTATTTCGTCGAATTGCAGCTCTATTTTGTTCTTTTTGCAGTTCAGTTCGTACAATTTCGGCGTACTGCCCACAAACACTGGCGGAGTTACGTCCCTCGGACCTCCTTCAGGATGGCCTATATTGGCGCATGCACAAAGCAGCGCCGAGGCTGCCGCCGCCATCATTATTCTTATCGTTTTCTTTAATGTCACTTTTTATTCTCGTTTTGCGCTGATTGCTTTCTTTTTTTCGGCAAAATTAGTGTTTCGGCACATTTTTTGCGCTGTAAAGGTAATAATTTTTGCTGATTTCTGCCTTTCAACTGTCAAAATATGCACTTTTACCCCATTTTCTTTTCTTAAACTATCCCTAAAAATTTCTAACTTGAAAAATTTGATGTATATTTGCAGGCTGTAAAAACCATTTTTGAAAATATTAATAACAAAATAATTAACTAATCAACAAATGCAAAGTTATAAAGGTTTTATTAGAGTTATCGCTATTTTCTTAGCTCTTGTATGCGCTTTCTACCTTTCATTCTCCATCGTCACTAGCCATTGGGAGAACAAGGCAGCATCTTATGCGCAGTCGATGTCGCACAGTAATGACCCATCGAATCAAAAGTACAAGACTTATTATAGCGGTTATCTCGACTCTATTGCTAAAGAGAAAGTGTATCTCGGTTATTACACTTTCCAGCAGGCTCGCGAAATGGAGGTTGGTCTTGGCCTCGACCTTAAGGGCGGTATGAACGTTACTCTTCAGATTTCTGTCCCTGACATCCTCAAGGCATTGTCTAACAACAATCCTGACCCTAAGTTCAATCGCGCTATCGCCGTCACTGATTCGCTTCATCACAATGAAAAGGACTTCGTTGGCGCTTTCTGCGCTGAATACGCGAAAATTGCCCCGGAAGGCAATCTTGCGCAAGTCTTTCATAATATAGATAAGATTAAGGATAAGCCGAACGCTTCCAATGCTGAAGTTGAGTCTATCCTTAAGGATCAGGTCAACTCTATGGTTGACAACTCCTATAATGTGCTCCGTACTCGTATCGACCGTTTCGGCGTTGTTTCTCCTAACATCCAGAAACTTGAAAACACTGGCCGTATCCTTTTGGAACTCCCTGGTGTGAAAGAGCCTGAACGTGTCCGCAAACTTCTTCAGGGAAGTGCGAACCTCGAATTCTACGAGACCTACACAATGCAGGATCTTCAGCAGCCTCTCCAGGCTCTCAGCGAAGCTATTGCCAATGGAAGCAAAGCTAAAGCCGACACTGCAAAGAATGCTGCTCCTGCCGCTAAGGCTGCTCCTGTAAAGGGCGCTAAAGCCGCTCCCGCAAAAGCTAAAGGTGCCAAGACTCTTGCCCAAATGCTTTGGGCTGCAAGTGGTGGCCAAATGTCTGGTCCTGTCATCGGTATCGTTGCTGCAAGCGACACTGCAAGTGTCAACCGCATCATGCGTTCACCTGATGCCATCCGTCTTCTCCCTACTAACTTGAAAGCACGTTGGACTGTTAAGTCAATCGACGAAAAGGGACACTTCTTCCAGCTCGTCGCTCTTAAGACTAATCAAGGCCGTCCTGCACTCGCGGGTGATGTTGTCACCGATGCAAGCAGCGACGTCGATAACCTTCAAGGTAATGTGGTTTCAATGACCATGAACGATGAAGGCGCACGCGCTTGGGCTCGTGTAACTCAGCAGAACTTGAACAAATCTGTTGCCATCGTTCTTGATGATCAGGTTTATTCATTCCCTACCGTCAACAGTGTAATTGAAGGTGGCCGTTCACAAATCACTGGTAAGTTCTCCCTCGAAGAGGCAAAGGACTTAGCCAACGTGCTCAAGAGCGGCAAGATGGTTGCCAAAGTCAACATCGTCAGTGAAAGTGTCATTGGCCCGTCTCTTGGTCAGCAGGCCATCCAGTCAGGTCTTTGGTCATTCATCATTGCACTTGTGCTCCTCATGATTTTCATGATGTGCCTCTATGGTGTCGTCCCTGGTATGATTGTCAACTTTGCGTTGTTCTGTAATATATTCTTCACGATGGGTATTCTGGCGTCAATCCAGACGGTGCTCACGCTTTCCGGTATTGCCGGTATCGTGCTCTCCTTGGGTATGGCGGTTGATGCCAACGTGCTGATATTTGAACGTGCCAAGGAGGAACTCCGTGCCGGCAAGGGTATCAAGGCTGCAATGGCCGATGGTTACAAGAATGCGTTCTCTGCAATCTTCGACTCCAACTTGACTTCCCTTATCACCGCATTCATTCTGCTTTATAATGGTTCCGGCCCTATCAAAGGTTTCGCCACCACTCTTATTATCGGTCTTGTTTGCTCATTCTTCACAGCCGTCTTCCTTACTCGTCTTATCTTCGAAAGCGGCCTCGACCATGGTCATTTCAAGAACATCACTCTTACAACTCCTTTGACTAAGAATCTTTGGGAACATATTCACTTTGATTTCATTGGTAAACGTAAGAAAGGCTTCATGGCCGTCGGTGTTGTAATCGTTCTGGGCTGCATCCTTCTTGGATTCCGCGGACTCAGCAGCGGTATTGACTTCTCTGGTGGTCGTAACTACGTCGTGCAGTTCGATCATCCTGTCAACACAGTGAAACTTCACGACCAGCTGGCTCCTCTGTTCCCTGGTTCTTCAATCTCAGTTATCACCATCGATAACGCCACTAAGGTGCGTATTTCTACCAACTTTAAGATCTCTTCCAATTCTGATAAGACTGATGAGGAAATCATGCAGATTCTCTATAAAGGTCTTAAATCCGAAATCGGAAACATGAGCTATAAGGACTTCGGTCAGCAAAATGAGCATGTGGGCGTGGTTTCTTCTGAAAAGGTCGGACCGAGCATCGCCGAGGATATGACTCGAGGTGCAGTTTGGGCTGTGGTCTTCTCTCTGATTGCCATGGCACTCTACATCTTGGTTCGTTTCCGCGACATCGCATTCTCTCTCGGCGCTCTTGCTGCCGTTGCATTCACTGCATTTGCCATCATCATTTTCTACGGCTTGCATGGATGGTTCCCGATGTCAATGGAGGTTGACCAATCATTTATCGCCGCCATCTTGACCATCATCGGTTATCAGGTCAACGATACTGTGGTTGTGTTCGACCGTGTGCGTGAAAATCGCAAACTGTATCCTAAGCAGGATCAGTACACCACTTTCAACCATTCATTGAACAGCACACTGTCCCGTACCATCATGACGTCATTGAGTACATTGCTCGTCTTGATTGTCATCATCTTCCTTGGCGGCGAGACTATCCGTTCGTTTACATTCGCAATGGCTCTCGGTGTTGTTATCGGTACTTTCTCTTCAATCTTCGTAGCTGCTCCTTGCGCTTATGCAATCCTGAAGCGTTTCGACAAGAAAGAGGATGTGAAAGTTGCTAAATTGCAGTCACAACAACAGCAATAATCCGCAAATTCAGGCTTCTTCCGTTTCGGAATTTTAGCCTCTTAATATCACGAAGACCGGTGGAATTTTCCGCCGGTCTTCTTTTTGTCTTGGTTTTTCCCTCACTTTTATGTACTTTTGTATTCATCAATTATAGCTTAAAACGAGTGCCATTATGAACAAGACTCTTCTTGTGCTTTTCATCGCTGCTTTGTTTGCTTCCTTTTCTTGGGCAAAGCCTGTTGCAGCCACCTCTTATTTATATTCTGTCCCCGATTCGGCTTGGCAGGAATCGTTAGGTAATCACCGCGCCGTGATAAGTGTGGCGAAGAGTGCCGATGTGGCGCATCTTGCTTTCCGTTGGCGCAGGGCTGATGCCGATGTTGCCAACCATCGCTTCATCATCGTTGAGTCCGCTTCCGGCGACACTGTTCCCTCCATCCAGCGCATTTCTGTTGACAATCAGCTTTGCGACATAAAATTCGGCCCTGTTAAGGCCGGCACTTACTATTTCTATTATTTGCCCTATAATGTGCAGATTCCTGCCGGTGGATTCACTAACGATTATGTCCGTCTTGCCCCAGGTTCTGAATCTGCCGTACTAAAGGGCAAATCGGTTGAGGCAAAAGTGATGAAGGTGGAAAGCCGCACTGTTCACGACAGTTTCTTCCCAATGGAAATTGCCTGTTCCGATGCTGAAATGCAGCAGTACGCCGCCAATTATCAACGTCCGTTCTATGTGTTTGGCGAGGACCGCACTCTTCCTGTTCGTATGCGCCACGCGCTCCCATTTAGTTGGCTTAGCTATGTGCAGGGCCAGACATTGAATCTCTCCGCCCAGCCGAACGAATATTATGCTTTTCAGGCCGTTTTATGGTCTCCGGCTGCTGCTTTGGACAGCGTCACCTATTCCATCTCCGATTTCACTGGCACTGCCGGCGTGATTCCGTCTAAACTTGTCACCTGCTTCAATCATGAAGGTGTCAATCCCGACGGCAAGTCTTTCATAAAGCGTATTTCGGTTGCAAAAGGCGCAGTCCAGCCTTTATGGTTCGGCATCGATCTGCCTTCTGATGCCGCTGCTGGCACTTATTCCGCAACTCTCTCTTTCAAATCTTCGGCTGGCGATGTTCAGTCTTTGCCGATTAGCCTTACCATAGCTGGCGCTCCACTCGCCGATCGTGGCGACAGCGAAACTTGGCGTCACAGCCGTCTCCGCTGGCTCAATTCCACTCTCGGCATTGCCGACGCTCCCACTGATGGCTTTTCTCCTATGTCGGTTGCTGGCGACACTGTCCGTTTCTCAGGCCGTGCGCTTGTCACTGATGCTTCATCTCCCCTTCCAAGCCAACTTATGGCAGGCAATAATAAGTTGCTGTCGGCTCCCATGCGCTTCGTCATCACCACTGCCGATGGCGACAAGTCTTTCAAGGCCGTGCCTTCAGTCATCGAGTCCACCTCGGGCCACACTCTTATCGGTTGGCAGGCTGAGGATGCTGATTTGAGCGTTTCTTGCCGTGTACGGAGCGAATTCGATGGTTGGAGCGACTATTCCTTCACCATCCTTCCCAAGCGCGACTTGAAGGTTAGCGATATCCGTCTTGAAATGGATTTTCTTTCCGCCTCCACTCCTCTTTTCATGGGATTGGGGCTTGCCGGGCAGGAAACTCCCGTCAGCTATCAGGGCACATGGAAGTCAAAGGGCGAACTTGTCCGTCCAGTCGGTACGCCTGAGCCTAACATTCCCCACGATGAATGGCTCTATCCTTTCGATAGCTTCTGGATTGGCGGTGCTCATGCAGGTGTGCAGTGCGAGTTCCGTGGAGCCGATTACACTGGCCCTATGCTCAATCTTTATCTCCCAGCTCCACCAGTTTCATGGAACAATGGCGGCAAGGGCGGTTTCCGCATCAGCCGAGTAGGAACTGCTGTAACCCGTGTCACTGCTTTCAGCGGCTCACGCGATTTGCATGCCGCTCAACCTCTGCCTTTCGAGTTTTCGCTCATTCTCACTCCTGTAAAATCTCTGAACACTGCCTCGCAGTTCACCGATAGATATTATCATTGCCTCGACCATCCTATCCCTACCGATTCCGACATCAATGCCGGCGTGCGCATCATCAATGTGCATCACGCCACTTTTGTCAACCCAACAATCAACTACCCGTTCCTCACTGCCGATAAATTGCGCAATTTCGTGAGCGAGTGGCATTCCCGCGGTTGCAAGGTCAAGGTTTATTACACTGTCCGCGAACTCTCATCGGTTTTCACCGAACTTTGGGCGGCACGCAGTCTTGGCAACGAGATTCTCCACACCGGTGGCGGTGGCGGATATCCATGGCTTCGCGAGCATCTTGTCAGCGATTACGTTCCTCAATGGTATCACCGTTTCCTCGATTTCACCATGCCCGACGGCATCAGTGCCGATGCGGCTATCCTTACTGCCGAGGGTGAGACGCGTTGGTTTAATTATTATGTCGAAGGTCTTCGCTGGCTCGTCAAGAACACCGACATCGACGGCATCTATCTTGATGATGTGGCTTTTGGCCGCCAGATTCTCAAGCGTATGCGCCGTGCCATGGAGAGCGTTAAGCCCGGCTGTGTCATCGACCTTCATTCCAACACTGATTTCTCCCGTGGCCCAGCCAATCAGTACATAGAATTCTTCCCATACATCAATAAGACTTGGTTTGGCGAAGGCTTCCAGTATAATCACATGTCGCCTGCCAATTGGCTTGTCGAGACTTCCGGCATTCCTTTCGGCCTTATGGGTGATATGCTTCAGGGCGGAGGCAATCTTTGGCTCGGCATGCAGTATGGTATGACTTCACGCCGTCCTTGGGTCACCGATGATAAAATCTGCGACCCGCGTCCCGTTTGGAAAGTCTGGGATTCCTTCGATATTGCCCATTCCTCAATGATTGGCTATTGGGAACCTGATGTGCCTGTAGTCAGCGATAATCCTGCCGTTAAAGTCACGGTTTACCGCCATTCCGATGGCCGCACGCTGCTCTCTGTCGGCAATTATTCCGACAGCACACTGAATGTTCACCTCAAGTTCAGCAAGTCAGTATTCGGCAAAAATGTGGCCAAAATGCAGCTTGTGGCTCCTGAGATTGCCAATTTCCAGAATGCTGCCACATGGCACGTTTCCGATGCCATTTCTGTAGCGCCAAAGAAAGGTTGGCTGATTTACCTGCAAAAATAAGGGCAACGGAGATTTACTTGATAAAGACGGTCGCCGTGTCCTCGTCGGTCTCCACGCATTCCACCGTGGCTGTTCCGCCCTTGAATCGCAAGTACAGGCTATCTTCTTTATTCTCGCAAATGGAAGAAATGAATGCAAAGCAATCTTCTTCTGAGTTGAAATCGTCAAATTCTTGGTAGTCCTTTCCATCCTTGCTTCTAAGGTGAACCTCATATGTGTAATCGCCGAGGTAACAAATACTGCCATCCGCCATTCTTCCTATTATTCTCATACTAATCCCCGTGTGCCGATAGGTCAGCAATTAGTTGATACTCTATAATTCCTATAATCTCATTCAGATTCTCACTTCCCCGCAGAGCGAGTAAGTGAAGTATCTCTTTATGCTAACGTTTACTCTATGACGCGACGATACTCAATGAGGCCGGTTTCTTCACATTGCACTCGAGCCTCTCCGCCATTGAATTCCATAAAAAGTTTGCGTTTGCCACGAACTATGTCCCTGCAAATAACAACAAGGCTTTGTTTGCATTCTTCTACTGTACCATAAGGGCCCAGTCTTCTAAAATGGGCTTTATCCTTGGTACAAAAAACCAAATCATAATGGCGATGCCCATAATAAGTTTCGCCATCTGCCATTCTCCTTTTTATTCTCATACTATTCCCCGTGTGCCGATAGGTCAGCAATTAGTTAATACTCTAAAAAATTCCAGCAATCTTGTTCAGATTGTCACTTCCCCGCAAAGCGAGTAAGTGAGGTATTTCTTTACGCTTTCGCTTGGAAGCCCCATGCCGAATAGGTACATCATCTTGGTAATGGCTGCCTCCGAAGTTATGTCACGTCCGCTTATCACGCCTGCACGCGTCAGGCAGTTGCCCGTGTCGTACATCTTGTTGTTCACGCCGCCATTCACGCATTGCGTCACGTTCATTATCACTATTCCGCGCTCCACCGCATCGCGTATGGCTCTGGTGAACCAGTCGTCGGTCGGTGCGTTTCCCGCTCCGAATGTGCGCAGCACTATCCCCTTTATGTCGGGAACATTCAGCAGATAGCGCAATGTGCTTTCCGTGATTCCAGGATTCAAGTCAAGGAACATCACATTGGGGTCCATATTGTAGCGCACCTTTAGCGGGCGCTTCGTGGGCATCCTGTATAACGATTCCTCATTGAAGTGTATGCCCAGACCAATTTTGGCCAAAGCCGGATAATTGTTGCTCTTGAATGCGTTGAAATTGTCCGCGCTCATCTTGGTGCTGCGGTTGCCGCGCCACAGATAATTCTCGAAAAGTATCGCCACTTCTTGCACCATCGGCTCGCCGCTCGGGTCGCACGCCGCAGCCACCTGAAGTGCCGTAATCAAATTTTCCTCGCCATCGGTCCGCACCTCGCCAATAGGCAACTGTGAGCCGGTAATTATCACAGGCTTATGCAGATTTTCAAGCATAAAGCTCAGCGCCGATGCCGAAAAAGCCATCGTATCTGTGCCATGAAGCACCACGAACCCGTCAAATTTGTCATAATTGTCCTCAATGGCAGCAGCTATGTCGCTCCAATGGCTTGGAGCCATATTTGCGCTGTCGATTGGAGGATTGAACTGGATATTGTCAATATCGTAGTCAAGCAGGTTTATTTTCGGCACATTGTCTATCAAGTGCGAAAAGTCGAAAGGTTGGAGAGCCTTCGTTGTCGGGTTCTCTATCATCCCAATCGTCCCACCAGTGTAAATGATGAGTATTTTTGGCCGCGGTTGTATCTCTTCAAGCATATTCCTGTGAATTTATTGGTGCAAATATAGTAACTTTCAAAAAACCATTTCTATGGCATTTTGTAAGCTCTAATATTCTAAAAGCCTATCATTTTCACAATTATTTGTAGAATATTCACGCATTTCATCTCATTTTTCTCCATTTTGTTTCGCAATGACACTTTTCAGTCGCTTCCATTATTTTCGGTTAATTAGTCATTATTTCTTATTTTCGCGCACCGCCAAAAAATATTTTTCGTGCTGGCTGTCACAAATTGAATAAAACTTCTTATATTTACGCCGAAAATCCGTAATCAGTAAGCCACTTACTGATTTAACTGCAAAAACCATACCAAATGTATTATCCTTAACATTCTTATTTCTATAAATTATGACAAAATATTTTTTAAACAAAAGAGAGCAGTCTGGCCATGGATGCAATCATGAAGTTCACAGGGAAGACTGCTATTTAGCAGCTAACATCAAGTTCAGAAGGTATCTTGGCGAGTTCCCGTCAAGCGCGGAAGCCCTTGCCTACGCAAAAGTAACTTATCCCGATGCCGATGGCTGTGCCCATTGCTGCCCCGAAATCAATCACGGCTAATCCCTCATCTTAAGGGATAAATTCCATCCTCATAGTGAGGAATCGGCCCATGGCTTGATTCCTCACTTTATTTTTCATCTTCATTGCCGTTCGTCCCCCAAAAATCCTCACGCATCTTTTCTCCCTATAATTAAATCGCAAAATCATCACATTCTCTAAAAATTTCATTACCTTTGTCTCTACACATTTTCACCTGACGGATGAAACCTGCACACCACATATTCATAATTGCGATAATGTTTGCATTGTCAGCATGCACGTGGAGCAAAAGCTATCAACTCCTATCGCAGAGCGATTCGCTGCTCAATTCGCACCCCGACAGTGCCTTGAAAATTCTTGATGGCATCAATGATGCTGGACGATTGAGCGAGGAAGGCATAATGCACTATTTGTGGAACCAGTCCATGGCGCACATGAATATGGGAATGTCGCTTGAGCAGGACACTCTGACTTTGGATGCGGTGAATTATTACCGAAAGAAAGGCGACACGACCAAAACGGTTGATGGATATTTGCTGTCAGCCTCATATTTGAGCTGGACGGGAAAGACAAAACAGGCTATCGACACTCTTAACAAAGGCTATTCCGAAGCCGTTAGGATAAAGGATGTGCAGGGAGCTACGAGAATGCTCATTCAAAAAATCATTATATTATCGCGATCCAACAACTATGCGCAAGCCGTTTCCGCTGCCCGACAAGCACTGAAGAATGGCAATCGGTTGCCGGTTAGCGAGCGCAGTAAACTGACGTATATTTTGGCTGAAAACCTTTCGCTGCTCGCTGACAAATCTGCTCCGCAATATTATGAACAGGCCATCGCCATGGCTAAGTCAGCTGGCAATAATGAAATTGCATGTGAAATAATGCGCAATTATTCATCATCGCTTTGTGTGTCAGGACAATATCGTAAATCCAATGACTTGCTTTTTGAAATTGGCAAGATAAATCCCGAATTGTTCAAGTATTCTGTAATACAAATGAGCATAGCTGAAAACTACGTGAATTTGCACCAACTTGATTCAGCACGCATCTTTATTGAAAATGCCAAGAAAAGCGAGGCGAAACTTCAGGCAGCTGGTCAAGGTAATCTGAACCGACAGGCATCTATCGACCGCATCTGCTATTTGCTCAATTATCAAGCAGGCAAACCTGTGTCGTCTGTAGGATTCAACAGGTATTGCGATTCCGTGACAAATGCCATGATTGACCAGGAGAAAACCTCATTACGCCGATTGGAGATGAAAAAACAATTACAGACGGCCAATAACGGACTGCACAGTCGATTGCAGACAATGATTTGGTGGATTTTCGCATTATTGCTCATAATAGCCATTGCAGCTATTGGGGTCTATCAGTTCTATAAAAACCGTTATCGCAAATTAGCCGAAGCTGAGGACAGCATTGAAACTCTGAAAAAGATGCTGACTGACGCACAGACTCCATCCGCCGATGACCAACGGCCAGAGGAAAGCGCCGACAGTGCCTTCTTCAAAAAGATTTTGCTGCAGCAACTCGGCATTATCCGGCTTGTGGCTTCCACTCCGACCAACCAGAACCAAGCTCTGCTGCGGCGCATTTCGGGCATCAGTGGCGGAGAAATATCCACCGACAGCCTGCTCGTTTGGGCCGACCTATATCCAGTTATCGACCGTTTATACAATGATTTTTACAGCCGATTGGTGGCAAAATTCGGAAATTCGCTTACTGAAAAGGAGATTCAGATTTGTTGCCTGCTCTGCGCTGGTTTTTCCACAAAAGAAATAGGCGTAATCACCCAGCAGACCAATGCGACGATATATGTGCGGAAAACTTCCATCAGGAAAAAGATAGGTGCTGCCGAAGGAGAAGATATAGTGACGCATATCAGCGCCCTTTAGGCATCATTAAGATTCCAGAACCCCTAATTTAGATTCAAACCAGAAATAAGCTCTCGTAATCAGCCGATTACGCCCCATTGATTAAGACTTTTTATTTGGCCGTTAAGTCGTTGTAAGGCTTAATGCCTACTTAATTTTGCATCATCAAAATTTTAATAAAAAGTCATAATATGAAACATCTCATTTTGTTATTTTTTGTGGTGAATGCAATGATTGCTTATGCCCAAAACGTCAACGACACCACAATCAATCTCCATGAAGTCACGGTTACAGGCCGTTCCATTATCCAAAAAGTGGACCGCATGGTGATTATCCCCACACAATCTGCCAAGATGAATTCTTACAACGTTTACGATTTGATGCAGAAGATGGCCATACCGCATTTACATGTCGATGGAATATCAAAAGATGTTTCAGCCAATGGTGGTGCTGTGCAGTTACGCATCAACGGCATCAAGGCTACACAGGCGGAAGCTGCGTCATTGCTGCCTAAGGATATTGTCCGCATAGAGCTGATTGAGAATCCGGGCAAACGGTATGGCGATGAAGAACTCGGTGCAGTGGTCGACATCATTGTCCGAAAACGTGAGGATGGAGGGCTGGTGAACCTTCAGACGGTCAATTCACCGCACGTGCCTTTCGGCGAGAACTACTTAACCATGAAATATAATCACAGTAAATCGCAATGGGGGCTGTACTATTCTTTAAATTATCGTGATGCCAAGAAGAGCCGGACTGACAAAACTGAAGATTTCTTTCTGCACGATGAGAATATCCATCGCGTGCAGCAAGGCGTGAACGACCGGCGCAATTGGAATGAGCAGAACATTGACTTGTCTTACAATCTGTCGGTTCCCGAAAAATACACATTCAATGCTGTGTGGCGCAATAATGTGCTGAATGCACCCCATCAGAATGAAACGAGTATCATCAACGGCATCATCACCGCCCGACAACTCACCAAAAGCAACCATTACACTCCCGCCATTGAATTATATTACCAACATATTCTGCCGCATCAGCAGACTTTGACGTTAAACATGACCGGGACACTCATCAATAGCAACATGACGCGGGCTTATTCCGAGCAGACTCTTGTCGGCTCACCGATTGCCGACTTCCTCACCGTAGTTGATGAGCGTAAGAGCAGCATCATTGGCGAAGCTATCTACGACAAAAAATTCAATACTATTTTATTCAGTGCAGGCCTCCGCCATTATCAGATGCACGACCGCAATATTTATTCAGGGACTAATCCCGTTACATCACGCATGGACCAGATGCGTTCATCGGCATTCGCTGAGATGCAGGGCGTATGGCTGAAAGTGAATTATGTTTTGAGCGCTGGCATCACGCGCTCATATTTCAAAGAGAATGGCAAATCGCACTCCTACTTCACATTCACTCCATCCGTCCGCCTGTCGTTTGTGCCTCACAAGGACGGATACATATCTTACAGATTTTCCACCGACCCGCAAATCCCGTCATTGTCTGCGCTTACCGATGTGGAACAGGCTATCGACACCATTCAAATCATGCGGGGCAATCCGAATTTACGCACTTACAATGTTTACAATCAGACTTTAAGCTATTCCTACAACAAGAATAAAATGTTGTTGATGCTCAATACCAACTACGGCTATCACCACAACTGCATAATGGAAAATGCGTTTTCCGAAGGCAACAAACTCATCATCATGCAGGACAATCAGAAGAATTACCAATCATTGCAGGTCGGCCCGATGATTGCATTCCGAGGGCTGGATATTTTCGGAATGAAAAATTTCCTCACCTTAAGCCTCGAAGGCGGCTTTGCCCGATATTGGAGCTTCGGCAACACCTACACTCACACCTACAGTAATTTCTATTACAACGCACAATTTTCAATGGATTATAAAAAGTTCGGATTAATGGGGCAATTCAGCAAGAATCGCAACACTCTGCGGGGAGAGACAATTTTCAAAGGTGAGAATCAGACCGCCATATTAGCCACATGGACGCATAAGCAGCTGCAGTTAGGAGTCGGCATGCTGTTCCCATTCACCAACAATTACAAAACCGAACGTGAGCGCATTTCAAGCATAGCGCCTTATTCATCGCGTAGCTATGTGAAAGAAACTGGACAGCTCCTCGTTATCCGCCTTAATTACAACTTTGAATTCGGTAAAAAGTACAATTCAGCACAAAAGAGAATCAACAATAGTGACAAGGAATCAGGAATATTAAACATGCAAGAATGATTCCATTATCAGTGCATGAGGGTGTGTAAACTCCACGCCCTCATGCTTTATGCTACTAATAATTACTTAAAATCTAATTCTATCTCTGATTTATCCCATTTCCTTGATTCTTTGAATTATGTCTTCTTTATTTTTGCTTGGAGAAACTATTGCTGTTATTCGGCAAAAAGTTTATGAAGTAGTTCTTTGAAATCATGTCCCAAGGAATAAAAAAAGGATCAAGTTATTGAAGTAGGATGAAGCACACTATAAAAATTTTGTTAGCGTGAAAAATTTTGAATTATGTTTTGTCCCACTCACCTGTCCCAGCACACTGCGTAACAAGTTGGTAAAAAATTTCTGGTACAAATCCCAAATTTCAGTTGCAACGAATTGAAAATCAGCCATCAGCCTTGTCCCAAACTGTCCCACCGAGTTGTCCCACCAATGAGTAGCATAGTTGGTGAAAATTTTTCTGGACAAAGCCCAAATTTCAATTGTAACAAATTGAAAATCAGGCATCAACTTTGTCCCAAACTGTCCCACCGAGTTGTCCCATCAATAAGTAGCATAGTTGGTGAAAATCTTTCGGGACAAAGCTAAAAATCCATTTGCAATCAATTGAAAATCAGCCATCAGCCTTGTCCCAAACTGTCCCACCTAGTTGTCCCACCAATAAGGTAGCACATTTGGTGAAAAACTTTTGGGACA
>JAKVKZ010000012.1 GCA_022484565.1 Muribaculaceae bacterium
CACTGCATCTTCATTTGTTAGTTTATTATATCTTTCAAATGCTGCATTTCCTTTGTGTCCAGTGATACGTTTTATATCTTCCGCATTAATACCACGTTTTAACATATTTGTTACATAGCTTCTTCGTGCTGTGTGTGTTCCTATCTTTTCGTATTTTTTACATTTCTTACTTTTATAAATTATTTGTTCATCAATTCCAGCCATTTCGCCTAACTCCTTTACAAGTAAATTCATAGTCTTATTTGAAATGTTTGGTAATTTATATCCTTTTTCTACTTTGTATTTTTCTAATATTTCTCTTACAATTGGTAATATGGGAATGTAAATATCTTTTTTAGTTTTTAATTGCTCTATTTCTATTACTTCAATTTCTTTGCCTGCTTCACCTTTTATGCTTTTAAAGATAGCATTATTTAATTCTTGCATATCTTCATACCTTTGTCCTACCCAGCACTGCAAAACAAATAAATCTCTTACACTGCTTAAATTATAGGCTCTTTCCTCTTTATTAAAATGCTGCATTGTATTTCCCCAAAGTGTTTCTGCTCTTAAATCTAAATCATAGATTCGTTTTATTTCATCTTCATTAAGTGTAATTTCATCTTCATTAATCTTTGCTTTAGGTAGTTTATATTCATTTATACCGCTTTTTGATAAATCTAATTTTTGCGGTACACATTCTCCAGCCGTTTTAATTACTGCTAATAGTTGTAACATCTTATTTTTGATTGTTACTTTTTCGGGTAATTTATTTCCTTTTATTTTTGTTTTAGATATATATATCTCATACTCTTTGATTAGATTTTTATCAATCATATCAAATGATAACTTTGATATTTTCTTAACTTCTTTCAACCACTTTGAAAATAGTTTTATTTGTGTGTAATATACTTCTTTTGTTGTATGTGAATATTCATTGCTATCATTGATATGTTTATTATACCATTTAATAGCATCTTCTTCATTATTATTATGCTTCCTTATTGTCATATCCTTATACATATATTTGATTAGTACATTATGATAATTCGTTAGTTCGTTAGGGTTGCTGCAAATATAGTGTTTATATTCTGAAAATGTATCATTTAATTCTAATATTTTTTTATTCACAATCTCATTATTTAGATTATCCATTTCAGTTAACCTGTGACTTATATATGCTTCTTGCTTTGCTTTATTCCATTGGTCAGGGTAAACCTTTACTCCCGTTGGTAAATGATACTTCTTTCCGTTTATAATAACTATCATATAAATGTTAGTTGGTTTGTTGCTTTTGCAATCACGAAGATTAAAATTAGCTTTAATCTCATTGAAAAAATTTTGTAACATATTCTATAAATTAATTAGTTAGTATTAATTGTAGTCAAATTTGGTAGTCAAACTTGGTAGTCAAAAATTGTAGTCAAACTTGATTTTTGTACCTTTTTGGGCAAAAAACTACTACATAACTAATTTCTAAATAGCTATGAAACAATACAAAAACGCTTGACACCTCAAAAGAAGTATCAAGCGAAAAATATAAAATTATGAAACAAAGTGCTTTAGAGTACTCATCGGCATTATTCATTACCTGCTGATGAGGGGGATTGGCGTGCTATGCGTTTACGCTCATTCTCGTCGAGGACGATTTTGCGCAGACGGATGTGATTAGGCGTTACCTCCACATATTCATCCTCTTTGATGTATTCGAGGGCTTCCTCAAGGCTGAATACGATAGGCGGAACAATCTTGGCCTTGTCGTCGGCACCTGATGCACGCATATTGGTAAGTTTCTTCGATTTCGTGACATTCACCACGATGTCGTTGTCCTTTGCATTCTCACCGACAACCTGTCCGGCATAAACCTCTTCCTGAGGGAAGATGAAGAAACGTCCACGATCCTGAAGTTTGTCGATTGCATAAGCATAGGCTGTGCCGCCTTCCATGGCTATAAGTGAGCCGTTGGTACGGCGTACGATATCGCCTTTCCATGGTTCATAGCTGAGGAAGCGGTGCGACATGATGGCTTCGCCTGCACTGCCAGTCATTACGTTAGTACGCAGACCGATTATGCCGCGCGAAGGAATGTGGAATTCAATGTGCAGACGGTCGCCCTGGGTTTCCATCGACACCATTTCACCTTTGCGGCGGGTGACCATATCAATTACCTTACTTGAATATGTTTCGGGAACATTGATTGCAAGCTGTTCGATTGGCTCGCACTTTTTCCCGTCGATTTCCTTAATGATTACCTTAGGCTGACCAACCTGAAGTTCGTAGCCTTCACGACGCATGGTCTCGATAAGTACCGAAAGATGCAGCACACCACGGCCAAACACGTTCCAAGTGTCGTCGCGGTCGGTCTTTTCAACGCGCAATGCGAGATTTCGGTCGAGTTCGCGGCGGAGACGGTCGCCGATGTGGCGTGAAGTAACATATTTACCGTCGTGCCCGAAGAAAGGAGAGTCGTTGATGGTGAATGTCATGGACATTGTAGGCTCATCAATGGCAATACGTGGCAGAGGTTCGGGATTGTTAGGGTCGGCAACGGTGTCGCCGATTTCAAAGTTCTCGATGCCTACAAGGGCACAAATATCGCCTGACTTAACGCTTGCAACCTTTTGGCGGCCCATACCTACAAAGGTGTGGAGTTCCTTGATGCGCTGACGCTCAACTGAACCGTCCTTTTTGCAGACAGCCACTTCCATGTTCTCTTTCATCTCACCGCGATGCACGCGGCCAATGGCGATACGTCCAACATACGATGAGAAGTCGAGCGAAGTGATAAGCATTTGCGCGTCGCCTTCGAGCATCTTAGGCTCAGGTATGTATTCAATGATGGCATCAAGCACAGCATTGATGTTGTCGGTGGGTTTTTGCCAGTCATTGCTCATCCAACCCTGTTTGGCCGAGCCGAACACGGTGGGGAAGTCAAGCTGGTCCTCGTTGGCATTGAGGTTGCACATGAGGTCGAACACCATTTCCTGAACTGAATCAGGGCGGCAGTTCGGCTTGTCAACCTTATTTACGACGAGAATTGGCTTTAAGCCCATCTGCAATGCCTTTTGGAGCACGAAACGGGTTTGTGGCATAGGTCCTTCAAAGGCATCAACGAGCAAGAGGCAGCCATCGGCCATGTTGAGCACACGCTCAACCTCGCCGCCGAAATCCGAGTGTCCCGGGGTGTCGATGATGTTGATTTTGTAGCCTTTGTATTGAATAGAGACGTTTTTAGAGAGGATAGTAATACCTCTTTCACGCTCCAAATCGTTATTGTCGAGCATCAATTCGCCCGTTTTCTGGTTGTCGCGGAAGAGCTTGCCCGCGAGTAACATCTTATCAACTAACGTTGTCTTGCCATGGTCAACATGTGCGATAATGGCAACATTCCTTATTTTCTGCATATAATAAATTAAACCTATCTTAACGAGGTGCAAAGGTAGTGATTAATCTGCAAAAAGCGGCGGTTTTTCTGATTTTTCTTTGCAAAGTAATGAAAATAAGAAAATAATGACTATCTTTGCAGACCAAATTATTAACAAAATAAAAAGTAAAAGAATGTATTTAGATTCTGAAAAGAAGAAAGAGATCTTCGGAAATTACGGGTCGGGCAATACTGATACTGGGTCCCCCGAGAGCCAGATTGCATTATTCTCATTCCGTATTTCCCATTTGACTGAGCATCTCAAGTCAAATCACAAGGACAATACAACTGGACGTGCAATGATGAAGCTTATCGGTAAACGTCGTCGTTTGTTGGATTATCTTAAGAGAACCGACATCACACGTTATCGTGCCATCGTTGAGAAGCTCGGCTTGCGTAAGTAATACGCGATAAGGTCGAACCCTTTCAAAATTTAGAGAGGCGCTGCTTGAATTTCAGGCGGCGCTTCTTTTGTTATGCATCACATGAAAAAAACAGGAGGAAACCATTGATTTCCTCCTGCATGATTTTATAGAGCTATATTTAATTAGCGAACTATTACGGCCTTGGCTGAATTAGCAACGCGGACGATGTAATATCCGGCAGGCATTGAAACTTCACCGTTGGCAACAGTCGTAACGAGACGGCCTGCAACGTCGAAGATTTGAGCTTTGCCAGCGGCGCCAGCGATGTAGATGTTGCCATTGGCAGCAAATACCTTGACATCAGCATTGTCGTTTACGCGGCAGATGCCAGTTGAGATTGCAGTGTAATCTGTGGCTTGGATTTGGAGTGTGCCCTTGTAAGTAGAAACGAAACCAGTGACATCATAATTGCCAGATTTAGGGATAGCAACGCCATAAGCAGCATAAGCAGCTACAGAATCAGTTCCGATGCTGATTTTAGCGTTTTTAGCGTCAACACTGTCAACCTTAGCAGACTTGATGATTACGTATTGGTTGAGCATAGTGGAATCAATAGCAGAAATGGCGACTGCCTTAGGAGCAACAGTTGTGCCAGCAACGCCAGCCTTGAATGTGCTTGCAACTGGGCTGCCAAATTCAGGAAGTTTGTTGTAAGTGGTCTTTGTGCCTACGATGCCTGCAGGAATCTCATCACCATTCTTATAAGTTTGGCCAGTTTCACCATAAATTAAAGCTGCGCCTGTATTGTCCTGAACATAAAGTTGTGACTTTGTGGTGTTAGGATATTGGAATGCGACTGTTACAGGGTTAGCGAATTTGCATTGAGTGTTGTCGTCTGTTGCAAGGAATGCAGCGATGTTGGCAACTTCAGTCGGGAAAGTGTAAACTTCAGTGACAACATCACTTGCAACACTATTAAGGATAGCGACAGCTTTCACTGTAGTGTTTTTGCTGATAGTGATGGAATCAGCATATAGAGTGGAAGTGGCTGAAGGTGCAGTGCCATCAGTGGTGTAGTAGATGGAAGCGCCTGTTGTAGCACTTGAGATAGCAAGTTTGAAAGGATTGATGTAGTTACCGCCAACAGCTGAGAATACAGGTGGCTGTGTACCAGCAGCAGCATAAGAAACTACAGTCATGTGAGCGATTTTATTTGTTTTTGTGGCTGTGAAAACTACAGAAGTTGCATCACCTGTCCAGATAGAGTCAGTCAAAGTACCGGAATCAGCAGTAATAGCTAATGTAGCATTAGAAGCGAATGTAATAGTTTTGATTTTTTCACCATTGGTTGTTGCAACAGTGATTTTACCACCTGTGTAGAAGCGGAAATTCGCACCATTTGCATAAAATACAGCTGGATTCGAACCTGCTTTAGTATTGGTGACTGTTGCAATGCCAGATGTTAACACTGTTCCCACTGGGATCGTAACACTACTTGTTGGATTGGTGATAGTACTGTTCAATGAGTGTGGGTCACCGAAATCAAAAAATGAGGAAGTTGCGCTCGCGATGCCAACAGAGGCAACGAGAGCAAGAAGAGAAAGTAAAATCTTTTTCATACGAAAATAAATTTAGTTATTAAAAATGATATTTATGCTAATATTCTATTTCAAATGTCGTAAAGATGATAATAGGTGATAAGAAGTAGCAAAATGAAGCTAAATCATGGTGCTTAATGTCAGTTTATTTCTCATCAATCATCGTTTTTCACCTTTGACCGATACAAAAATAGGAAATTTGTATTACAAAAGCAATACAAAAACGAAAAAAGAGAATTTCTTAAGATTTTTTAAAGACCCATTGCAGTAGCGACGCAATTTTGCAATGGAATGATTGGTAAAACTGAGAATTAAGGCTACGCTTGGCTGTACCACCGTCACCCGTCAGTGTTTTCATTATAAATTTAAAGCAGATGAAAATAGTCTAATCGGGCGGTTTTTGATTTTAGGGTGGGACACTTTTTGCGAGGATATTTACTTTAGATTCAATTAATTAAAAGTTAAAAAATGAAAAAACGCACAACTTTTTATACTTGTAAATGGTGCTGATTTAGGGAAAAATTGCCAAGTCGATGTGCTGAAGTGTGTGCGCAATAGCTGTGATTAAGTTGCACGAAAAATTTGAGATTATGATTGCATTTTTGTCCATATCGCTTTTTTTACCTGCAAATATAATGCCTATATGGGCAAATTTCCTGCCTATTGAAGATAAAAATTCATAAGGTGTGACGGATTTATTCAGCTATTTTACTATTTGTCGGGGAACTGGCGGAAATATTCTTCGCAAGTAGCTTCAAGTTCGGCATACCAAGCCTCGCCGAAACGGCGGATGAGAGGCTCGCGGAGGAACTTGTAGAGGCGAATGCCCTGCTTGCGGCCAAGCACTTCGGCTGCATGGCAGATGCTCCAATGATGATAATTCACGGTGGTGCATGAGGCATATTCCGTAAGGCGGACGGGGTAGAGGTGGCATGAAATGGGCTTATAGAAATCAATTCGGCCCTCGCGGTAGGCACGCTCAATGGCGCATTGGCACATGCCGCCAGGAGCATAGCAGGAGAAGACGCAATTTTTGCCGTCGATGATTGAAGTGACCAAATCGCCCTCCTCATCCAGATAGCACACGCCGTTGGCCTTGATTTCCTCTTTGGCACGCGGAAGCAAGTCATCCCACACTTCAGGAAGGATTTTCTTCAAAATTTCATATTCATCCTTAGTGACCGGCGCACCGGCATCACCCTCGATGCAGCACGCACCGAGACATTTGGAAAGGTCGCAGCAGAAATAACGTTCAACCACGTCGAGACTTACAAGTGCATTTTGAATTTGCAGCATGGCTTTTTCTTTGTCCATATCAGATTGATTAGTGGCAAAGGTATGCAAATTTTACAGGCTTTGCAAGTATTGGCCTATTTGCGGGTGAGGAGTGAGGCATCGTAGATGAATTCCGGGCGATATTGCCATGAACCCTTTGAACGCATATTGTTGTCGAAATGGCCTATCGGCGAGATATTGACCTTGGAGCGCAACTGTGCGGGAATATCCTTAGCGGCATCGCCATGGGTGAGAATGACGGCTGGAAGGACCCGCATGACGGAATCAGTGTTGGTGAGGTTGATAGGGCGGATGCAGCGGTGGGCCTCATAAACAATCTCGATGCGCAACGGCTGGCCATTCACATAGAAGAAAGGCACTCCACGCAACTTAGGCATGGAGCGGGTGGCGGAAATGCTGTGGAAATCGCGGTTGTTCGCCACATCACCTACAAAAGGCATGATTGCGGCTTCGGCAAAGAGGAAAAGGGCAACGATACAATAGACGAAATGGAAGGCATGTTTGCGGTAGGCCGCCAAAAAGATGTAGCAAGCGATAACACCGATGATGCTGCCGATGATGATGAACGATTCAAGAGTGATGTAGCCCGGGAGGAAAACGAACCACCAGCCGGCTACAGGAATCAGCAGACAGACAACACCGATGAGGCAGGCATTGGTGCGGAACAGAAGCCTATCGGCACGCGAGGAAATTTCGGAATGCCAATATGTGAAGATAAAGCCAATGAGATAGGCGCAGGGAATGAGGGTGGGGAGGAGATAACGCTTTTTCTTTTCGGGGAAACAGGAAAGCAGGACAATCTGCACGGCAAGCCACAGAAAGACGAACAGATATTCACGCTTTAGAGTAATGCGCTTTTTCCAATAGGTCACGGCAAGGGCAGTTATTGTGAGCAAAGCCCAAACGCCCGTTTCGAGGAAGAATGACCAATAATAGTACCACGGACGCACATTGTGATTGAGCCATGCCGATGATTCCTTGCCAAGCACAAAGCGGGAAATATCGGGATGAAACGCATAAATGTAAACGTACCACAGACTGCCGATGGCGAGAAACAGCATAATCATGGCAATGAGCTGCAACGACCGATGAGGCTGCAATGGACGCTTATAGACCAGCATGGCGATAATGAACGGCAGAAGCAGGCCATAGAATGAAACTGGCCCTTTGCTCATGAACGACAATGCGAGGAAAACTCCGGCAAGCAATGCGTTGGGCCATGAATTGCGGGGCTTGGTGAATGTGGAGAAGATAAAATAGATAGCCCCCATCATGAAGGCATGGCAATAGATGTCCCATGAGGCAGTGCGCCCCATAAGCACTATATTATAGGAAGTGCAAAGAATGAGAGAGGAAATCCATGCGAAATCGTAGCTGTGGGTGATGTCGCGCCCCAAGAGGAAAAAGAACAGAATGAGCAATGATGCGGCAATTCCGGCAAAAGCACGCTGCAAAGCAAGATTGTCGGGCGAAAGCACTTCGGCAAAAGCGGTGAGCCAAGTAGGGAGGGGAGGCTTTTCAAGACGCAGGTCGCCATTCATTGTGGGAACAAGCCAATGGCCAGAATACACCATTTCGCGGGCAGTGACAATGTTGCGGCACTCCATTATGTCGGGATAAATAGTACTGTTGTTGACAAAGAACGTGAAAATGCACACCGCAAAAAGCAGTGTGGCACGAATGCGATTTTTGTGCGTCAAGAACTTCATAGCGCAAAAATAGCGAATCATATAAGAAGGATTGATGCGGAAAAGTACTGAAAAATGTTCTATATTTCTTATTAATAAGGATTATAGAACAAATTGCGCGCAGACTGGTCAAGAAGTCTGCGCGCAACGAATAAAAGCCTATGAGAATTAATCTATTGCAGAAGTCTAATATTTGGTGTTTTCAGGGTCGAAATTAGTCCAACCATTCAACCAAGTGTCGCCTGCACTGCAAGCGCCGATATAACTAACAGCGTCGAAGCCATTGAGCAAAGCTGCTGTGAAAGAAGCTGCTGAAAGAAGGGGACTTCCTGCCTGAGGCATATAGTTGGCACCAGTGTTGAGATTGTCGGTAAGCATGAGGCTGCTGAGATCCTTAACACCGCAACCCGGTTGAGCAAGGAAGAAAGTGTGGGAGTAGGACACCTGATTGGCGTCGATGACAGCCTTCTTTGTTGCATCGTAGAGAACATCGTCGTAAACCTTATTGGCATCAGAGCCGGTGACGGTCATGTTGGCGAACCAAACATTCTGAAGCTGGAATCCACCAGTTTTCGACTGCTCAACTGTGTTGCCCTTTTCACCGTCAACGATGATGCCGATAGGGTAGCCAACAGCAAGAGAATTGAAGCAGCTGAGACGGCTGGAACGGCGAATCTGCATGGCAGTCTGGAATTTTCCAAGACCAGAACCATTGTTAGGATAAAGACTGCCACCATTGATGTAAGTGGAATTGTTGACGAAATTGTCGCGCCCAACAGGACCTACAAAAGTGATGTTGCTGAAAACGGCCTTGGTGTAAGGTTCAACGAGAGCGCCGTCAGCGCAGTTGTCGGATTCAAAGCCATTCGACTGCGACTGGTCGGCGATGCGCGGGTCACGGATGCCTAAGCCAAATTGGACATGGCCGCTGAAGCCGTTGTCGGTGTCGAAATCATCGTCCCAACCCTTGTAAGCGATAAGATATTTGCAATTGACTGTACCGCCGAACCACTCGAAAGAGTCATCGTTGGAATACGATACCTGAACGTGGTCGATTTGAGTGCCACTGCCAACAGAGCCGAATGTGAGTCCGTTGATTTCCTGATCGGTGGCAAAAGGATAGCCTGCAAATTCTATGCGTACATAGCTGAGAATGCCGGAATTGTCGGCAGCGTCAGTACCACCGTGGTGAGTGCGCGGGCCACCTTCAATTTGCTGGTCGTTATTCTGATTGTTAGGAGCTTTGCCGCAAAGGATAATTCCACCCCAATCGCCAGGACGGCGACTGCCGGCTGCTTGGTTGGAAGTGAAGACAATAGGTTCGGTTGCAGAGCCTTTAGCAATAAGTTTGCCACCGCGCTCGGCTATAATGGCAGCCTTGGTCTGCTTGTCACCTTTTATAATAGTACCCGGCTCGATAGTCAGAGTGGAACCGTCGGCAATGTAAATCCAGCCTTTCAGCACATAAGTGCCTTTTTTAATGGTTTGGTTGCCCTTGAAAACGAAATCCTGAGTGCCATTACCGATGACAGTGCCGTTTGCATTTTCTGTACCGTCTTCATTGAAGAGCAAATGATCGCAGCTGATGTTGCCACCGTCGGTGCCCCAAGTGTAGGCTGCGGATGTGGGTTCGCTGCTGTTGTCGCTGCTGCTGCAAGCTGTGCCGGCAAGCAACATGGCCGACAGAGCGCATACTAATAAAGAATTAATTTTCATTTTCATAATTGATTAATGAATAAATAATTAAGAGTTGATTTTATACATATTATTATTGTGAATGTCAGAATTGATAGCTTACTGCGAAATTGTAATTGCGTCCTGGGCGATATTGCCTTGAAATCTCCTCAATTTCCGCAGGATTGCCGCTGATGGTCTCGAATTGGCGGAATGAAACGCGGTAATTAAGAATGTTACGTGCTGCCAACCGCACCTCCCAGCGGTTGAACCGCTTTGATGCTGAGAAATCAAGAGAATTGCGGGGCATTTCGTAGCTGTCGGGGATGTTGACGGCATTATCGCCAGTGCCGAGGCTTCGGCCAACGCCTATGATTCGGCGACCGATACGATTGAACAGCAAGGCAAGATTGATGTGGTCAACTTCGTAGAAAAGTCCCAGATTCACCAGATATGGAGATTGACCCTGCATTGCGCGGTTCTTTTCCTTAGCTCCCGACTCAAAATCGACACGGCTGTGAATGAGTGCGCCGTTGAAATTGAGGCTAAGTCCACGCAGCCCGATGAAATCGAGATTCTTTTTAAGGTCAATCTCCACACCATAGCTGTTGGCGGCTTTTGCGTTGATATAGGAATACGTGAGGTCAGTACCGCCATTGACTGTGTAAGTCCATTCAATAGGATTTTTAAAATTCTTGTAGAATAAGGAAGCGGAAATCAGTTCCTCAGCCGACGGATAATATTCATAACGGAAATCCACGTTCTGAATCCGAGCCGGTTTCAAGTCATAATTTCCCTGTATGTCGCTGGCCAAGTCGAAATCGTAATAGACCGATGGCGAAACCTCACGGAATTCGGGGCGGTTGATGCTCTTGCCGTAGGCCAACCGGAGAGTGTTCTTGGAATCAATCTTATAGGAAGCATTTATTGACGGGAACAGGTCGTCGCTCGGATAATATAGGTTACGTGGGCTTTTCTCGTAGTCGCGGGTGTTGCTTGTGAGCTTCATCTTGTTGTGCTCGTAGCGCACACCAGCATAAATGTTGAATCGGTCAAGAGGAATGTCGAAACCTAAATAGCCTGCCGCGAGGAAATTATTGCCACTGTAATTGTTGCTCCATTTCACTTTTTCAAGCATATAGAGGCGGTCGGCACCATAATTATCATCGACAAGAAGTTGCGTCGGAATGTCGAGGTATCGGAAGTTGGCTGGCAGGGTGTTGGAATAGGAATTCCAGTTGTAGATGAACAGGCGAGTGGTGTAGGTGCGGGTGCGGAACTCACTGTAGACGCCTGCCTTCAAAGTGGGATTCAGACCTGCAAAAGAGAATTGGTTCTTGTAATTCGCGTTAATCGACATGATGTGCTCATCGAGGCGAGTAAACTCACGGTTGATGTCGTTGGCGTTAGAAAGTCCCATTTTACCAATTTCGAGCGCGTCGTTTATCAGATAACGCCGGCGGTCGGGCATACAATTGTTAGCGTAGGAATATCCGGCGCTCCAGTCGAATTTTCCGCTGCCGATGTTGTGGTAGCCAGTGAGCTGACCGCTATAAGTGGTGCGGCTCGTATAGTAATATTCTGCACTTTCCTCGTTGTCGCTTTGCGCACTTATTCCGTGGCGGTAAGTGTAGCGGTCGCGACCGAGCTGATTGAAAATATTCTTGAACTCATAGCGTGAATTGCCGCTGGCAGTGACGTAAGTGAAATTCAGCATCGCTCCGAGGCGCACATTGTGATTGAATTGGTTATCGGTGCTGTGACGGAGATATGTAGGGCAATTCTTTGTGGTGTTGTAAGCTCCGAAAAGAGAATTTTCCATATTAAGCAATGTGGTGTAGGCGCTAGAGTAATTGAGCGCTGCCAACACTGCGAAAGAGCGGCCTGCATCGTCGGACCAGCGATGGCTCATGTCGGAATTGAGGCTGAAATCAGCGAGAGGCTTACGGTTGCGCACCGTCCAATCATTGTTGAAGCCATTGTTTTGGAGGTCAATGCCGTCGCCTGCAATGCTGTTGAGTGTAGCGTTGATGCCGCCCTGAAGGCTGCGAAGTCCACCATCGAATCCAAGCCAATCGGTGCTGCTGCCTTTTGAATAGCTGAAATCCTTGAAATGAGTTTTGTCGTTGATGTTTCCGCCTAAAGTCAGGTTGAAACTGTTAGTGGCCGGAATGTCCTTGGTGTTGATTAAGATGAATCCGCCAGAGAAATCGGCAGGATATTCAGGAGCCGGCGACTTAACGATGACCATGTTGTCGATTTGTGAGGATGGAATCAGGTCGAAGGAGAAGGAGCGTGAATCAGGTTCGCTGCTCGGCACGGCGCTGTTGTTAATCCACACATTATTATACCGCTGCGAGAGACCCCGCACCATGACGAACTTGTCGTCGATGATGCTTATGCCCGGCACACGGCGGATAACTTCGGAAGCATCGCGGTCCTGTGTGCGCTTGATTTGCTGAGCCGAAACGCCCGTCTGAATGACGAGGCTTTGGCGTTGTGCGGCAATCATTGAGGTCTCAGTGTTGCGCTTTACCTGAGCGGTTACGACAACCTCCTTCAGTTCACGGCTTTCTGGTTGTAATGTGACCTTGATCTGAGAGACGTCGTTGACGTCAACCGCCATAACTTGTGTTTTATAGAATGTGTAAGAAATTTCAATAGAATGTTTCCCATTGCTGACGCCCAAAAGCGAGAAATTCCCGTCCACGTCAGTCGCTACCACATTTTCTGTATTGTCCAGTTTGACTGTCGCGCCTATCACTGCTTCACCTGTTGCATCGGTGACATTTCCTTTCACTACAGCCGCTGAGGCTGAAAATACCGCTAAGATTAAAAATAATGCGAATGTCTTTATTCGTATAACCATAATTTAATTTGATAAAATTTCTTGCTGCAAAATTCCCAACTTCAGGTAACGATTCAATAACATTGAAGTGACATTTCTGTTAAGTTTGCCAGTGGCACTAATGCCCATAAATGAAAATCAACCCTGCGCATCACTGCGGAGGGTTGACAAACTATAAACGGTATTTTAGCAAATTGCATGATATGCTTGATAGTCACTTTTTCATGAATTCTATTAAAATACTGGTGCAAAAATAAAGCCCGAATATTACGAAATTATGACAGCAATGTAACATTTCAGCGTTTTTGGGGATAAGGCACAAAAAAGTGCCGCAAGCGGACTTTACGTCCGTGCGGCACTGTAATTATGGTTTTGGCACTAACAGTGCCAAGTTTTCGATGCTTTGATTATTCCTTGCCTGAAACTGCGATGTCGGCTGAAATGCGGTGAACAAGGCCTTGAAGGACTTTGCCCGGGCCGAGTTCCACAACTTCTGTGAGGCCGTCGGCAATCATGTTCTGCACAATCTGTGTCCATTTCACTGGAGAAGTGAGCTGTGCAATAAGATTAGCCTTGATTTCCTCAGGCTTGGTGTGAGGCTTGGCATCCACGTTCTGATAAACAGGGCAGATTGGAGTTGAGAATGTCGTTGTGTTGATAGCCTGCTCAAGTTCTTCTTTAGCCGGCTGCATGAGAGGTGAGTGGAAAGCTCCGCCCACTTTCAGTTTGAGAGCGCGTTTTGCGCCTGCTGCTGAAAGAAGTTCACATGCCTTGTCGATTCCATTGATTGAGCCGGAAATCACGATTTGTCCAGGGCAGTTATAATTTGCTGGAACTACGACGTCGTCGATAGAAGCGCAAACTTCCTCAACTTTTTCATTAGGAAGTCCAATTATAGCAGCCATTGTTGACGGCTCTTTCTCGCATGCCTTCTGCATGGCGTGAGCACGGATTGAAACGAGTTTCAGCCCTTCTTCAAATGAGAGTGCTCCGGCAGCCACTAAAGCTGAAAATTCGCCGAGAGAGTGACCAGCGGTCATGTCGGGTTTGAATTCATCGCCAAGAGTTTTAGCGAGAATCACGGAGTGAATGAATATGGCGGGTTGAGTTACTTTAGTCTGGCGAAGTTCCTCTTCCGTGCCAGCAAACATGATGTCGGTGATGCGGAAGCCAAGCACTTCGTTGGCTTTCTCAAACATGTCGTGAGCCAATGTGTTGTTATCGTAGAGGTCTTTGCCCATTCCTACGAATTGTGCACCTTGACCTGGAAAAACAAATGCTTTCATAATGATTTATACTGTAAATTAATTTTCAAAATCGGCTGCAAAGGTAATCAATTAAAAATGAATAACTGCTGTTTTTGAACAGAAAATATGTTATTTAGCATATTTATTGCACAAATGGCTAAAAATGTGCTGATTTCGCAGCTTATAAAGGTGATGCTGAACCTTGTGTCGCATTATCGAGATGGCAAATCCTGTCCCTGTCCACAGCAAGCACACCTTTCACCTTTTGGAAATAGGCAATTGCGTCATCAATCGATTTCCCTTCAGGAATGCGGATGGCAATGCCGTTCATGGTGTTGTAATGATATATGATTGTGGCTTTATATTTTGTTACTGCTTTCATTAATGGAGCGTCGCCGATTGAATCGTCATAGAAGATTATGAGGGTGCTTGGGGAGAATTCTTGATTGCCAACCCTTTTGCTTGGTGCGGAGTCTTCAATCTTGGTGGGAGTGGGGGTAGGAGTAGCTTTTGGCTGGCCCGCTTTGCATTGTGAGAACGCCAGACAAATCAATAATAAAGTGATTATCTTATACGTCATTTTTTTATATTAATAGTATGTGTAATTATTGAACAAAAAACTGGCTGAGAAATTTTCTCAGCCAGCCCTTAATAAATTTTACCCGAATCAAATTACCATTCCTCAATGATGTAAATAAGAGGATTCTTCTTTACACCGTTGGCGAATGTGACCATGTCAGGACCAGTCTCGTGGTTGGCATTTTCAAAAATGTACCAGTTTGCGCTGCTTGCATTGTGATTGACAACCCAATCGAGATACATTGGATAAGCTGATGCGAAAGCTGAATGTTCAGTGGCATGACGTGTAAGTACCGGTGTCTTGAATGCCCAAATCTGACCATCGGCAGATGTGTAGGTCTTAGTGTCATCTTTTGGTACAACTACGCCAGCTGCCTTGTCGGTCTTATCAGTTTCGTACGTTGTGTAGAACGAAGTCGGTGCATAGTTCTGCATGTGGATTTCGTAAGTCTTTCCAGCTTGCTTCGTTACAAGGAAGAAGTTCTGTTCACGAGTGTTGATAACTGCATTCTTGTAGTTCTCAATCTGAGCGTCGCCTTCATCCTTGGTGAGCTGGTTGCGGTCGATGCCACGGAAAGTTACTGTGATAGTGAAGAGGCCTTTTGCAACATTGAGGTTGACATCGTTGGAAGTGTTGTAAAGATTGGATGAACCTACCTTAGTAAGAGTCAAACCATTGGCAGCAGCAGAAGTCTTGTTAATAAGTTTCTGAAGTTCGTTGATATAGATGATTGGGTGGTTTCCGTCCCATTTAACTTCTGCGGTCAGCGGGTCAACGGCAGTTGCATAGTTGCCGAGAGTAACTTTGATTTCAGTTTTGCTCTCATCCACAAATTTTTTGTCAAGTCCTTCGAGAAGAAGTCCGAATTTCTGTGGATAGCCGCCGCCCATAGCGCGAACGTGCATCACCACTTTAAGGTCTTCTTTCCAAGTTTGTGAGCTGTTGGCTTCGTCGTTAACGGTTGCTTCAAGGTCATAATCAACGACAAGGTCGTTGAAATCACCGAAGAGGCCGCCGCCGGATGCGTTGTCAACGTTAGATTTGCTTGGCCATGTATCCTCGAACATGGCTACGCCACTTGAATGATAATTGGTAAAACCATCTTCATTCGTAACATAATTCTTGACTGCATCTTCGGGAAGTGCTACAGGAAGAGTGATGTAGCGGTCGGATTCAGTCATGAAATATTCGTAGGAACCCGGGTCGGCTTTCAGCTTGCTTGTGGAAGCTGAAGGCGTTGCATCAGGAACAGTCATTTCAATAACTTTTGTGCCATTTGCTGTAGGGTATTTCACATAAACGTTGTTCATACCATAAGTAAGCACAAAATTGACATTGGTAACAGATCCTGTAAGCGGAACATTTTCAACGAGGGGTAGAGTGCAGTCTTCATCTGAGAAAATGGAGACGTAAGTCAGAGCGGAAGAAGTCTTTAGTGTTTTGGCTTTTTCTGTGGTTTCATTGATTGCATCATTGTCGGTTGAGCATGACACGAATGTGGCTGCGCCCAATACAAGCAAGGAAAGCAATAAGTACTTCAGTTTCATATAGATAAGTAATTAGTTGGTTAAAAATGTACATTTTTCCATCGCAAATATACAAATAAAATTTAAATGACAATAGGCTTTAGGATTAATTAACATAAAAATGAGTATTGCTTTCAAATTTGAATCAGATGCTTATTTCCGAAAGCTGGTGCTCAAGGTCAGTTGTGCTTATTTTGGTGAACAACTTTCCTTTGAATGCAAAAGATATGTTTCCAGTCTCTTCCGAAACCACAACTGCTATGGCATCGGTGGATTGTGAAATTCCTTGGGCGGCGCGGTGGCGAAGTCCAAGATACCTCGGCAAAGTGGAATCGTGCGATACCGGCATGATGCATCCGGCTGCCGCAAGCCTGTTTTTGGAAATAATCAATGCTCCGTCGTGCAGCGGACTATTTTTGAAAAAAATATTTTCAATTAGTCGGGTGTTTATTTTAGAGTCGATTAAATCGCCGGTGTGTATGTAATTATCAAGCGGAATGGTCTGTTGGATGACAATCAATGCTCCTGTTTTTGATTTCGACATGCTCATGGCTGCGTACACCACAGGAATAATCCATTTTTTATTTTCGGATTCGGAATTTTTCCGTCGGAACATGCGGCTGATGAACCTCCACCGCTTATTTGAGCCTAATTCAATAAGGAACTGTTTTATTTGGTCTTGAAACAGAATTACAAGAATCAGAAGGCCGATATTGATGAACTTGTCCATGATTGTGCCTATCAGCCGCATATCGAGTATGCGCGATACCACAACCCACAGGACAATGAATGCCAGCACGCCTATGAAAATGTTAAGCGTACCTGAATCCTTCATTGTACGGTAAATGTAGAAGAGCAGGGTAGCTACAAGCAATATGTCGATGGCATCTTTAATTCCAAATTCCATAGTATAGCAGTTTTTATTTGTTGCTCCACCATTTAGTGGATAATCCTACCAATTTCACAGCCTCAACAGCTTGGCGAACGTCATGCACACGCAGTATGGCCGCTCCATGCATGAGGGCATAGGTGTTGAGCACCGTCGTGCCGTTGAGCGATTCGGCCGAGGTGCAGCCGAGCGACTTGAAAATCATTGATTTCCGCGATATTCCTACAAGAACGGGTAAATCGAAATTCAGAAATTCCGACAGATTCCGCATCAGTTCATAGTTCTGTTCAACCGTTTTGCTGAATCCGAACCCAGGGTCGAGGATAATGTCGCAAACGCCAAGACGTTTGAGAGTATCCACTTTCTTTGCAAGGTCGGTAATCACATCAACGGTAACATCGGAATAGTCGCAGAATTTGGACATCGTCTGGGGCGTGCCGCGCATGTGCATAAGAATGTAAGGAACTTGCAAGTCGGCGATTGTGCTGAACATGCCGTTGTCGAGCGTGCCTCCGCCAATATCGTTGATAATGTCAACTCCGTATTTTTCAACGCACTGCCGTGCCACTTCGGCACGGAAAGTATCCACCGAAATAATAGCTTTTGGCGCTTCTTTATGGATAATTTCAAGCCCGTGGCTTAATCGTGAGAATTCCTCATCAGGTGAAATGTCCTCGCATCCCGGGCGGGTGGAATATCCGCCAATGTCGATTATGTCGGCACCTTCACTAATTATTTCCTTTACTCTTGCCGTGATCGATGCTGAGTCCGCACATCGGCTGCCCGAATAGAATGAATCGGGAGTGACGTTGAGGATTCCCATCACTAATGGCCTGGAAACAGTGTGAAGTACGCCGTGAATATTGATGCTGAACTGATGAAAATGTTCTTCTGACATTATTTGTAATTATTTACAACAGTGCGAAAATAACATTTAATCAGCGAAAGAGCAAACTATTACTTGATAAAATTGAAAAATCCGAGACCGTAAAGGAAAATCAGAGCGATGGCAATGGGTGAAATGTAGCGGATGCAGAATATTATAGGGCGTGCCATAGTGATGTGGCGAGTGCCGTTATTCGTGAATTCATCGTTCACGATTTTCTTATTGATGAGCCAGCCCACCATTATCGCAAAGAACAGTCCGCCTATCGGCAGCAGAATGTTGGACGACACATAGTTGAACAGGTCGAAAACAGTCATTCCAAACAGCGTGAAGTCCTTCAGCACGCCGAACGAAAGAGCGCACACCGAACCGAACGCTATGGCTACAATTGCGTTGATTGCAGTGGCTTTACGACGGCTCATATTGTATTCCTCGATGAAGAATGTAATGGCTGTTTCGCTCATTGAGATTGTGGAAGTTATGGCTGCAAAAAACAGCAGGATGAAAAATGCTATCGACCAGAAATATCCGCCCTGCATCCTTTGGAAAATGTCGGGAAGTACTTGAAAAACGAGCTTTGGCCCTGCTTCAGGCTGCATTCCGAAAGAGAACACCGCGGGGAAAATCACGATGCTTGCCAAAATTGCTACGGCCGTGTCGAGCAGCGAAATCACAGTTGCGCTCCTCACGAGGGGAGTGTCGTTGGAATAATAGGATGCGTAGGTCAGCAGACAGCCCAATCCGAGGCTCAGTGAGAAGAAGGCCTGGCCCATGGCATCAATCACTACGGTTGGCGTTATGCTTGAAAAATCGGGGTTGAAAAGGAATTTTATTCCTTTCGATGCTTCGGGGAGAAGCAGGGAATTGACGCAAAACACAATCAGGATAATGAACAGCAGCGGCATCATCACATTCGATATTTTTTCAATGCCTTTTTGCACTCCGCGCAGAATTATCGCAAAATTGAAAATCAGGAACAGAAGCGTCCAGAAAAGCGACCTCCACGGGCTTTCGCTTACGGCAGAAAACATTGCTGAATATTCCGCCATGCTGTGGTGGCTAAGTCCGCCGGCTATTGAAATGTACAGATATTCTATTGTCCATCCCGCCACGACGGAATAGAAGCTGAGAATCATCATTGAGGCTACAATGCCAAGATAGGAAATCCAATGCCATTTCCCGTTTGGCAGCAGCTCTTTCAAAGCTCCGCGCGAATTCCGGTGCGTTGACCGTCCAATAACGAACTCCGACAGCATTACTGGAATGCCTACGAGCAGTACGCAGGCAATATAGATGATTATGAATGCACCTCCTCCGTGTGAACCGGCTTCGTAAGGAAATCTCCAAATGTTTCCCAGTCCTACTGTTGACCCTACTGTGGCTGCTATAACTCCGATTTTTGTTGCGAATTCTGCTCTTTCTTTCATTTCACTTTATCTAATATGGGCTTACAGGGGCCATTGGGTTGCGATGGTCCTCTTTTGCCTTTTTTGATTTTTTCTTCTTTTTTGAATGTGCCTTGGCTTTTCTGCTTCCGTGCCTTGTGGCGGCAGTGTCAAGTTCAGCCTTGTCGGTTGCCTCGCGGAGTTCAATAGTCGCCTTGGCGTTGCGCATAGCGGCATCATCGGCTTCTCCGCTGCTTCCTTTTCTGCTGAAGAATATGGTGGCTGCAATGGCTATGACGATTAGGGCGAGCATCACTGCCGCACCCACACGTTCTCCCTTATTCATAGTGAACATTCCCATTATTTGCTTATAGTGTCAATTAGTTTTGAAATCAGTACCAACGCTATGAGTACCGGGCAAATGTATTTTATCAGGAATTGCACAAACGGTGCCATCCACGATGAGAACTTTCCATAATTTGTGAGTTCTTTTTTGATGAAATCCTTCGGTAGTATCCAACCAACATAGACGCAAATGAAAATTGCGCTTACCGGTAGCAGCAGGTCGGTTGTAAGCGTGTCGAGAAAGTCGAACACTGACATTGAGCCGACTTTCAGCCACATCAGCGAGCCAAGCGACAGCGAACACACCGCACTTGTGAAAAACACTGGAATTATCACATAAAGGCATGCTTTGGTGCGCGACAGATTCAGACGCTCATGAATAAATGCTATCGACACTTCGGCAATTGATATTGTGGATGTCAAGGCTGCCACAAAAAGAAGGAAGAAGAACAATATCGACCAGAATTGTGTGGCGCCGATTGAATGGAACACTTCAGGAAGAGTGACGAATATAAGCGTCGTTCCCTGAAATGCCGCCGAGTCCCCGTCGAGTCCGAAACTCTTTATGGCAGGGAAGATAATCAGTCCCATCATGAACGATACCAAGAAATCAAGGCTCGATACCGTCACGGCAGTGCGCGTAAGCATTGTGTCCTTCGGATAATACGAAGCGTATGTGACCAAAATTCCCATTCCGAGGCTCAACGAGAAAAATGCCTGCCCGAGCGCGTCAATCACTACCGTGGCATTTATCTTTGAAAAATCAGGGTCGAGGAAGAACAACACACCTTCGCCAGCATGAGGCAAAGTCAGCGACATGCAGCAGAATATTATTAGCACCACAAATAATGCCGGCATCAGTATGTTTGCCATCTTTTCTATACCTTTCTGCACACCTCTCAGGAGTATGACAAGGTTGGCAATCAATGCTATATAGGTCCAAATCAGCGGACTTATGGCTGTAGATGTCATTTGGTGCATCTTTTCAGTGAACTGCTGGTTGACGGCAGGTGAGCCTGCTGCTCCGGTTATTCCGTCGTAGAGGCTGCCAGTGATGGAATGCCACATATATTCCAATGTCCAGCCTGTCACTACCATATAGAACGACAGAATCAGATATGATGCGATGAGTGCAACAATTCCTATTATCCACCATTTCTTGTGCGGAGTAAGATTTTTGAACGAGCCAACTGCGTCGGAACCTCCTGCGCGTCCCAATGAAAACTCTGCGAGCATCACAGGCACTCCGAGCAGGAAAACGCATCCTATATACACCACGAGGAAGGCTGCTCCGCCATTTCCCTGAGCTTCACTTGGAAATCTCCATACATTTCCCAGCCCGACTGCTGAACCCACTGTGGCAGCGATTAAACCAATTTTTGAGCTAAAAGTTGTTTTTGTTGACATTTTTGATACAAATATTCAGTAATTATGCAACTAATGAATAGTTTTTTGCAAAATTACTGATTTTTTGCCATAAATAATAAATTATTCATTATATTTTGTGGAATTAATAACAATTCGTAATTTTGCACCCGAAAATCAAACTGACGTGAATAAGATACTAAAGAGCATACCCGTAGGAGTCTCATCAATTTTGATGATGATTATCATTTATTATTTGTCGCAAGCATCCGATCCGCTTGGGGCAAGCAATTTCACATTCTTCAAGAATGCCGACAAAATAGTGCATTTTATTATGTATTTTGCACTTACGTGGGTGTTTATAATTGATTATTGCAAGGGTATTTATCCACATCATCCCAAACTCAGCATTGTAGTCGCCCTCATGGTGGTGGCTGCACTTTTCGGATGGTTTATGGAAGTTCTGCAGGGCATCAACGACAATGGCCGCAATATGGACAACAGCGATATGGTGGCTAATGCTTTGGGAGCTTTGTTTGGTTTTGCGTTTACTTACTTCCTTTTTATGCATCGTTTCCGTCGCATGATGCGTGAGGGACATCATCACAGTCATCATCACAGCCGTGAAGAATCGTTCAATTGGGATGACGAAGAAAAGAAGTAGAAATTCCCTTAATTTTCTTACCGCAATTCTCTGATAAATAATTTTTTTCTTTGATTTTTTGTCTTTTGGCAAAAAATAACTACTTTTATGCTTTGAAATGCAATAAAATGCACTATTTTGAAGCATCTGATAGATAATACCATTGTTCGACGTTCTCTAAAGGGGCTGGCTATCACTATCTTAGTGATTATCTTACTCCCGGTGCTTCTTTATGTGCCGCCTGTTCAGAATCTGATAAAGAACATTGCGGAGAAGCAGGTGTCGAAAGCTACGGGCATGGATATTTCCATCGACCGCATTTTATTGAAATTCCCTCTCGATTTAAGTGTTGACGGCCTGAAAGTCCTTGATACGCATCGCGACACCATGGTCGTTGCTCAAAATCTTACTTTGACGGTTCAGCCGTTGCCTCTTCTTGACCTTGACGTGAAAGTCGGCACTGCCCAGCTCATCGAAGGCCATTATCGCCTATTGAGCAGTGATTCTTCCATGTTGCTGAAGGCGCACGTGCAGCTTTGCAAACTTAAAGGTTCGGACATCAATCTTGACAAGAACACAATTTCGCTCGATGACGGATTGCTTAGCGGAGGAGATGTGAGCCTTGTTTACGATCAAAGTAAAGTCAAGCCGACACCCCCCGACACCACCAAATCTAAAGGGTGGCATATCGTTGCCCATCATGTGGCACTTGAAAAACTGCATTACACCATGCAGATGCTGCCTCTAATTGATAAAATCGACACTTACATAGGGCTGGCCAATCTTGATGATGGACTTGTGGATATGGATAACCATAAAATCCATGCCCGCTGTTTGGCTGTGGATAGTGTATCTGCCAAGTATTTCACTCCAACTGCTGAATACATTGCCTCACATCCTGTTAAGCCTGATACTGCTACTGTGGCTACAACAACGACCGATACAGCCAAGTGGACCATCACGTCCGACAGCATCCGCCTTACCCGCATCAACGGCATCTATGCTGTAAGCGGTGCCACTCCCGGGCGCGGTCTCGACATGAATTATATCGCAGGAAGTGATATGAATCTCAGCATCGACAATTTCTACAATCACGGAACATCAATCGTGGTGCCGATTACTCATTTCACTGCTGCCGAGCGGTGCGGCCTGCGCATCATTGAGGCTTACGGCACTTTCTCGATGGACAGCCTTGGCATGAAGGCTGACAGTTTCAATCTAAAAACCATTCTTTCCGATATTTATCTTGACGGCTATCTCAGCAACGGTTTCTTTGATTTTCTGCCTGATTCACGGCTTCGCTTGAAGCTAAATGCGAATCTTGGCCTTGCTGAGGCTGGTAAACTATATCCAATCTATCGTCCGTTGCTGCGTAAAATACCTCAGGCAAATCCTCTTGCCATACGTCTTGATATTGATGGCTCACCTAAACGGCTGAATATTGAGAAGGCGACATTCAATTTGCCTCATTATGCTTCGGCTGAATTGCGCGGTCAACTTCTTCATCCTTTCAACATGAAGAAGATGACTGGCGACATAGCTTTGCGTGGGGTGATGAATAATCTGAATTTTGTGAAATCAGGTTTCCTTGATGCCTCATTGCGCAAGCAGGTTAATTTCCCGCCGCTATCAGTGAGCGGAGCAGCCAAATTTACCGGCAGCGCTGTGGCGGGCAACATGAAAATGGCTCTTCCTGGCGGTAAGGTAGCAATGGCCGCCAAGTTCAATAGCCTTGCCAAGGCTTACAACGTGAAGTTCGACTTTAATCAGTTCCCTGTCCATTCCATTCTGCCGCTCAGCACCATTGGCAACGTCACTGCGCAAGGCTCGGTGAAGGGACATGGTTATGACCCTCTGAAGAAATCCACGGCAATTGATGCTGTGATGAATATTGTAGGCATCCGATATAACAATCAGGACTACACGAATGTTTCAGGCACAGTAAAATTGGTAAGTAACCATTTCGATGTGAATATGGCATCGGCGAACACCAATTGCGATTTCACCCTAAAGGGTAATGGCGTGATTTCCAATAATCATTATATTTTCGATTTGACTTCCGACATCAGGGACTTGAATCTTAAAGCTCTGCGATTTTCTCCTACCACTTCCAACGGACAGGGCCACATTGTGGCTTCGGGCGATTTCGACTTGAAGCGCCAGATATATATGGGCTCCGTTGATTTGACCGATTTCAACTGGTCACTTCCCGATAATTATTTCTATGCTCCTGCACTTTCAGCTACTTTCCTCAGCAACGACACCGTCACGATGGCTAAAATCGACAATAATGATTTTAAACTCGATTTCAATTCCGAATGTGGCGCGAAGTCGTTCCTGAAGAAGCTGGAGAGAAGTCAGAAGATTGCATTGGCTGAATTTAAGGCGCGGTCGCTCAATGTCGATACTTTGCAAAAGGCTCTGCCGCGATTCACCTGCAATGTCAGCATCGGTCAGGACAACCTTGTCCAGCAGTTTATCGCCAACACCGACTTGAAATTTGGCAGTTTCAACATGAATATCATAAATGATTCCACCATCTATATGAATGGTCAGGCACTCGCTTTGCAATATGGCGAAAATGCCGTTGACACTATAAATGTTTTTGCGAATGAGAAGAACAAGGATATTGCCTACAATCTCCATGTAGGTAACCGAAAGGGCACTTTGGACGATTTCGCTTTCCTGACGATGAACGGCGACATCAGCGCCAACAATATCACTGCCATGCTTGAGCAGCAGAACATCAAGCATGTCACGGGCTTCCGCATTGGCCTTAACGCCACTTTGAATGATTCTGCCATCAATGTGCGACTATTCCCGAAAAATCCGTTGATCGGTTATCGCGAATGGGAGGTCAACGACAGCAATTTCATCAATTATAATTATCACAACAATCATATTGGTGCCGACCTTGAACTTCGTAGTGATTCAAGCCTTGTTTCATTAAGGACAAATCATGCCGCCGACAGCAAGGATGAGGACATTTTTGTGAAAATGAAGGGTGTCCAGCTTGCTGAATGGCTCAATATATCTCCATTTGCGCCGCCTGTGAAAGGTGTGCTTGATGCCGACATGAAGTTGGGCTACGACGGCAAGAGCGTTTGGGGAGATGGCTTGGTCAATGTGCAGAACCTTTTCTATGATGAGAAAAAGGTTGGCGATGTGGGCATGGACGCGCATCTTGCCCTCAATCCTGCCACTGGCGCCACCACGTTGAATGCCAATATGAAGGTGAATGGGCACAAAGCTATGTTTGCGATTGGTGTCCTTAATGATTCCACTCAGAAGAATCCTTTCAATGTGGCTTTGCAGCTCGACAGCTTCCCGCTTAACACCGCAAATCCGTTTATTCCTGATGGAATGGGGGAGATGAAGGGCTATCTTGATGGCGCTTTGTCGATGACTGGCTCTCCTTCATCGCCTATACTTAATGGCTTGGTTCAATGCAAGTCGGCAGCGCTGTATATGCCCGTTTTCGGCTCTAAACTCGATTTCTCAACTACCGAAGTGCCTATCGACAGCAGCGTTATTCATTTCAACAAATTCGGCATTTTGGGCAGCAATAAGAAGGCGGTCGAACTGAATGGCGTTGTGGATGTCAGGCAGCTCGATAATCCATACGTGAATTTGACGATGGTCGGCAATGATGTGCAGGTGGTTGATTCCAAGCAGAAGCGCAAGTCGGAGGTGTTTGGCCATGGCAACATCGACCTTGATGCCGTGGCGCGTGGCCACTTGAACGACTTGAATGTCAACGCGCGGCTCACGGTGCTTTCCGGCTCGAATGTCACTTATGTGATGCAGGATGAGGTCAGCGCTCTCACGAGTGGCACGACTGATAATATGGTGCGTTTCGTCAGTCATGCCGATTCTCTTAAGGCTTTGCAGGCCGACAGTCTTGCCGTTGCCGAGGTTGAGTCGGCGATGAATGTCAATGCGGTGCTTACCGTTCAGCCTGGAGTAATTGTGAATGTGTTCATTTCCAAAGATGGTGCCGACAAGATGCGCATCAATGGCAGCGGCATTCTCAATTACACCCAGAACACTTTGGGCGACACTCACTTCACTGGCCGTTACACTATTGATGAAGGTTTTGTGCGCTATTCCCCACCTTTGATTTCGCAGGTTCTGTTTGATTTCAATAGCGGCAGCTACATTTCATGGACTGGCGACCTGTTCAATCCTAATTTGCATATCGATGCGGTTGAAACGGTTAAGGCCAACGTTACTGAGCAAGGTCAGAATTCGCATCTTGTGGATTTCCTCGTTTCTGTATCCGTCAGCAACACGCTTAATAATATGGGCTTGAATTTCGACCTATCGACTAACGAGGATATGACGATTCAGAATGAATTGCAGTCGATGTCGCCCGGACAGCGTTCAAATCAGGCCATGAACTTGCTCCTCTACAACACTTATACGGGTGCCAACACTTCTGCGTCAAGCAATCTCGCTGGCAATCCGCTTTATTCGTTCCTCCAGTCGCAAATCAATACTTGGGCGGCCAATACCATTAAGGGGGTTGACTTGTCGTTCGGCATCAACTCCTACGATAAGTCATCCAATGGCGAATCGGCAAATGCAATGAGCTATTCCTATCAGCTTTCCAAGTCGCTATTCAACGACCGCCTGAAAGTGGTTGTCGGCGGCAATTACAACACGAGTGCCGACAATGAGGAGAATTTTACTCAAAATCTGCTCAACGATGTGTCCTTTGAATATCTGCTCAATAGCAGTGGCAACATGTATGTGCGTTTGTTCCGTCATACTGGCTTTGAGAGTATCCTTGAGGGTGAAGTCACAGAGACTGGTGCTGGATTCGTTGTTAAGCGCAAAACGTCAACGCTTAAGCATTTGTTCCGCTTGCGGCATAAGGGTAATCGTAAAAAGTCGTCTGATTCTTCATCGGCTGCCGGCGTAATGCCTACAAAGGGAGGTGACGAGGACAAGACTAAAACAGTGAAGCAATGACACATAATTATATATATAAAATATTATCTTTCGCTTTTGCCGTCGTTGTTCTTGTCGGCTGCTCCACCACGAGCAAGCTCGAAGAGGGTGAGGTGCTTTACAATGGCGTCAAGAAAATTGCTGTCAATCCGCCTGCCGGACAAAAAGTGGATGATGGTGTGAAATCCCAGATTCTTGAGGCTGTGAATGTGAAGCCAAACAATAGCCTTTATTCGCCGTATCTGCGCACTCCGCTTCCTATAGGTCTGTGGGTATATAATCACATGAGTGATTCCGCGCACGGATTTAAGGGCTGGTTCTACAATAAGTTTATGGAGGAGCCTGTGCTTATCTCCGATGTTAAGCCTACCACACGTGTTGACATGATTCGTACGCTTCTCGACAATAACGGTTATTTTGGTTCTGACGTCTCTTATCAGTTGCTTTACAGTGCAAATAAGAAGAAGGCAAAGATTTCTTATGCGGTTAATCTTACTGACCCGCGCGTTTTCTGTGCGATTCATTATCCTGATGGCACTCGCCCCGTTGACCATTACATTGATTCTTTGGCTCGCCGCAGCAAATATTTGCAACCCGGGCAGCGATATTGCACCGATTCGCTAAATTCTGCACGTATCGCTATTGTCAATGTCATGCGTAATAAGGGCTTTTTCTTCTTCCGCCCTGAATATATTCAGTATCTTGCCGATAGCACTCTTGTTCCGGGCAAGATTGATTTGGGCATTGTTATCGACAAGACCATTCCGGCTGCATCTCTTGTGCGCTACAAGGAGGGTAATATTGTCACTACAGTTTACCGTAATGCCCGTGGAAAGGGTGTTCCTGACAGTCTGATGACGGCGCGTGGCTTGGTTGTCCGCATGATGCCTGTCAAAATTCGCCCGTCGCTCATCCCGTCGTGCCTCAAGTTCCGTACCGGCCGTGTGTTTTCTGTCCGCGATATGGACCGCACGCAGCTTTATCTTTCCCGTCTTGGCATCTTCAGCGGAATCAGCATCAACACCACTCCCATGGATTCCCTCAATGGCTCTGATAAGATTGACATTGATGTGCAGTGCACTCTTGATAAGCCTTTGGAGGCTAAATTGGAGCTAAATGCCAAGTCTAAATCCAACAGCTATCTTGGCCCTGGCTTTTCTGCCAGTCTAACTGATAAAAACATGTTTGGCGGTGCTGAACAGCTCACAACTGAAGTCACGGCTTCCTATGAATGGCAGACCGGTGCAGGCCGCAACCACAGTTCAAATTACGATTCCTACGAGTTCGGTGCGAGCAGCACTTTGGCTTTCCCGCGTCTGTTGGCTCCTAATTTCGTTGACCGCACTCGGCGTTACCTCAACTGGACAAAAATTGCTCTTTCAGGTGATTTTCTTAACCGTCCTGATTTCTTCAAGATGGCGAAGTTCGATTTGTCGTTCGGTTGGGAATGGCATGCCAACCGCTATTCGTTCAATCAGCTCATTCCGTTTAAGTTGACTTATACCAAATTGATAACCACCACTGCAAAGTTCGATTCAGCTATGGTGGCCAATCCTGCCGTTGCGCTAAGTTTCCGTAACCAGTTCATCCCGCAGATGTCCTACACCTACACTTACGATAAGGCGTTGAGCCGTTTCAACAATATCACTTGGACGAGTACAATTATGGAGGCTGGCAACATTTTCTCCGGCCTGTGGAGCCTTTGCGGCGATCATAACAATAAAAAGATGTTTGGCACGCCTTTCTCGCAATTCGTCAAGGTGCAGTCGCAGGTGGTATTTTCTCACCGCATTATGGATGCGCAGTATCTTGTCTCCCGACTTTTTGTCGGTGCAGCCCATGCCTATGGCAATTCATCTCAAGTGCCTTACACTGAGCAGTTCTACATTGGCGGTGCCAACTCCATCCGAGCTTTTCCGGTGCGTTCTGTAGGGCCTGGCAGTTATCATCCTTCCAGTGATGATACCAATGCCTACTATGATGAGACGGGTACTTTCCGCCTTGAAGCCAATTGCGAATATCGTTTCCCGATTTTTGGCTATCTGCATGGCGCAGCTTTCCTTGATGCCGGCAATATTTGGCTGCTGAAGCGTGATGACAGCCGTCCTGGAGGGTGCATCACCGACGGCAATTTTCTGAAAAACATTGCAATCGGCACAGGTCTTGGTTTGCGCTTCGATATGGATATGCTCGTCCTTCGTGCTGACCTCGGTATAGGCATCCATGCGCCTTACGACACTGGCAAAACTGGCTATTTCAACATGACTTCTTTCAAGAGCAGCCTTGCTTTCCATTTAGCCATCGGCTATCCATTCTGATAATTTATTTAGTTAATAACTTTACTCTAAGTGTAACTGAATGTTATTGAATGGATTGTAATGTATCTTCTCGGAGGATACTTTAAAGAATATTTCGTTTTTCTTTTATGCTATTTTTGTTACCTTTGTCCAATTCATAATGATGAAAAACAGATTTTTTATATTTTTATTCCTTACCATGGTACTGTCGTTTCCATGCTGTACGCATTATGCCGATTCACGCCTTGTACGTGCAGATAGCCTAATGAATACACATCCAGACAGCGCCTATGCAATTTTAAAATCTATTAAGCCTGCTTCTTTACAAGATAAGGAAGGGAAAGCCTATTATGCCTTACTTTACACTCAAGCTCAGTATAAAAATTACGATTCTATCCGTTTCGATTCCCTTATCAATATTGCCGTCAATTATTTCAGCGACAATCACGACCGTGAAAAGTACACCCGTTCACTCCTTTACAAAGGCGCAGCCTTTAGCGATATGGGAAACAAACTCGATGCGATGTATTATTATAAATGTGCTGAAGCCAATGCGGATAGTAAAGATTATGAACTTAAAGGGCAGATTAATATACGTATGGCTGAATTATACAGAGAAATGGAAGTCGAAGATAATATGGATATGGAAAAATTTAAAGAGGCATTAAGGTATTACGAAAAAGCAGGTGATAAGAAATTCCAAATTGTTTGTCTAAATTCTATAGGTTCAATTTATCGGGGTTTCCAGATTGACAGTGCATATAAGTATTTATTTCACGCATTACAATTGTCAAGGGAAATTGGCGACAGCAGTAACATTTTTATTAATATTTCTTCAATATCAAGGGCTTATTGGGCAGACTCATTATTTAGTAAGTCAAAAGATTTGGCGGTTTTCGCAATCAAGAATGGCTCAAAATACCTGCCAGATCAAAATTGTTATTATGATGCCTGTACTAGTTATGCGGAATTAGGAAAAGCTGATTCTGCACTTTTCTATTTTAAGCAAATAAAGGCTGAAAACTCTGTTGAAGATTTGATTTCTCGCGAATTGGCCTTAATGGAAATAGAAAAGGCTAAAAAAAATTATAGATCTTCTTTGGACCATTTACTTAAATTTGTAAATGCGTATAATCTCATCTCCCATAATCCTGTCCGTAATCAATTGCTGATTAGTGAAAAGCAATATGACAAACAAAAAAATGAATTAAGTCAGATAAAACTTCAGAAAGAGAAGCTAATACTATTCTTTTGCGCATTTTTGTTTATTATTGTATTGCTTGCTTGGATTCTAAAATATCGTCAAAGACAAAAAGATTATATAAATCTGATTGGCTTGATGCAAAGTGAAGCAAATGAATCAAAAGAATATTTATCAATACAACTTGAAAAAGATTCTCAATTGAAAGTTGCTGTTGAACAATTGATTGAAAATGTTAAATATCTTACGAATGCGTCGTATCAGTATAGTGATGTTCCCGCTGCTTTTATGGAATGCTTTAGGAAAAGAGTGAAGTTGACGAGATTTCAGGACAATATGTTGAATAATTTGAAATTGATATTGGATACTAATTATAATAATATAATTACCCGGCTATCAGCTGAATACCCTATCCTTTCTAATGATGAATTAGATTTTATAAGTCTTATTTGTTATGGCTTTTCTTTTGCAGCAATTACTGTGTGTATGGGGTATTCAAATCCAAACTATGTAAACAATAAAAAAATTCGCATTGCCAAGAAAATGCAACTTAAACAACCTCTTAGACAATATCTGAACAATTTAATGGAAGAATCTATTTCGAATAATAGGCTGTAATATTACTTAAATTGTCGTTTATTATTATGAATTTGTTAATGGTATAAAAATATTTTTGTAAATTATTGATTTTTAGATGTCTAATTTTAAATTGGTGTGCTTGAGATGTTGTTGTTTATTGGATATAATTGTATATCTTTACAATCAATAATACGAGTGTTACTTTGAAATGTTACAGTAGGCGAAGTTAAGTGTGATGGCACATGAATTTTTTAAACTGTTTCTACTTGTATCTACACGGTTCGATTTTTGTCTTGTTTTAAATTTATTAATAAATAAAACTCATTGGTAATGAAAAAATCAAACTTTATTTTTTTTGCCGTTCTTTTTTTCAGCTGGCTTCCTCTTCAGGCTGCCGATTATGAATATGTCCCTACAGTTCGCGAAGGAGTAGAGTGGGGTTATTATGTTTCCCAAGCATATTACAGCCAAAAGCCAAATACTTATTATCGTGTGTGCTTTAAGGGTGATACTTCAATAAATAATATGTCGTACAAGAAATGTTATTGTTATCGTACATGTACATTTGATTCCGACAGTGCAAAGGTCATTTCGTTTATGCGTGAGGAGAACAAAAGGGTCTATATGCGCCCTAATCCTAATGTTACTAATGATTTCATGAACAATATAGAGACTTTATATTATGATAATGATAAGGAATATTGCCTCTACGATTTCAATTATAACGTTGGCGACACAATTAAGGCAATATATGCTCTAAATGGCAATGTAGTGACAGAAATTGATTCCGTGTTGGTCAATGGCAAGTTGCGCAAACTGTTCAAATCGGGCAATTTTCGTACTTTCATGGAGGGCATTGGCCCTGTTGACGAAAATGGAGGCGACATAATGTTTCCATTTCCGGCTCAGTTAACTGGTGGAGCACAAATAGCGACGCAGTTCAATTATGAACATGCGGTTGGCACAAATTATGCCGATTATCGTGCCGATGCACCCGACAATAATGATCCCTGCTTTATTATTCTTGGCGTTTCGCCTGTCAGTGAAAATTTCAGCACAATGAAGCTTGTTCAGAGTGGCTCTGTTTTAACCGTCACACTGCCAACCAATGATTTTGGAGGTATTGAACTTATTGACATTTCAGGTCGCATTATAGCGCAAAAAATCATTAATGGCACAAACCAAACCACAATTTCAACTTTGGGCATTGCTCCCGGTGTATATGTTGTGATTGCAACTTCGCCACGCACATCTGCAAATGCGAAAATTTTGCTTCACTGATTCAGTAATATAATTTATAGGGCAAAGGAATCAAAGTCTTTGCCCTTTTTATAATGTCAATCCGCTAATTATTTCTAAGGTCTTCAGATTATATTCCATAATTGACGTTGAAATCGAAAATTCCATTTTAATTTGTTTTTGCGCTCACCTTGCATTATCTTTGTCCCAATAAAATCGAATTGTTATGCTTATAAATATTTTGAACACTCTGCCGCTGATTTTCAATATTGGAACAGGTGAGTTAATTGCTATTGTGATTGTGATTTTGCTCCTTTTCGGTGGTAAAAAAATTCCTGAACTGATGAAGGGAATAGGCAAAGGCGTTCGCAGTTTCAAGACTGGCATGAACGAGGTTGAGGATGAGATTAATAAGCCGGCTGATGACAAAAAGGCTGATGCTAAGGAAGAAAAATCATCTGAATCTAAGTAGAAATTTTCCCAGTTGCAATAAATTATTCCGTGTGGTGCTGGCTACATGGGAAATGCCATATTAGGGTGGAATCTAACAAAAAGGAAGATTTGGAGGAAATGCCGTTCTGGGGGCATGTTGAGGCTTTGCGGAATGTGCTAATCAAGATTGCGGTGGTGCTGGTGGTGTTTGCCATCGGCTTTTTCTGTGTCATGCCTTATCTTTTCGACAATGTTATTCTTGCTCCGTGCCGCAGCGATTTTGTGCTTTATCGCCTGTTTGAGAAGATGACACGTCTGTTTCCCATTCTTCCGCAATTTATCAGTGGCGATTTCACTGTGAAGCTCATCAATATCCAGCTTGCCTCGCAGTTCTTCATTCACATGTCGTCATCTTTTTGGCTTGCTGTGGTATTTGCTTTTCCTATACTGATTTATTTTATTTGGGGCTTTGTCAGCCCTGCTCTATATGAGCGTGAGAAGCATGGCGTGCGCCGTGCGTTTGTGCTCGGCAACGTTATGTTTTTTATCGGTGTGGCTGTTGGCTATTTTATCGTGTTCCCCATCACGTTGCGATTTCTTGCCGGCTATCAGGTGAGCACCATGATTCCTAATCAGGTCTCACTTGATTCATATATGGACACTTTCATGATGCTTATTTTCATTATGGGCATCATTTTCGAGTTGCCGCTTCTGGCATGGGCGCTCGGTGCTATCGGAATTCTTCATCGTGAATTTTTCAGGAAATATCGCCGTTATGCTATTGTCATTCTGCTTGTCCTTGCTGCTGTGATTACTCCAACTGGCGACCCGTTCACTCTCTCAGTCGTTTTCCTGCCGATTTATGCGCTATATGAGCTTAGCGCGATTTTCGTCAAGCCGAAGCCCAAAGAAGAAGATGATGCGGACGACGCTGACGATGAGGAATTGCAGCACGACGCTCAATAGCCATTGAAAACACCTTTTTTGCCTTCATGTTATAATTATTCGCCTAAAATGGCGTTATTCTTTATATTGCGCAACTTTTAAAGAATGAAATTCCATAAAATAATTATATCTCTCTTCGGCTTTTGCCTTTTCATGGCTCTACCTTTATCTGCTCAAGTGAAGATTTCGGGTAAGGTTACTGACGAAAAGAACGACCCTATTGAATTTGCCACTGTACGCATTGCAGGCACTGCTATCGGCGTAAGTACCGACACAAAAGGTGATTATTCCCTGTCGGTTCCTGAGCGCGACACCATTATGGTGATTGTCAGCTGCATCGGTTATAGCGATGTTAAGCGGCAGTTTATTCGTGCTAAAGGTGCTATCACCCTCAATCCGCGTCTTTATGAGAAAACTCATCAGTTAAAGGAAGTTCAGGTAACTGAATTCAAAAAGCAGACCAACCAGATGCAGACCATCGATGCCAAAGCCTCGAAACTTACTCCTGATGCGGCTGGTGGCAGCATTGAATCGGTCCTTACCACTATGGCTGGCGTCAGTTCCAAGAATGAGATGAGTACGCAATATATGGTGCGTGGCGGCACTTATGATGAGAATAGCGTGTATATCAATGGCATAGAAATTTATCGTCCGCAACTTATCACTTCCGGTCAGCAGGAGGGTTTGAGCATTATCAATCCTGATATGGTCGGCTCTGTGGCATTCTCCACTGGCGGATTCAATGCTGAGTATGGCGATAAGATGTCGTCGGTACTCGATATAAAATATCGTGAGCCTGAAGCCTTTGAAGGCGCTTTTTCGGCAAGTCTTATGGGTGGAAGTTTCTCCATTGGCCAGCACAGCAAAAAGTTCTCGCAACTCCATGGTGTGCGTTACAAGCGTAATGCCTCCTTGCTCGGCTCATTGGAAACAAAAGGCGAATACGACCCTCAGTATTTCGATTATCAGACTTCAATGGAGTATAAGCCAACTTCCAAATTCACCGTCTCTTTCCTCGGCAATGCCGCTATCAATAATTATCGATTCAAGCCCGAAACACGTTCCACAAGTTTTGGCACAATGTTTAATGCCAAGCAATTCACTGTTTATTTTGACGGGCAGGAGAAGGATAAGTTTGAAACATATTTCGGCGCATTGTCGATGAATTACCGCCTCAACAAAAGCACGGATTTCACTTGGCAGAATTCAGGCTACCTCACCAATGAGCTTGTCAGCTACGACATTCAGGGCGAATATTGGCTTGATGAGGCCGGTGGCACTGACAATTCAGGCGCTACAGTCGGCGGAGAGCTTGGGGTAGGGCGTTATCGTCAGCATAGCCGCGACCGTTTGAAGGCAAGTGTGCTTGCCACTGCATTGAAGGGCAACACATCGCTCAGCAATAATAATTTCTCTTATGGCGTTTCGCTTCAGCATGAAAAGATTTTCGACCGCACACGCGAATGGGAAACCCGCGATTCTGCCGGCTATTCCTTGCCTCACACTGGTGATGGAGTTAACGTGATTTATAGTCTCACTTCACGTCAGGACCTTTCATCCAACCGCTTTGCCGCATATCTTCAGGACGCCTACAAAATCATGAGTAATTCCGGCATGTTGACCATTAATGGCGGTGTCCGAGCTTCATATTGGGACTATAATAAGGAATTCCTTTTCAGCCCGCGTGCCAGCTTGGGCTTTGTGCCGGCTTCCAACGAGAAACTCGCTTTCCGTTTTGCTGCCGGTCTTTACTATCAGGCACCATTCTATAAGGAATACCGCCGAAACATGGTGGATGCCGACGGCAACACTTATGTGGAACTTAACAGCGATATAAAGTCGCAGCGCAGTGTGCATTTCATCCTTGGCGGTGACTACACTTTCCGTAAACTCGACCGTCCCTTCAAATTATCGGCTGAGCTGTATTATAAGAATATCTCCAATCTTAATCCTTATGAGATTGATAACTTGAAGGTCGTTTATTCAGGAACTAATAATTCCAAGGGTTATGTCACAGGGCTTGATTTCAAGTTTTTCGGCCAGTTCGTTGAAGGCACTGATTCATGGATAAGTTTTTCATTGATGAAGACTCAGGAAACCCTCAATGGGGTTAAAGTTCCGCTCCCTACCGACCAGCGTTACAGCGTAGCCATGTATTTCACTGATTATTTTCCTAAATATCCTAAGGTGAAGTTCAGTCTTAAAGGCATCCTTTCCGATGGTCTGCCTATGACTGCGCCTCATGTCACCCGCGATGTGTCGTATTTCCGTGCTCCGGCTTACAAACGCCTTGATATTGGCGTAGCTTATGAACTTGTTGGTGGTGATGAAAACAAGCCTGATAACTTCCTGAGGCATTTCAAGAGCGTTTGGCTTGGCTTGGATGTGTTCAATTTATTTGATATTTCTAATGTCAGCGGCTATTATTGGGTTACTGATGTCCACAACATTCAGTATGCCGTTCCTAACTATCTCACCCGCCGCCAGCTGAATGTTCACCTTTCAGTGAATTTCTGAAAGCGGTGAACATTCAAATCGCTTTTTTTCCGCTCGAGTTTTTCATCCTACATATACATACTATTCTTCCCTAATCATAGCTGGCTCGATGAGTTCATCTTCGCCAACTTGGGCACCGGAATTATATGCGTTCGGGAACCATAGGTCCAGTAATTGCTCTGTGTGCCATTCTATTTCAGGAGTGATGTTTCTCTTGACCTTTTTGTAGGTGTACATTATCACTCCCAGCTCATCTAAATGCCCTGTCACAGGGTGGTCTTCCGATGGAATTAAGTCAATTGGCAGTACGAGATACGACATTGCCGCCACAATGGAAATCTTGTCCTTGGTGGGCGTACTCGGCTCCCTAAGCACGAAATACAGCTGAAGCACCGGCCTCATGCTGATTTTGCCTACACTCTGGGCCACGCGGCAAAGTTTGTCGCGCAGCTCCGTGTAGTTGATGTAAATAGGTGTGTTCATAGCAGTTAATTTTCGTCGTCAGTGTCATCGTCATCAGCGGGCATTATCAGGCTCTCGGTGGAGATGTCCTGAATCATGTCCTCAAAATTCTTTGAATAGGCAGCCTGCAATAAATCTGTAACATTGCTTTCAATTGAATTTGTGCAGTCTGATAGTGCGCAAAACAGTATTTCACTGTTTATTGCCATGTGGTCAACATTTACCAGCATTGAGCTTGTCAGTATGTTTTTCTCCTCTTCAAGATACAGCGTCGCTCCGTTGCTGCAGTTGTTGATTTTGTTGATTTTCGTCAGCAGTGTCACATTCCGTTCTACTGGAAAATTCATGTCGAAGAATGCAACGACTCTGAAGAAACTTTTCGCGTCGTTGATTTCAATGAATACTTCCATTCCGATGCGTTCGCCGCGTAACTGAAAACCGATGGCTGTGACTTCATCGTCGTCCATTAGGATGCGGTAATAATAGTCATGCTCATCCAGTTCTTGCCGTATGAAGGTTGCTACTGGCTTGTAGCTGTCGAAACCTTCATTTTCTTGTGTGCATTTTTTTGACGTTTTCTTATTCATAATTTTAATTTTTTAGTTTTGCAATTGTGCGTGTTCGCTTAAAAAATAAGTGTTATAATAGGGTATCCCCTTTGTCGGGGGATAATGTTCAGTTCATCTATACAGCAAAGTTATATGCTATATTTTTTTCGTTCTGCTCTTTTGTACGATAATCTTTCTGTTTTTTTTAATGTTTTGTGTATTAGCTAATTACTTTTCTGTTAAATTGAAAGCTTTTGTTAAATTTAGTACGATTTTTCTGGCGTTTTATTGCCATGCCGTCAATATATACCAGCATTGAACTTGTCAGCGTGTGTCTATCTTCTTCACTGGGCCAAATTGCTCCAGTGTTGCTTTTCATCAGCAGTGCCATATTCCGCTCTATTGGATATCTTTGGCCAAAAAATGCAGCGACTTTGAAATAGCCTTTACTATCCTTGGTTCCAAGGAATTTATCCAATTCGGCATGGTTGCTGCATAACCATGAACCTATAATTGGAATTAGAAATTTGTTCCAGTAGGCTCTTCGATTGCATTCACGTTCATATTCTGCATGCTCTTCATCTTCTGCGATTATCTTGCGGAAGTATATTAAAGAAGTCATTAAATTCATAACTGAAATTTTTGAATATGTTTAATAGCTGTCTGTCGTTTAAAAAATAATAGCTGTTATAAGTGTATCCCCCTTTCGGGGGATAAGGTTCAGTTCATCGATACAGCAAAGTTATATGCTATATTTTTTCCGTTCCGTACTTTGGTACGATAATTTTTCTGCTATTTTTTAATGCTCTGTATTTAAGTTAATTATCTTTGTACTAAATTGAAAACTTTTCTTAAATTGCGTACGATTTTATGGCGATTACCATATTATTTGTCTTTATCGTCCTTAAATTCATCAAGTATTTCCTCTGGAATATCAATATCATTCGGGTCTATTTTCAGCCTTCCTTTCATGCCCTTTATTATAAATGATTCCGATATGCTTTCCAATATCAATTTTGTGATGCTTTTCTTGATGTCCTGTCGGCATTTTCGTAGTCCGCTGGTTTTGTTCTTGCTGTCTTTGCTTGAGTTTATAAGTTTGTCGAATTTTGCCGACGCGCTTGTTTCTCGTTCGCCGTAAACCATGTAATAAACTTTGCAGAAGACCTTTCTACAGCGATTTATCTTAAAGCCTTCCTCGTTTATGTTATGCTTCAAGTTGTAGAGCAAGTGTATTAAATATATCACGATTGATTCATGCAGTGAAAACTTTACCAGTTCTTTATCCGCTGAGCCTTTCTTTTGCAGAAATATTTTGTAACGACTCTTGTACATTGGTGCCGAGGAGTCTATACTGACTATCACTTTATATTCCTTATTGCTCTCAGCTTTCCCTTTGTCCTCAATTTCCCTAACTGCCTCGGATATTCTATTATAGACAAATTCTTTATTACATTTTGTGCCATTGTTCTGGACATATTCGAGTATTGTAGAAGCCAGCTGTTCTATCATCTTATCCCTGTCCGTGGCCGGAATTTGCAATTGATTTCTTTTGCCATTTCTGCTCCATGGGGTAGCACGTGCTGCCATAAGCGGTCGGATTGCAATAGTCGGCATAGAATATGGGTATACTGCTCTGCTGGACAATTGCTTTCCCCTGTCGAATATGCTCCGCTTTTTAGGCGCTATCAGTGAAAATAACCTCAGCAGTTTAGCATAGGTATGCGGTGCTTTTTCAGATAAATATTTCAACTTCCATTCAATGATTTGAGTGGAAATCTCACCATTGTATGAAAACACATTGCGTAATAGCTCGACAAAAGTTGTTACTTTTCTTGTTCTGTTATAACTCCGTAAGCTTCTGTCTGAGCTGTAGGAACAGCCGACCGTAATGACTGTAATAAGGTTTGATACTGCAATGTCCAATTTCTTGATGTCGATGCCTGAAATGAACATAGGTTTGTGCGTCCCTGTTACAACAACATAGGGCTTGGCGGAATGATTACACCGTCGACAAATCGCTTGATTTCTTTTTTTTCTTGAAGCAAAAAAATGCTTTTTTTTGTGTGAAGTAGGCATAGTTTTAACATTAATAACGTAAATAATAACCAATCAGTAAAATAATAAATGACCTATCAGTAAAATGTTCAAGTAGGATTACTGCACGAGTAATGTGAACGTGCCCTTTAGGAGCATACTATTAGGGCGCTAAAAGCACCTCTTTTTCCGTAACAAAGTACGGAAATTTTTTGCAATCTTGCAAGAAAATCGTGTTAAATTTTCTCTAAATTAACAAGATTACACAATTTTTTCTGTGTTTTTCCGTTAAGGCTTTTTAAGTGGCTAATATTCAGGATATGCCATTCTGTCGTCTTGGTTCACTGCGTCAATGTAGTCGAGAAAATAGCTGTTTATTACGTATGAACTCTTATTGTACGATGTGGATTCATACCTTCTTTTCAGGTCGGGATAATTGTCAAGCAGATTAAGCAGCCTTCCTTTGTCAATTTTTACTGCCATTTTCAGTTTCGGGTCAAGTATGTAGAATAGTCCGTCGTAGTCGTCATCGTTCACCACACCGCTTGAAATGCTGTAGTCGTCATCACCTCCGCTCAAAATTTCACCAAGAATTCCAAGTGCCACAGCGCCTGATGAAGTGTGGTCGGATGCAAAATATTTGAAGTAAATCACTTTATCGGTAAGATATAGTGGAATATATCCTCGGAATATGCAGTCGCTTGCAAAATTTCTGTTAAGGTATTCATCGTTCACAAGCAGCATCGAGTCGCTGCACGAAATTGCTACTATGCTGTCCCTCATTTGCTTCATCAGCTTCTTGGTGGGCTTGTAGTCACTGCTGATTTTATATGAGAATGGGCTTATTTGGTCAAAGTTGATGCTGTCGATGGTGTCACCGGTGTTATACATCGCGTCGTGCCACGATTTATGCACTATCACCGTGTCGGCGAATATCGGCGACACTATCAAGATGGCTAAAACTATTATTATCGATTTTGTCTTTGTCAACATTTTTCTTCTTTTTCTTTGCGACAAAGTTAAGACTTAAAAGCGGAAAATGGTTTAATCTTCGTCCATTATTTTGCGGATGTCGTCCTCATCTCCGTTGAATGGCCCTGAGTTTTCAAGTTTCAGTGTCGCCATTGCTGCCGCAAATCGTCCGCATTCTTCATAATCCGCTCCACGGCTGCGCATATACAGGTAGCCTGCTGCGTAGGTGTCGCCGCAGCCGGTGGCATCAACAAGCTCGTCAGGCTCATAAGCCGGAATCTCATAAAAGTTGCCCCCAGCATAAATCATCGAGCCGTAGCTTCCCAAAGTTATCAGCACTTCCTTCACGCCCCAAATTGCCAATTGCACTGCTGCCTGGCGTGCGTCCTTGAATCCGGTGAGTGAATCTATCTCGTGTTCGTTGACTTTCAGAATGTCGATGTAGGGCAGTGCCTTGCGCTTTTCTTTCCAATCGCATGGCTCAACTTCTTTGCCCTCCACTTTCCGCAGGAATCCTTGCGCGTCAACTGAAAGAGTGCCGCGCGTAGATAGATATTTTATCACATCAAGCGAAAAGTCCTTTGAAAGCAGGCTGCCCAGATGTATGAACCGGGCCTCCACGTCCTGAAGTTTCTCCACAGTGAACGGCTCGCCTTCGGCAAGCACTCTCTGTTGGCGGTTGTCCATGTTTTCGCCGTAAATGTTCTCGAATACTACAGTTTTCTCACTTGGAATCACCTTGATGTCAATGTCGTCATCACGCATATCATCAATGGCTTCCTTTTGGTCGTCAGCCACCGATGTTATCAGTTTGTAGCTAATGCCCTTCAATCGGCTTATGCCGCGTGTGAAATAAAAAGCCGTGCCCCCGTTGAGCGTCGCAACGTGGCCCGGTGTTATAATGTTGTCAACTGTCAAGTGTCCTATACAGCAAATATCGGTCATCCTTTTTTCCAAGTAATTATTTTAATCGTATAATTGAAAAAAGCAGCAACTTAGGCTTCCGTACCTCACGTTACTGGCTCATTAAGGATTCAAGTGATTTTTTTAGTTTACACTGAATAATGATAGGTGTTGAGTGCTTTATAATGCACATTAAATCACACACTTTTCTAACGTAAGTAAACGGCAGAAGACGCCGCTCTTTCTTCGGTGCAAAGTTAGCGATTATTTCTGACTCTGCAATGATTTGGTGTTTCCTAAAGCATATCATCCGTTTTTCAGCACATCTATTGCAGCCTAATTTCTATGTTTGTGCCGTTTCCAACTATTCCCTGCATGAATATTATTTGGTCGTGATGCGATTGCCAGTTTCATGAACGGCCATAAAGAAAGGGCCTTTTGCTGAATTATCAGCATAAAGTCCTCAGTATCATTGGGGTAGGGCGGCGTATGGGGTTAACCCCAGTATCCACCATCACTCGTACCGAAAGCGGCACGCGGCCGAAGCCTTCCTGTTCTTAACGACTATGCAAATATAAGTGATTTTATAGTTCCAACAATAATTGTTTCAAAAACTGGTTTATAAAATGATTTTTGATGTGGAAATATTAGTTTTAGAGAAAGAAACATAAACAGCCCAAATGATATGGAAACCATTACCAAATGGGCTGAAACATCATCTAAGGGTGCCGTTGCGCATAATGAATATGACCACGACAAGTACGTCCGAAGCGTATTCCTTAGCAGTGATTACGTTGCAAAGATAAGAAAAGATGCCGAGAAATAGATAAAGTTAGGCAAAAAAATATTTCAGAAATTATAACTCACAAAGAAATTTCAATCATGGAACGGAGTTGATATAACTCACTGCCTAGTAGTTCAATTCAATAGGGCTTCCCAGAGGGAAACTCGATAAGAAAAATTCACTATAAATAAAAATCCCCTTACAAAAATTTATCAAGTGTGGAGAGGTTTTTGCCATTGGAGAATGGGCTTCTTTCCATCAGTCCTAATGCAAAAAGCATCAGCCGCTGTACCCCGTAGTATTTCCAGTCTTAATGACGATGAAAATATAAGCAGTTTTGGCTTATGTTACAAAAATATGCTTTTAAATGAAGAACTACCACCTATCCCATGTCGACCCCATCAAGGTGTAAATGAAGAAGGGAAACCTGCCTCTCCAAGTAATTCTTTGGCTGCTATGTCACGGTCAGATAAGCAAGAAAAATCAACTGAGCCTGTATCTATCCATTAAAAGTATGTGCTTTCTTATGGAAAAACCAAAATAGAGCTGCTGTCTGGTTAATCTTGAGTGCCATTGGCACCTCCCTGCTATTCTAACTACTCTATTATAGTGGTGAATTTACAATAATAATTTGTATAATTTCAACTAAGTAAAAGTTTCGTGAAATGGGAAATTTTAGGTGCAAAAAACGACATTCCAAAAGAAATGCCGTTTGCCGAATGGACAACCAATTCTAAAGAATCTGCCCCTCTTGACGGAACAAATTTACAAACTATTGATATAATATTGAAGATATGAGTAAAGCCTTATCAATGTTTAACATTTAGTTTTAAAATTTGTTTTATAATTAGTCATCGCAAGTTTGCTTTTACTTTTGTACTCGTTTATTTGTTTTTTTGAAATAAAAAGAACTACTCCGATAATTGAATAGCTCTCAGGAGCCTACAGACTGTTTCATTAAAGAAACAACCTATAAGATTACCAATTTACAGGAATAATTTGGAAAATTCCAACTTAACCTTGAAAATATTCTAATGTGGTGCAAGAGAAATGGCAAAAAATAAGGCAGCCCGATGAAGACTGCCTTTCTTTCAAGTGACTCATATAGGATTCAAACCTATAACCTTCTGATCCGTAGTCAGATGCTCTATTCAATTGAGCTAATGAGCCATTTTTTGTTTGCGGTTGCAAAGATACTAACTTTTTTTCAATTGCAAGCAATTTTCCATGAAAAATTCAAATAAATTTTAATATCACTGCTTTTTCAGCGATTCGTTCACTTTTTCTATGTAGTCAAGAATCTCTTCCCGTCCTTTTCCGTCGATGGCCGAAGACAGGAATATCGGTGGCAGTTCTTCCCATGTTTCGCCAAGAATCTCTTTATAATTTTCAACGTTGGTTCTGCTGGCATTTGCTCCAAGTTTGTCCATTTTTGTGAAAATTATGCCGAATGGCACTTGGTTCTCGCCAAGCCACTCCATAAATTCCAAATCTATCTTTTGCGGTGCCAGACGTGAGTCCACAAGCACGAACAGGCAGGTCATCTGCATTCTTTCGAGCACGTAGTCCTCAATCAGTTCCTTTATCTCGCGCAATGCCGATTTGCTCCGCTTCGCATATCCGTAGCCCGGCAGGTCAACAATATACCATTCATCATTTATTATAAAATGGTTTATCAGCAGCGTCTTTCCGGGTTTCGATGATGTTTTTGCCAATCCAACCTTGCCGGTCAGCATATTTATAAGCGATGATTTCCCCACATTCGACCTGCCTATGAAGGCGTATTCAGGAATGGTAGAGTTAGGGCATTTGCTCGCGTCGGAGTTGCTTATCTCGAAATTTGCTGTCTTGATTTTCATCGTTTTTGCTCGTTAGAGTTTGATTTTTGCTGCAAAGTTACGAATTAAACGCCGAAAAATCGTAATTTTGCATGAATTACGTTATTTATGCGTGCTTTAAAACATTAGTTATTTTATGGAACAGGAGTTTTCCTCACCTTTGCTTGAAAATGCTGTCGCTGAGTTTGCCAAATTACCCGGAATAGGGCGTAAGACGGCTCTTCGCCTTGTGCTTTATCTTCTTCGTCAGGATGCTTCGGTAGCCTCTAATTTTGGCGAATCCATCATTAAACTTCGTAAGGAAATCAAGTATTGCCGAGTTTGCCACAATATCAGCGAGACCGACGTTTGTCCAATCTGTTCCAATTCCCTGCGCGACGCTTCCACCATTTGCGTGGTCGAGACTGTTAAGGACGTAATGAGCGTGGAGAACACACATCAGCATCATGGATTATATCATGTGCTTGGCGGACTTATTTCGCCTATGGACGGCATCGGCCCTCAGGACATTGAAATTGACAGCCTTGTCAAGCGTGTTGCCGATGGTGGTGTTAACGAGGTGATTCTTGCCCTTGGTGCCACTATGGAGGGCGACACCACCAATTTCTATATTTATCGCCGACTTTCCCCTTACAATGTGAAGATTACCCAGCTTGCGCGTGGCGTTTCGGTCGGCAACGAAATTGAATACACCGATGAACTCACGCTTGGCCGTTCAATTCTCAACCGCACGCTTTTCACTGATTCCTTCAGCAAAGAGCAGTAACGTCTTTATTTCTCAAGTATTTTCACTCGGTCGTTCCTGCGCACCCCGTCTTTCATCTGTATGTAGATGCCGTCGCTCACGCCTGTTGTCACCTTTGTCTTGCGGAATTTCTGTTGCGGTATGCTGTCGGTGAGCAGATACACGAATGTCGTGTCGCCCGAGAAGTCTATCGAGCTTTCCGGCAGCGACAGCACATTGCATACTTTCTCAAGCACTATCGATGCGTTTGCGCTGTAGCCTGCGCGTATGTTCTCTTTTCCCGAAATCTTCAGTGCTGCCTTTATCTCGAATGTGTTGCTGCCGTTGTCGTCAGTGCCTTTTGGCGAGATGTATTCCAGTGTTGCCGGTATTTTCAGGTCGGGCAGGGCACCCACTGTGATGTTCATTGCCATTCCCACTTGCAGCATTCCCACTTCGGTCTCGTCGATTTTTCCTTTGAAAATCAGGTCGTTCATGTCGGCCACCGTGGCTATAGTGGTGCCGTCGTTGAACGAGTTGCTCATGATTACCGAACTTCCCACCTTGATTGGCACGTCAAGCACCACTCCGTCGATGGTTGAGCGCACCAGTGTGTTGCTTTGTGCCGCGTTGTATTTCGACATTCCTTCTCTGGCTATCGTCACCGCGTCGTGGGCGTTGGCGAGTTCTTCCTTGGCCTTGTTGTATTCCGTCAGGCTGTTGTCATATTCTTCTTGGCTCACGAGGTCTTTGTCGTGCAGCATCTTTTCTCGCTTGTAGTCGCGCTGTGACTTTTCGTAGCTGTATTGTGCCACGTTCAGTCGGTTTTCTGCCGAGCTGAGCTGGCTGGCGTCGGGCACGACGTTGATTTTCGCAATCACTTCGCCCTTGTGTACATAGTCGCCTGCCTGTTTGCTCACTTCGCTGATGATTCCCGAAATTTTCGGCTTTATGTCGATTTGGTTGCGAGGTTCAATTTTTCCGGTCACCACGGTCACATGCTCTATTGTCCGCAGCGCGGGTGTCACTGTGTTGTACTTTTTCTCGCCTGGATGCGAATTGACGAATAGGAACACGAATGTGCCGATGATTATTATCGGAATCAGAATCAATGCTGCTATTTTGAATACCTTTTTCATATTTTGATATGTTTATTTTCGCTTAATCGTCTTGTAGTGCCTCTATTGGCTTTATTTTCATCGTTCGCCATGCAGGCAGCAGTCCGGCTGCTGTGCCGAGCACTATGAATGTGAATGTTATGCTCACTGCCTCGTTGAAGCTGATTTGGAATGCGGCTGGTGTGCCGTTCATCTCTGTAATGGCTTCGACGGCGGCGAGAATAAGCACCGCGAAGCATAGTCCCAGCAGTCCTGCCGCTGTGGTCATCACCATGCTCTCGCTCAATATTTGCACCATTATGTCGCGTGGTTTAGCACCTATTGCGCGGCGTATGCCTATCTCTTGTGTCCGTTCCTTGATGATTACGAACATGATGTTGCCCACGCCTATTATTCCTGCCATCAGCGTGCCTGCTCCCACAAGCAGTGCCAGTAGCCTGATGCCAATGAAAATATTGTTTACCATCTTGAACATCGCGCCGATGTCAATGAACATTATGGCTTGCTCATCTTCTGGATTTATGTCGTGTGCGGTGCGTAACACCGCTTCCGTGTCGTCTTTGATGTCGGCTGGCTGCACACCTCGGCGCATTGTGGCGCAAAGCAGGTCTATGCGGTTGCCGTAGTTGTAGGCTATCTGCATCGTGGATAGCGGAATGAACACGCAATCGTCCATTTTTCCGCCTATCTGTATTTTCGTGGTCTGAGTCACCACTCCCACAATTTTGTAGTATTCGTCATCAAGTTTTATGAATTTTCCTACTGAATTTTCTGTGCCGAATATGTTGCTGCATACGTGTTTTCCGAGTACGCATACTTTGCGGTTCTGCATGGCGTCGCTTTTGTTCAAAAATCTTCCTGAGGTTATTATCGGCGATTCCACTTTCGGATATTCTGGCTCCACTCCTTTCACGGTTGCTGAAGAGTGCTGCGTGCTTGCCGCTACGTTTGAGTTGTAGTGGAATATCACTGGCGTTATCAGTTTTATTCCGTGTATCCGCTCTCTTATTCTGTCTATGTCGCTGTAGTCGATTTGCCATGCGCGGCCTTTTCCGTATCCGTGGTATGGCATCGATGTGTTGCTGGCTGCCATGAAGCATGAGTTGGTGGCGAATCCCTTGAAGTTGCTCGACATCAGGTCGAGCAGTCCATGCCCGCCGCCCCACAGCATGGCAAGCATTGCCGTGCCCCAGAATATTCCGAAGCTGGTCAGGAAAGTGCGCGTCTTGTTTCTCCCAAGAGTGGCGATTATCTCTTTCCAGTTCTCTATGTCGAATAGCATCTTCATTATTCGTCTCTCAATGCCTCCACCGGGCTTATTTTTGTGGCTTTCACTGCGGGGAAGAATCCTGCTGCTGCTCCTGCAATTATCAGCACCACCGTCACTTCTATTGCTATGTCGAGGCCCACGGTTGGGTTGCTGAACACTGTCATATCTTCTCCGGCATTCATCTTGTCGAGTATTGATTTCGCCAGTTCGGTGAGCATCACTCCGGCTATCATGCCAATGTAGCCGAACAGGGCGGTGATTGCCACGCTTTCGGTCACTATCATTGTCAGTATGCTTCTTGGCTTTGCTCCGATGGCTCGGCGCACGCCTATTTCATGTGTGCGCTCCTTCACGCTCACAAACATTATGTTGCTCACGCCCACTATTCCGCTCAGCAGTGTCAGCAGACCTATCACCCAAATTGCAATGGTCATGTATCCCATGCCTTGCTGTGCTTGGGCTTGTTGGGTGAAACTGTTCTCAACCCACACTGCTGAATTGTCGGTTGGGTCAAACGAGTGCTTCTTTCCAAGGTCGTGGCGTACGTTTTTCTCAAATTTTGCGCTTGTTGTGGTGTCGCTGATGCCGCTGGTCAGCATCGTTATGGCGTTCAATTTGTCTTTGTTGCTGAATGCCGTTTCCATTGTCGTGAACGGTATGTAGGCCATTGAGCCTTCTTTGTCTAGGTGGTTAAGGCAGACGCCCACTATCACGTACGACATGTTTGCCGCTTTCAGCCGTTCGCCCACTGGATTCCCGTTGTGCTTGAAGAGTATATCCACGCAATGTTGGCTGATTACCATCACTTTGCGCTTCTCTTTTATGTCTTTGGCGTTGATGAATCTCCCTGATGTGATTGTAATCGGTTCGGCTTCTATGTAGTCGGGATGTACTCCGCTCATCGGGCAACTTAAATAGTCGCTTTCGCTGTTCAGTGTCACTGTGTCGTTGCTCACTGATGGGCTTACCTCTTTTGTCTGTGACTTGTGCCGTTGTTCCAGCATTGTTGCGTCGTTTTTTCTCAGGTTGATGCTGCGGTTCTCCTTGTATCCTCCGTATGGCTTTGTTGTCGTCCCGGGGTAGATTTTCACAGTGTTCACATTAGTGAGCGACATTGCGTTTTTGAATGCGTTGGTAAGTCCATTGCCTGCTCCGAGCAGCACAATCAGCATGAATATGCCCCAAGCCACAGCAAACCCCGTCAGTGCGGTTCTCAGCTTGTTGTGCCTCAAGGCTTGCAGTATCTCGTTGATTGTGTCCATTCAGCTATTCGTCGATTATTCCGTCTTTTATGTGGATTATGCGGTTGGTCTTTTCCGCAACTGTCTTGTCGTGAGTCACCACCACTATTGTCATCCCGCTCTGGTTCAGTTCGCGGAAAATGTTCATCACGTCGATTGATGTTTTGCTGTCGAGTGCGCCGGTCGGCTCGTCGGCAAGGATTATCTGCGGTTGGGTTATCAATGCCCTTGCAATTGCCACTCTCTGCTTCTGTCCGCCGCTCAGTTCATTCGGCAGATGGTCGGCGCGGTCGGCAAGGCCCATCCTTTCCAACTGCTCCATCGCCATCGCGTTGCGCTTCTTGCGTCCTATGCCTTGATAGAAAAGTGGCAGTGCGGCGTTTTCCATCGCGTCTTTGTAGCTTATCAGGTTGAACGATTGGAACACAAAGCCTATCATCCTGTTTCTCAGTTCAGCTGCTTTGTTTTCGCTTAGATTTCTCACCAATGTGCCGTTGAGCAGATATTCGCCTGAATCGTAGTTGTCAAGTATGCCGAGAATATTCAGCAAGGTCGATTTTCCTGAGCCTGATGCGCCCATTATCGACACTAATTCGCCTTTCCCAATGTGAAGGTTGATGCCTTTAAGCACATGTAGCGGCACTGCGCCTTGATATGTCTTGTTGATGTCTTTTAGCAGAATCATCTGTTACTTTTCTAATCTATATATTTATTTTAGACGCTTCAAAGTTACGAAAAGTTGCAGCAATTTCTATGTTTTTCATTGTATAAGCACAAATTCATTCATTGCATGGGAATGTGTTGGCTGTTCAAGTGAGAAAACAATCAGTTTGATTCCATCGGCAAATTTTATTTTTTGTGATGATTTTCTGAATGTCTTCTTCAATTTTTTTGCATTTGCAAAATAATGTTGTTTCTTTTGTAATGTCTTCCCAGCTAGCGGTATCTACAATTCCACCGCCAGCAATCATGCTTACTTCATGTATTTTTACAGTTATGGCGGATATGGCGTGGCTGAGACGGGTGATCGTTGCTTTGCCAATTCAGTCCGAGCCGTTCGTGACCCTCGGTGAGCGCATTTCGGCTTTGAGGATTATTCGGCTTCCTGATTTCTCAAAACAAATCTTAGCACAAATCCATAACATCCTATTGCATTCAGCATCGTGGCTTTTTGCAGTGGGATGTTTTTTTCGCCAACTTTCCGAATGAAAATCTGCCAATCCTCCGAATGAAAAGTCGCCAACTTTCCGAATTGGAATCCGCCAATCCTCCGAATAAAAAGTCGCCAACTTTCCGAATTGTCCCAAAAATATTGTATATTTGCCGCACAAAATATAATAGAGATATGAAAGGATATAAGAAAAGGATAGCAGACAATCTCCTGAAAGATAAGCTGGAGTATATCGGTGGCGTTCTTATTGAAGGACCTAAGTGGTGTGGTAAGACCACGACCGCAGAACAGATTGCCGGAAGTGTCCTTTATATGGCAAATCCTGAGGATCTGGCTGCAAATTTGCAGATGGCTGAAATCAGTCCAAGTACTTTGCTCGATGGCAAGTCTCCGCGGCTTGTCGATGAATGGCAGATAGCTCCCCAACTGTGGGATGCGGCAAGATTCCAGATTGACCATCGCCAAGGTCCTGGTCAATTCATTTTCACTGGTTCAGCGGTTCCTGCCGATAAAAGTAAAATTCTGCATAGTGGAACAGGTCGCTTTTCTTGGTTGATTATGCGCCCTATGAGTTTGTGGGAAAGCGGTGAGTCAAATGGCAAGGTCAGTTTCGGCTCATTATTTAGCGATGGAGGCATGATTGCAGCTCAAAACGATTTGGATTTGAACGACATTGCCCGATTGCTTTGCCGTGGCGGTTGGCCGCAAGCCACAAATCTTGACGGAGAACACGCTCTCAAAATCTCTGCCGATTATTATGAGGCGGTTGTTAAAACAGATATATCGCGGGCCGATGGTGTGAAACGTGACGAAATCATCACTCGACGGCTCATGCGTTCTTATGCAAGAAATCAAGGAACGCAAACTACAATCCGCTCTATCCGTGATGACATCACTGTCAACGAGCCAAAAATAATGGACGAGGAAACTGTGGCCTCCTACATTAATGCATTAAAGCGTATTTTTGTCATTGAGGATTCTATGGCGTGGAGCCCTAATTTGCGCTCAAAGACGGCCATCAGGACATCCGATACAAGGTATTTTATCGACCCGTCAATAGCGACTTGCGCTTTGGGCGTTGGTCCAAAGGACATGATAACCGATCTGAATACCATGGGATTGATATTTGAAACAATGGCCGTTAGAGATTTGCGGGTTTATGCCGATGCGCTTGAAGGCAACATATTTCATTACCGTGATAAGAATGGACTGGAATGTGATGCAGTCATGCATCTTCGTAATGGTCAATACGGGTTGATAGAGATAAAATTAGGTGGTGACACTCTAATTGAGGCAGGTGCAAAGACCCTGCGTGCCTTGGCTGATGAAATTGACACTACAAAGATGCATAAACCGGCATTTTTGATGGTGTTAACAGCCGTTGGCAAGTATGCTTATCAACGTAAAGATGGCGTTTTTGTGGCACCGATAGGATGTTTGCGTCCTTAAGTTTTACGGTAATAATATTCAGGATAATTATATACTTCAAATAATATCGTTGATCAATAATATCCCATTGCATTTAGCATCTATGCTCTTTGCAGTGGGATTTTTTTTAATATCCAAAATGAGAATGCACCAGATTTCCAACTGATACAAATTTATAGAATATCAAATCCGTTAAAAATCCGAATAAATGGCTTATAAATATCCTTTTTTCTTGTATTCTTGCAGCTCTATATCACTATTTTTGCTTAAAGTTCTTTGACACGTTGAAATTGTTCTTCTTCCAAATGCGATAGGTGGCATTCAGCGAGGAATATTCATATCCACATTTTCATGGCTTGCGTAATTAAAAATCAATTGAAGCATTTTAATGGATTAGGTTTATCGTTCTTTCAGCCAATTCAAAATTTTGCAAAAAATATTTTCAATTAATTGCACGCAATGAAACTGTCCCACGCAGTTGTCCCAAAGGTAGCAGAGAAGATGGTGAAAAAATTTTGGGACAAGCCTAAGAATTGCGTTGTAATAGGTTGAGAATTAGGCAACAGCGTTGTCCTAAACTATCCCACGTCATTGTCCCAAAATCAGCAGAACAGATAGTGGAAAACTTTCGGGACAAGCCCAAAAATTGCGTGGTAATAAGTTGAAAATTAAGCGATAGCACTGTCCCAAACTGTCCCACGCAGTTGTCCCAAATCCAGCAGAGAAGATGGTGAAAAACTTTCGGGACAAACCTGAAAATTGCGTTGTAATAGGTTGAGAATTAGGCGAAAGCGTTGTCCCAAGCTGTACCACACAGTTGTCCCAAATCCAGCAGAATAGATGGTGAAAAACTTTCGGGACAAAGCCGAAAATTGCGTTGTAATAGGTTGAAAATTAGGCGACAGCGTTGTCCCAAACTGTCCCACACAGTTGTCCCAAATCCAGCAGAATAGATGGTGAAAAAATTTCGGGACAAGCCTAAAAATTGCGTTGTAATAGGTTGAAAATTAGGCGATAGCACTGTCCCAAGCTGTCCCACGTCATTGTCCCAAAATCAGCATTGAAAATTATAGTTGTTGTATTTTTTGAATTAATTTCTTATTTATGCCGGCATCATTAATGTTATGACGTTTTACACGCAGTCGATATTCTTTAGGTGATATGCCTACATATTGTTTGAAATATTTGCCGAAGAATGTTTGTGTCGGGAAATTCATATCGGCAGCTATTTCCTTTATGCTGGCATCGGAATATTCAAGCATCTGTTTGGAATCGGAAATCACAAGGCTCACAATCCACTGGAGCACCGTCATCCCGCTTTTCTCCTTGATGATAGTGGAAAAATATTTAGGCGATATACATAGCTCATCGGCATAAAATGTTACTGTCCGCTCCTTGCGGTAATGATTGTATAGGGAAATCAGAAATTTTTGGAATACGATGTCGTTGTGGTCTTTAGGCAGGGGACTGAGTGGCTGGTTGGTTATGAGCATATTGATTGTTTCGTAGCAAATAGTCTGGGCATAGCTTTTTAGCAGTTCAACCACTATCACCCGTTTTTCATCTGACATGGCTGCCAAATCTACTTTCTCTAAGCGTTCGCGCAATTCACGCGTCAATAATGTTATCAGCTCAAATTGGTCGGAATCGAGAGTGATGCATGGATGTTGGCGTAGGTACAATTGGTTCTCAATGCCAATAACGCGGTTTACTATAGGAATTATGAAGCCAAGGTTGCTGGCAAGAGCCTCGCCTTTGAGGTCATCACTTACGTAAAGTCTGCGGACTAAAGTGGACGGCATGTAGAAGCAGATGTCACCTGCATGGATATTGTAGATTTCGGCACCGATTAAGACCTTGATTTCACCTTGCTCGCAGATAAAGGCACCTACAGTGTCGGAAAGCTGAATGTCCTCGTTTCCCATTTGTTGGGAAAGGAAATTGGCGTCAAGCTTGATGCAGGAGAATGGAAGAAACTGGTCGTTTACCATAATTGTTCTATTTTTCCTGCAAAAATATGGCAAAAAAGTAGAATGAGTTGAATTATTGAATAGTTTATGGCAATATTCTACTTATGGAACACTTTATGGATAAAATCGCACTTTTTTGTACATGACTAATAGGAGTACTTTTGCAGCATGATTTTTTGAATTAGAATTAATCAAGAAACAACCATAAGTATATGAAAGTCATTAACATCATCATTGCTGTTTCGCTGGCTGCCTCAATCACAGCCTGCACTGGAAAGCAGAGCGACCAAGGAGTAAAGCCGACATTGGTAAAAACAATGATTGTGTCCGACGACGCTACGGCAGGAACACGCAGCTATGTGGGCACAGTGGAAGAATCGACGGGGTCGATGCTTAGTTTTTCGGGCATGGGGACAGTGTCGCAAGTGCTCGCTGACGAAGGTCAAGCCGTTAGGCAAGGTCAAGTGTTGGCCGTATTGGACAAAACCACAGCCAATAACTCTTATGAGATAGCTAAATCAACATTGAAACAGACTCAGGACGCATTCAACCGTCTGAACACACTATATAAGAAAGGGAGTCTGCCAGAGATAAAATACATTGAGATACAGACGCAGTTGGCACAAGCACAGGCAGGCGAAAGAATTGCCCGCAAAAGTCTCGACGATTGTGTGCTGCATGCGCCATTTTCGGGATATATTTCGCAACGTAATGTTGATATAGGCAATAACGTAGCACCTGGAGTTAGTTGCTTCAAACTCGTGAAAATCGATAACGTAAAAGTTAAAGTAGCTGTCCCTGAAAAGGAGATAGCAGGCATCCATCAGGGACAAAACATTGGATTCACTGTTGATGCTTTGGAAGGACGGCAATTCGTAGGACGCGTAAGTGAGAAAGGCGTGCAGGCCAATCCTTTGAGTCATACCTACGACGTGAAACTATCACTTGCCAATCCTCGTCATGAACTGATGCCGGGAATGGTGTGTAGCGTGAACATCAACACCTCAGGCGCAAAAGGCGCTATTGTGGTGCCGCAAGGAGCTGTGATGGTGGAGGAGAGTGGAAAATTTGTGTGGCTCTCCGACGGCAGCAAGGCTATAAAGCGTAATGTGACTGTTGGTGGAGTGAACGATGTCGGGGTGATAATTACCGGCGGACTGAACATAGGCGACAAGATAATAGTGGAAGGTCAGAACAAAGTGAGCGACGGAACTAAAATCAAAGAGCAATGAACAGGAAAATGCGGATGGACGCCGTGGAAGGAGTGATGCGCCATCGAAGTATCATGGTGTTGCTGCTTGCCTTCTTTGTAATTTTCGGTATATATTCACTCGTGAAGATGCCCAAGAATGAGTTCCCGACCTTTACCATAAGGCAAGGAGTAGTGGTTGGAGTTTACCCGGGTGCTACTTCAAGCGAAGTGGAGGAGCAACTCACCAAGCCTTTGGAGAAATTCCTGTGGGGATTTAAGGAAATCAAGAAAGCTAAGACCTACAGTAAGACGAAAGACGGGATTAGCTATGTGTTTATCGAACTTAACGATAATGTAACTGACAAAGACGAGTTTTGGAGCAAATTCAAGCATCGGCTTGAACAATTCAAGAGCGAACTGCCAAGCGGAGTGCTTGCCCTGATAGCAAATGATGACTTCGGCGACACATCGGCCATGCTTATTACTCTTGAAAGCAACGACAAGACCTACCGTGAGCTGCATAACTATATGACTACGCTTCAGGACAGTCTGCGAACAATTCCGGAAGTGGCGAATCTGCGACTTTATGGGGAGCAGCAGGAGCAGATTGATGTGTATATCGACCGTGACCGGCTGTCGGACTATGGCATCAATGCCGCCACTTTGCTTAGTTCGCTGTCATCGCAAGGGATGACCATCATGAGCGGGTCGGTTGACGACCAACAGACTGTGAGGCCAATACACTTGAAGTCATCACTTGCTACCGAGAACGACGTGGCAAACCAGATTGTGTATTCTGACCCTAACGGCAACGTGATTAGGCTGCGCGACATTGCCACCGTAAAGCGGGAATATCCTCATGCTGACAGTTATGTTAAGAACAATGGTAAGAAGTGCATAGTGCTTTCGCTGGAAATGGCGGAAGGTAACAATATAGTTCACTTTGGCGACAAGGTGAAGAAAGTGTTGACATCCTTTGAAAAGACATTGCCGCAAGATGTGACTATCTATCCGATAACCGACCAAAGTAAGGTGGTGAACGATTCAATCATCGACTTCTTAAAAGAGTTGCTGATAGCCATAGGTGCTGTGATACTGGTGATAATGCTGTTGCTGCCGATGCGTGTGGCAAGTGTGGCAGCGAGCACAATCCCTATATCCATCTTCACCGCCCTTACGCTGTTCTACTCCCTTGGTATAGAACTTAACACCGTTACCCTTGCAGCGCTGATAGTGTCGTTGGGAATGATAGTTGATAATTCGATAGTGATTATAGACTGCTACATAGAAATGATTGACAAGGGCATGAGCCGTTGGCATGCCACGACTGCGGCTGCCAAGGAATTTGCAAAGTCTATTTTCAGTGCGACGCTTGCCATTTCCGTGACTTTCTTCCCGTTGCTGATAACGATGAAGGGCAGGATGCTCGACTTCGTGAAGTGGTTTCCTTATTCCATTTCAATTGTGTTGTTCACATCGTTGCTTATAGCATTATTCGCCGTTCCGTCTCTGCAATATTCGTTCATTAAGAAGGGTCTGGCGAAGAAAGAGGAAAAGAAGGACAAAAAGACGTTCCTCGACATAATGCAGAACGTGTACGACAAAATCATTACCGCCTGCTTCCGCCACCCTTGGATGACTTTAGGCGTGGGTTTGATAGCAGTGGTGCTTGGAGCTTTGCTTTATATGGTGCAGCCTCAAAAACTGATGCCTGATGCAGAGCGTAACCAGTTTGCAGTGGAAATCTATATGCCGACAGGAACAGCTATAGAGCGTACAGCAGTTGTAGCCGACAGTCTGCGCGACATGATGCGTAAAGACGATAGGGTGGTGAACATCACCACATTCTACGGACAGAGTTCACCACGGTTCCAGACGAGCTATGCTCCGCAACTTGGCGGAACAAACTTCGCGCAGTTCATTGTCAACACCAAAGGTAACCAAGAGACAAAAGACTTGATTACCAAGTTCACGCCGATGTATGCCACATACTTTCCAGGAGCGCAAATCAGGTTCAAGCAACTTGACTACACTGATGCGGAGTCACCTGTGGAGATACGCTACAGTGGTGACAACCTCACCGACTTGCATAAGGTCGCTACTCAAGCCGAGCAAATCATGAGGAGAGACAAGAACCTATTGCTCGTGCGCTCGAATTTTGAAGGTAATACGATTGGCCTTAACGTGGCTCTCGACAATGACGAGGCAAACCGACTTGGGATCAACAAGACCATGCTTGCCATGAACCTTGCCACACGTTTCGGCAGTGGCATTCCGCTCACTACAGTCTGGGAAGGTGACTATCCTGTGAATGTTATGCTAAAGGACAGCCACGATGGACTGCAACATCCTGATGATCTCGACAATGCCACTGTTAGTGGCATGTTGCCCGGGCTAAATGTGCCATTGAGGCAGATTGCCACTGTGAATCCCGATTGGACCGACGGCATGATAGTAAGGCGTAATGGTGTGCGTACGGTGTCGGTACTTGCCGATGTGGTGAGAGGAGTAAACCTCAACAAGGTGACTGATAAAGTGCTTGATGACTTGAAAGAGATTAAGTTACCTGACGGAGTGCGGATGACACCGGGTGGTCAACGTTTTAGCGACAATGAAAATGGCCCGCAGATATATGGCGGTCTCAGCATATCGGTAGTGGTAATTCTGATAATCCTGCTGCTCCATTTTCACGACATACGGCTGACGATGCTTATAATGCTTTCGCTTGTGTTCTCGTTGCCTGGCGCTGCTGTGGGCATAGCGATAATGCATCAGGATGTGAGTGTGACAGCCACATTGGGTATGATATCTCTGATGGGAATTATAGTGCGTAATGGTATCATCATGATTGACTATGCCGAAGTGCTTAGGAAAGGGGAGCGTATAAGTGCCAAGCAGGCCGCTTTGCAGGCTGCAAAGCGCAGATTGAGACCTATATTTCTTACCAGTGCGGCTGCTTCAATGGGAGTAATCCCTATGGCTATTCAGAACTCTCCGATGTGGGGACCGATGGGCGTTGTGGTATGCTTTGGAACAATAATATCGATGTTCTTTGTGATAACAATGATACCGATAGGCTATTGGATGATTTACAGGTTCAAAGACAGTCGCCGCAGGCTGAAATTCACTGAAACAGATGTAAATGTCAATTAATTAGAAAGCGATGAAAAGATATATAGTATTAATGACGGCTTTTTTGCTGACAACTGTGGCTGCGATGCCGCAGCAAAAAGTATATTCTTTGCCTGAGTGCCGGCAGATGGCTCTTCAGAACAATGTGAAAATGCGTGATGCTAAATTGGCCATTGAGCAGGCAAAAGAGCAGAAAAAGGAGGCTTACACCAAGTATTTTCCTACTGTGTCGGCTTCCGGAACATATTTCAAGTCGGTAGATGATCTTATCAAGAAGGATATTTCCCTTACAAACGACCAGCAGACTCAGATTGCTCAAATCATGCAGCAGATGGGACTGAATCCGTCAGTATTGTCTTCGTTACCTACTACATTCTCCATTAGTAGCCTCAACCACGGCATTATGGCAAATGTGATGGCGATGCAACCTATTTATGCAGGCGGACAAATCACGAATGGCAATAAGTTGGCGCAACTTCAGACTGAAGTGCGTGAACTTCAGCTCAATCAGAATCGGGATGAGATTCTGAACACCACGGAGCAGTATTACAATTCTCTTCTGACTTTGTATGAGAAGCGTCATACGCTTGACGTGGTGGATCGACAATTGACGCGAATCCACGATGATGCTGAAAATGCCTATAAGGTGGGCGTGACAAATAAAAATGATGTTCTTAGTGTTGAGCTGAAACAGAATGAAATAGCTACTTCACGGCTGAAACTGGAAAATGGCATCAGCGTCTGTAAATTGGTGTTGGCGCAGTATATAGGTGTGTATGGCACTGATTTCGAGATTGACACCACTCTTGTGGGGAATTTGCCTAATCCTGCCACTTATTTGGTTGACCATAATGCAGCTCTTGACGGACGGACTGAAGCACAATTGCTTGACAAGAACGTTGAGGCATCAAAATTGCAGCGCAAATTGGCTCAAGGTGCTCAATTGCCTACTGTGGCTGTGGGTGCAGCCGGAAAATATCATGACTTGACAGGAAAATCACGGCTAAATGCACTCGGCTTGGTGAATGTAAGTGTGCCGATAAGTGATATATGGACTGGCTCGCACAAGGTGAAACAGAAGGAGATAGCTGAACGTATGGCTGTTCAGGATAGGGAGGATAACCGCCAATTGCTGCTCATACAGATGCAGAGTGACTATGATAACCTCACTAATGCATACGCTCAAATTCTGCTTGCCAGAAAAAGTATGGAGAAATCGGCTGAGAATTTAAGGCTTAATGAGGATTATTATCATGCAGGTACTGCCACAATGAGTGATTTGCTTGAAGCACAGACCCGTGACCAGCAAAGCCGTGACCAATACACCGACGCTGTGGCACAATATTTGAATTGCAGAACTGCATATTTGCTTGCAACTAACAGAAGCATTGAGTAACTTTGCAGTGTGCACTAAAATATGCTGTGATAATGATTTTTTATTTTTCATGTACTGGTAATTCTCGTTGGGTAGCTGAACAAATAGCATTGGGAACTAATGATAAGCTGACCAATATAGACGAATTGATTAAGAAAGGAGAGAACCCTTCGGATATTATTATAAATGATGACCGTATTGGCATAGTGTTTCCCACTCATTGCTGGAGGGCACCTAAACCTGTGGTTGACTTTGTGAAAAGGCTTAGCGTTCCTAAAGGCGTTTTCCGCTATGCGGTGGCTACCTGTGGTGACAACATGGGTAAGGGAATGCGAATGTTTTCTAAGGCATTTCACCTTGATTCGGCTTGGACTGTGCAAATGCCCAACACATATATTCCTATGTTCAATCTCGACACTGACGAGGTGGCTCAAAAGAAGATTGACGACGCTCATGCCCGCATTGCTGAAATTGTGGATGCTGTGTGCCAATGCTGGTCAACTTGGAGCATTAAGGAAGGTGGATTTCCGAGGTTTAAGTCGTATGCCATCTACTCGTCTTTCGTTAAAGGCTATAAGCACACTGAGCGGTTTCATCTGTCGGGCAATTGTGTGGAATGCGGAAAATGTGCTGAGGCTTGCCCTATGGAAAATGTGAAAATAGAGGGCGGAAAGCCGTCGTGGAGCAATCACTGCATTCAGTGTATGGCTTGCGTGCATATATGCCCTCAAAAAGTCATCCAATATGGAAAAGGGACTGAAAAGAGGGGAAGATACAGCCTGCTGAAATACCTGAAATGAACGGCTGACACTTTAGTTACCGAAAACTCGCTGGAAAATGAAGGCATCGGTGTAAGTGGTGCCCATTTTCAGCCACGACTTCAATGTGGCTGCCTGATGATATTTTAGCTTACGGAAAAGACTGATGCTGTGCGCATTGCCTGCTGGAATAAGAGTATGGATTTGCTTAAGACCCAAATACTGTGAGGCATACTGCTCAATAAGTTCTATAGTGATTTTGCCATAGCCCTTGTGCTGATAGTCAGAACTGATTAGCAGTCCGATTGCTGCCCGATTGTTAAACGGGTCGAAATCGTAGAAGTCCATCGTGCCGATTGGCTCGCCTGATTCTGTCAGGGTAATCATGAACCGCAATTGATGGCTGGTATAGATGTCGCCATCGTAGGTTTTGAGATATTCCCAAAGCTGATGGTGTGAATATGGAGCAATGGTGCTGCCTACGGCCCATAGGGATGTGTCGTTTTCCCACTTGAAAAGTATTTCGAGGTCGGTAGGTTCAAGTGCGCGGAGTGTGATGATTTTGTTTGTGAGAAAAGTTGTCATTTGTTGAGGTTCTAAGGTGAGACAATTATGCCGCTTTGGTGAGAATAGATATGGAAATGAATGCCCTTGCCTGAATGGAAGTCAACGTAGGAGATAATATCGGGGTAATCCATTTCGGAATTGTCGATGACTACTTCTACTGGCCTTGCGCTGATGGCTGAATCAGCGGAAATAGGTTGCCATTTGCTGCCTTCGGGAAGCAGTGCGGCGACAACTTGTGGCTGGGTGCTGACTATGAGCCACTGAAGTGGCTTCGGAGTGCCTGCCAATAGCTTGCGCACGGGATTTATGGTGATGCGGCGAAGCATGGCCAAGGCTGCACGAATCCACACTGCAAGGTGGATAAAGAAGGAGAAAAAACGGCTGTAGTCGGGAAAATGCTTGCGGTAAAATATCAGCATGGCCTCGTAGAATACCCGCACATAGCGCATGGAATTTTTGCGAGTGCTTTCGCCTTTGTAGTGGATGATGGTTGAGGGCAGATAGTAGTTTCGGAATCCGGCTTGGATAAGGCGATAGGAAAGGTCGATGTCCTCACCGTACATGAAGAAGTCCTGGTCGAAACCTCCGATTTGGTTGAGCAGGTCACCACGAATGAACATGAATGCGCCGGCAAGAATATCGATTGTGTGCGGCTCGTGTTCATCAAGATAGCGGAGATGATAGCGGGCAAAACGCTTTGAAGTGGGGAACAGGGCAGAGAGGCCGAAAATTTTGCAGAACGATACCCATGGAGTGGGGAATGAGCGCTTTGATTCTGGAAGGAAAATGCCTGAAGCATTGAGCATCCGCACTCCTATTCCGCCACAATCGGGGTGCGACTGCATCCACTCGAGGCAATCGTCGATGTTGCGGTGGCACACAATGGTGTCGGGGTTAAGAATGAGGATAAAGTCGCCTTTGGCAACCGATATCCCTTGATTGTTGGCGCGAGCGAATCCCACGTTTTCCGTATTCTCGATGAAATGCACTTCAGTGAACAGTTGGCGGCAGTAAGCTATGGAATCATCGCCGGAATTATTGTCGATGACGAGTATTTCGGAGGGAATGCCCTCAAGCGCTTCGCTGACCGACCGTAAAGTCTGTTCAAGGAAGTACTTTACCCGATAATTCACTATGACGACTGACACTTTCAATATTCTGCCTTTTTGAAATTGTGGCACAAATATAAGCATTATTTGGAAATATTGTGGCAAGTTCCCGGCTATTGGTGGATATGGGACAATGAGGTGGGACAAAAAATGCACTTTAATGTGCTGAGGGATAGGATAGTTTGATTGGTGTCCCACAAATTTCTGCACTATAATGTTTGGCGCTGTACG